>JBELAI010000222.1:0-9974 GCA_049508975.1 Occallatibacter sp. | reverse complement strand
GAACGCAAAGAACCGCGCCCTTGACACCCGAATCCTCACCGCCGGAGATCCCTGCGCTGTTTTCCCGAAAAACGGCGCAAAAACAGTATTGACAAAGCCGACGCTGTCATACATGGGCTATTTTCATGTCTTCCCTCCGGGAAGAGGGCCGATTCGTCTCCGTTTTTGCAACGGATAGATCCTCATCAGAGAACAAGATCGTCTATGCGATTGACCTGGGAAGAAGTTCCAGCAGAGATGCGGAATGTTCTGCTTGGGTCTATACTGGCTGCGCAGGACGAACGATGAGTACGTGTATTCCGCGCGGTTGGAAGAATGCCGAAGCGATTGAGGCTACTCGGGATTTCCTGTCTCAGCCGCCGCCGCGTCTTGCCGCGATTCGCGACCTGGTTCACGAAATTCAATCGCCGGATCTGTTTACCCGCCGTTGCGCCGCGGACCTGGCTCGCCGCGTAAGCGCCAGCGAACCGGGGATTCTGAAAAAGCATGTGGGCCCGCTGATCGATCTCATCGCCCAGCTTTCCGACAGACAATGGCAGACACGCGGCTACTTGACCCAGGCCGCGGCACTCAATCTCAACACACATGCAGAGCGCATGCGGCTGACGCGTATGCTGAGAATCATGGCAAATGACAAGCGCATCGCCGTCCGGGCTATCGCGCTGGAGGCTCTCGGCACGGTCGCACTTGCCGAGCCGAAGCTGCACGAAGAGGTCGTAACTTTGCTTGAACGAGCCAGCGGGGATGGGATATGCGCAGTTCGTCTTCGCGCTCGCCGCGTTTTGCCGGCGGTGCTGGAGGCGGCAGAGAAAGTTCGGCGCTGATCGCCGCACGCAGGACGAATTCAAGAGGGAATTGCGGAGTTTTCCACAGGGATGCGAAGAGTGGGCTTGACACCATACCAACTACTCGGTATGGTTTGAAGCCATAGAATGGGTATTCTATGACGCCGGCTGAATCCAGACACGAATCGAAGACCAGGCTGCTCAATGCGGCGCTGCACGTGATTCGAGCCAAGGGCTACTCGGCCACGCGCATTGAGGATGTCTGCGAGGCAGCGGGGTTGACGAAGGGCAGTTTCTTCCATCATTTCGAAAGCAAGGAAGCGCTGGCACTGGCGGCAGCCGATTACTGGTCTGAGGTTACCGGCGGCCTTTTCGCCATGGCGCCCTATCATGTTCCTGCCGACCCTCTGGATCGCCTGCTGGCCTATGTCGATTTTCGCAAGGTACTGCTGCTGGGCGAGCTTCCCGACTTCACCTGCCTGGTGGGAACCATGGTGCAGGAGGTCTACGACACGCATCCCGCGCTGCGCGAGGCCTGCAACAAGAGCATCAGCGAACACGCCGCAACCCTCGTGCCGGATATTAAAGGAGCGATGCGCCAGCGAGGCATTCGGCCGAATTGGACTGCGGAGAGCCTCGCTCTTTACATGCAGGCGACCATCCAGGGTGCGTTCATCCTTGCCAAGGCTCAGCATACCCCCGAGATTGCAGCAACATGCATCGATCATCTTCGCTGCTACATTGAATTGTTGTTCGCTCAAGCACAAGAACAGAGTTCTCCGGTGCAGTAACTTCCTTTCTCAAACGTTGAAGAAATCCATTCCCAGGAGGCATGTATGAAAAAGAACATACCCGTATTTGCAACCGCCGCCGCTGTGTTTCTACTGCATGGCACTGCGTGTCTCGTTCGGGCACAGGACGCGGCCCAAACCTATCCGGCAATGGCTCCAATTGACAAGTACCTGATTGCGGATCGAGATGCGGAAATCGCGCTGGCTCGAAGCGCTGCTCCGCCCGCAATATCGCGGGACGCGGAAGTCGTGGTTCTGGGTAAGGATGGCTACCAGACTGCCAGCGAAGGGAAGAACGGCTTTACGTGCATTGTGGAGCGGGCATGGATGAATCCGGTGGCGAGCCCGGAGTTTTGGAATCCTAAAGTGCGGGGGCCGATTTGCTATAACCCTCAGGCCTCGCGATCCATTCTCCCTTACACGATTCTGAGGACAAAACTGGCATTGAAAGGGTTCACCAAAGAGCAGATCGCGGAGAGCATGAAGGCCGCGCTCGATAACAACCAGATTCCCTTGCCGGAGGCCGGAGCGATGTCGTACATGTTGTCGAAAGGCGGATACCTTGGAGATGGCGTCGGGCACTGGCACCCTCATTTGATGTTTCATATTGCGAATGCGAGTGGAGCGAGTTGGGGAGCGAACCTGGATGGATCTCCCGTCTTGTTGAATGACGCATTTCCGCAGGGGCCAGAGCCGGAAACGATTTTCTTCGTGCCGGTTGCTCGTTGGTCGGATGGAACGGCTTTCGAAGCTTCGGAAACACATCAGCATTGAGTTCCCGGCTTAGCAATTGCTCAGAGCTCTGGATGCTTTTGCTTCGCCAAATAGTCGGATGCGCATTGAATCCCAAAAAGGAGACAGTATGAACCTCACTGAAGAACCAGCGATCGTCCATTGGCCTGAAACTCACTACGTGTTCATTGAAAAGGTTGGCCCTTTTATGAGCACCGCGCCGCAAGCGTGGGGAGAGGTCCACAGCAACATTCCGGCGATTGCCGAGAAGAATCAGATCACGAAATACTTCAGCCTCTACAAAATGGGACCCGAGGTCTACCGGGCCGGTGTGGCGCTTGCCGCGCCGCCAGTCGATTTGCCCGAAGGACTGCAATACGAAGGATTCTCGGGCGGCAAGTACAGTCGCTTCACCCTGACCGGCCCCTATTCGGAACTTGGCCAGGCAACCTGCCGCGCATGGCAACTCGCCGATGAGAAGAAGATCCCGCTCCGCGATGACTTCGCAATTGAACACTATGTGACCGATCCGAGAGTTACGCCTGAAGCAGAGTTGATCACTGAAATTCTGATTGCTACCGCTTAAGTCGCGCTTCAATCAGCAGGAGACTTCATCGTGTCCATCACGTCACTCACCATCAAGCCTTCACTGCTGAAAGTGCCGGGGGCGCAAATCTACTACGAAGTGCAGGGATCGGGCCCGGTGCTGCTGATGATCTCCGGAGGCCCTACAGACGCGGGAATCTTTGCACCGCTCGCGGCCATCGTTGCCGATCGCTACACCGTCGTGCGGTACGATCCACGTGGCAATTCGCGCAGCGTTCTCGACGGGCCGCCAGAGGACCAGGTTATGGATGTCCATGGCGACGACGCCGCTCAACTTCTTGCGATGCTCGATAATGAGCCGGCATTTGTCCTTGGCAGCAGCGGCGGCGGGCAGATTGGCCTCAACCTGGCAGCGCGCTATCCGCAGCGAGTGAAAACGCTGATAGCGCACGAGCCGCCCTGCATGGGGCTGCTCCCGAACGCCGAAGAGCAGCGCACATTCGGCGAGGATGTCTACAGCGTATACCGTACCGCTGGCGCTGGTGCGGCCATGCAAAGGTTCATGGCTGCGGCGGGGATAGGCGGTGGTCAGCAGCCGCAGAGAACCACGCCTCCCTCTCCCGAGATGGCCGAGACCTTTAACCGCATCAAGGCAAACGCGGACTTCTTTCTTGCGCATGGCTTGATGCCGATCGGTTCGTACATGCCGGATATTGCCGCTTTGCGCGAAGGGCCGGCTCGCATCGTGATTGGCGTGGGTGAGTCTTCCGCAGGGTCCATGCCTTATCGCACGGCGGTCGCCCTGGCCGAGCGGCTGGGAACTGCGCCGGTGGGTTTTCCTGGCGGCCACGGTGGCTATAACGACGATCCCGCGGGCTTTTCGGAAAAGCTACACCAGGTGCTCGCAAGCGTCTGAATCTCAAAACTCGAACCCAAGGAGGTTCCCTCATGTCCGCAGCAACACTGCACGTCCCCGTTTCCGCATCGACGGATGAGGCCGAAATTCTGGCCGTCGTTCAAAACCTTCGCCAGGCGCATCTCGACAAGAATGTTGCATTGTTCGCGGCGCAGTTTGCACCCGGCGCGGCGGTCTACAATCTTGCGCCGCCGCTCGTGCATCACGGAATCGATCGGGAGGAGAAGCAGGCCTGGTTCGATTCATGGGCGACGCCCGTCGATATTGACTCGCGCGATTTCAAGGTCGTCGTGAGCGGCGATTTCGCTGTTTGCCACGGCTTTCTGCGCATGAGCGGGACAAAGAAAGGCGCCGAGGGGCCCGTCAACTTCTGGATGCGCGAGACGTTGTGCCTTGAGCGGCAGGGAAGCGGCTGGCAGATTGTCCACGAGCACACTTCGGTGCCGTTTTACATGGACGCCACGTTGCGCCCCGCGTTCGATCTGCAACCCTGAAAGCTCCACGACCACGATCTTGATGGCCGGCTGCCGGCTAGCCGGCCATGCTTGCTTCATTGCTCCAATTCAGAGACCGCCGCATTAGAATGGTTGCGGGAGCAAGCATGGAAAGCAAGAGTCAGTCTCCGCATCGGCGCTGGAATCCGCTGCGGCAATCGTGGGTGTTGGTTTCGCCGCATCGTACGCAGCGTCCCTGGCAGGGCGAAGTGGGTCAAAAGGCAGCGCCCTCCGGAGTATCGTATGACCCGCAATGTTACCTCTGCCCAGGAAATCATCGCGCAGGCGGCGCGGCCAATCCGGTGTACGATGGGATTTTCTCTTTTGTAAACGATTATGCCGCGCTGCTGCCCGATGCTCCCGCGACCCACGAACTGCCCGATTCTCCGCTGCTGAAAGCCGAGCCTGCCCGCGGCCTTTGCAAGGTGCTTTGCTACCATCCCGACCACTCGCTCACCCTGGCCCGCATGACACGCGAGGAGATCCGTCCCGTGGTCGACGGCTGGGCGCGCGAATACGAAGAAACCGGCAGCCTCGATTGGATCAGGTATGTGCAGATCTTCGAGAATCGCGGGGCCATGATGGGCGCCAGCAATCCGCATCCTCACGGGCAGATTTGGTCAACCGGCTTTGTCCCCGACGAGCCGGCCGCCGAGACCAAAGCCCAGCGAGAACACTTGTCTCTCACCGGCTGCTGTCTGCTCTGCGAGTACCTGGCCGCGGAGCAAGCCGCAGCCGAACGGATCGTTTTTGAAAATGAGCATTTCACGGCGCTGGTGCCATTCTGGGCCGTATGGCCGTTTGAGGTATTGGTACTGAGCAAACGCCACGCCGGAGCGATGCCGGAGTTCACCAGCGACGAACGAGACGGATTGGCTGACGCCCTCCGCCGCATAGCCACGCGGTTCGACAACCTGTTCGAGACCAGCTTTCCTTATACTATGGGGTTCCACCAAACGCCGACTGACAGTCTCGATCATCGTGAATGGCATTTCCACGCGCATTTCTATCCGCCGCTGCTGCGCTCGGCCACGGTGCGGAAATTCATGGTGGGTTTTGAAATGCTGGGCATGCCGCAACGGGATATTACGCCGGAAAGCGCGGCCACGCGCCTGCGTGAGGCGAGCGAAGTCCATTTCTGGCCGAGAGGCTAGAAGCTGCCCTCACCAGCGATAGATGGTCAGGTTATCCAGGTACACCGTTGAGCCGCCCTCGGCTCCCAGACCATCCATCTGAAACTGAGTTTGCACAACCCCCACCTGCCAGCCCAACGGGAACGACGACGGCGCCGTTGCGTTGATTGCCTGTTCGGTTCCATTCAGCCAAACGGAGTTATAAGTCACGTTGCTCGCTCGTCGCTCGAATAGCTGATCTGGACGTGGTGCCAGGTATCCGTGCTCCAATTGGCCACATCGCAGGGTTGAGTCGACTTGACCCATTGGGCGTTCTCTCCGCTGTATTCCCACAACGTGAACGCGTTCAAGACCGAAAATACCATAACGATTTTAGGGTCCCCTTATGCGCCGTTTACGCTTTTCTTATTAGTCTCAATACAACATGGGTTAAATGAACATATAAGGGTTGTTCTTTCTTCTCCGAGAGACAGCCAGAGGAATAGTGTGCCTTGTAAGTTCAAGGGTCTTTGACTTACTACGTTTCTGTATTTTCTTTACGGCAACCTTATGTCGCTTCGGGTAACAATCTTGGATGAGGGGAGCGGAATGCTGTAGCTATCCCTCCATGAGAGATAACGTTTCTTAACCCGGCGGCGCGCTATGCGCCGAGGAGATCAGATAGGTATGAAGAGTAACTTCAGGACGGCCATTATTCTAGCCGCTGCAATATCCGGCTCAGCTGGGCAACTCATCTGCCAGGCTCAAAGCGCGCCCTCCACCCAAGACAAGAATGCAACGCCACAGAAGACTGTAGGCGCGGGTGCGGCACAACAAGCAATGGTTGAGTATCCTGCAATGGAAGGACCGGAAACAGGTCCCGCGAAATCAGGAAGCGATTCCACTCCACCAGCTTCCAACACTGCAAACGCGGCTGCGACTGCAAACGCGAATACAACCGCAGCCACGCCAGCAGCCAGCACGAACTCCGCGACGCCTGCTTCCGTGTCCGTACCTCTCAACAGCGAGGCAGCGATCAAAGAACTGAGCGAGGTAAAGAAGCAGTTCGCGCAGATGGAAAGTGAGATGAAGGCGCGGATCGCGAAGCTGGAATCCCAGCTTGGTGAAGCCAGCGACGCAGCCACCGCGGACAAGGACGCCAACGCCTTGCGCTCCGCGGAAACGGGCGACACAACCGGTTCGATGGCAGTAGGTCAAGCGACAGCGCCCGCACCGGCTGCCGCTCCGACGCCCCCGGAGATCACAGCGGAGACAACCACCAAGGCTGCGCCATTCCCAGGCGACTGGACGTGGTTGAACAGCAACGGGCATGCAGTGGACAGCCCGATGAGCACCAAGTACTTCACTCCGGAGTTCCGAGCCGACGCGAATTTCACCTTGGACTACAACCATCCTGAAGACGACAGCCTGGGTGGATCGACGGAGACGTTTCGCTCCGACGAGTGGCAGTTGGAGCAGATCAGCGCCGGGGGCGACATCCGCATTCAAAATGTGCGCGGGCGCATCCTCACCATGGACGGATTGTTTGCCACGACGACAGTTCGTAACGATGGCAGCCCCAATCGCGGACAGTGGGACCTTGCCAACGCGTACAAATATGTCTCTGAAGCCTGGGGCGGATATCACTGGGATGTGGCCCACGGTCTCAACGTAGACGCGGGTATCTTCGTTTCGTACATCGGCCTCTTCAGTTATTACAACTTCGACAACTGGACCTATCAGCCTTCGTTCGTTTCCTCGAACACCCCTTGGTTCTTCAACGGTCTGCGCATTCAGTACTTCCCTACGGCAAAGCTGAAAATCGAGCCGTGGATCATCAACGGCTGGCAGTCCTACGCTCGTTATAACGGCCACGGTGGGTTGGGCGGACAGATCCTGTGGCGTCCCACAAACAGCCTGGATGTCGTCTTCAATAATTACGGAATGGGCGAGGACGATGCTGGTTATCCCGGTCGCTCACGCATTCACGCCGATTACAGCGTCCAATACAAGCTCTACGACCAGCCCAAGAACCTCTTTGACAAGGCGGCATTCACCCTCACGGGCGATGCCGGTTGCGAATATGGTGGTGGGCCTGCCGTCGGCTACTACGATCCACATGGGTTCTCCCCGGAAATGGGGACCGCCGATTCCTATACCGGCGGCGTCAACTGCCACAACAGCAAGAATGGCAAACCCAAGCAGATGTTCATCGGCACGATGGCTTATTTGCGCGGATGGTTCGACAAGGATCGCTACGCGATAACCCTCGGCGGTGGTCTTATGAACAACCCTGGTCGCTACCTAACGCTGTTGCCGCCAATCAACGGCGCCACGGCCATCACGGGAACGCCGTACTATACCGAGAACGCAGGCGACCGCGCTCAGATGCACGACGGCACTATCACCTTCGACTACATGCCGAGCCAGTTCATCACCTTCCGTCTGGAAAGCGGGTACCGCTATTCAGATACGCCGTACTGGACCGGTCGCGGCGGCATTACACCTCCGGGCGGAAACAACGGCAACGCAGCCCACTACCAATGCGCAGGCGGAGGCGACTCCGGCTTTGGTTATGGCAACACGGTGGCCGCGGCACAGGCCTGCGCCGGAGTTGGCGCCAATCCCGCTACCGCTCTCTGGTGGCCCGATCTGCGCACCAACCAGACCGTCTCGACAATTGCGATCATGGTCAGGTTCTAACTGCCTGGTAGGTGTGACTGTGCCAGAGGACTGCGGCTAGTTACTCTTACGTATCGGCCAGCACAGGAGTTGTTTAGGATTCCGGTGCTGGCCGAATGTCTCCGAAAGATTTCGCATAGCAACGAGCCTCCGATTCCTTTTTGACGAGAGCAGATAAGTGCGCGCCTAAATGGCCGATAACCCAAGACTATAGCCCATCGCAGTGGGACGAACACTTGCTGGGTTCAAGTTAGTCGCCGAATGTTTGCGCATTGTTGCATCAGATTTGTCTGCTCTGCCTAAGCATCCAGAAAATATAAGGAATGCGTTACAGACCTTCCCCTGAGCCTGGTTTGAAAGCTATCGCTCAATGTTACGAAGAATGCGCGCGCAAAAAGCCTTCCCAGTAAATATATAGAACGGCTAAATCACCATACAATTTTTACGAACCCTTTATTCGACCCCTACAGCACCTCCGGTATCAATAGATAAAAGCAACGCCGAAGCCATTTGAACTCTTTTTCGAGGGGCCGGCTCTCAGATTACCAGTCGTGTATGGAAAGTCGAGAGAAGCAAAAAGAGGATGCGAGAGATTTTATGAAAAGCAATGTTTTTTGTTTTGGTCAGATGACAATGCTCCTGGGAATAGCTGCTTGTCTGAGTCTAAGCGGCTGCAAGAGTGACAAGGTGAATGCGGACGCAGAGGCGCCGCCGCCGGCCAAGGTTGTTGCCGGAGTGGATGTCTCCCTTTTCGCGGTCGAGCATCCGGAGCAGTATCCGATCGTAGCATCGACCGAATACGAAGCACCGTCGCAATTATTCGTGACCGGCACAGTGATTCCAGACATTTCGCGAAATGTCCCGGTGATTTCGCTTGCCTCAGGCCGCATCGTGGACATACGCGCTCGTCTCGGGGACACAGTAAAGAAGGGCCAGCTCTTGCTGCGCGTTCGCAGCGACGACATCTCGGGAGGCTTCGACGCCTACCGCAAGGCCATCTCCGATGAACTGCTTGCGCGCAAGCAATTGGATCGTGCAAAGATCCTGTACGAACACGGGGCTATAGCGCAGGGAGACTTGGAGGTCGCGCAAGACACCGAGGACGACGCCAAGACCACTCTCGATACTGCTACCGAGCATCTTCACCTGCTCGGCAGCGATCCAAGCGACCCGAAGGGGATTGTCGATATTTTCGCTCCGGTTTCCGGCGTGATCACCGATCAGGAGGTTACGAACGGGGCGGCTGTGCAGGCCTATTCTACGCCGAACCCATTCACTATTTCGGATCTGAGCAATGTGTGGATTGTTTGTGACGTCTACGAAAGCGACATGGCCAATGTGCGCATGGGGCAAACCGCGGACATCAAACTGAACGCTTATCCGAACAAAGTCCTGAAGGGCACGATCAGCAACATCGGCTCGATTCTGGATCCGAATATCCGCACAGCTAAGGTCCGTATTGAAGTGGCCAATCCTGGCCAGATGATGCGGCCGGGCATGTTCGGT
Source organism: Occallatibacter sp. (assembly GCA_049508975.1). GTDB lineage: Bacteria > Acidobacteriota > Terriglobia > Terriglobales > Acidobacteriaceae > Telmatobacter. The sequence continues at coordinate 410 of JBELAI010000222.1, read as the reverse complement.
ACGGCCACTTTGTTCGGCAAGGAGAAGCAGACATTCACGGCTGTTCCGGCGTCCGCGATTGTGCACCTGCACGACCGCGATTGGGTCTATATCCCAGCGCAAGAGAAATTCAAGCGAATCCAGGTGGTGAGTGGTGAGCAGTTGCCGAACAATATGCAGGAGATTTTATCCGGGTTGAAGCCAGGCCAGCAGGTCGTGACAAACGCGATCAATCTCCAAAATGTTATCGACAATGAATAGCGCTCAACTTCGAGACCCGAGGAAGAAATCATGATTCGCAATCTTGTAGATTTTGCGCTCAATAACCGGTACGTGGTGCTGGCGGTTGGGGTGCTATTGCTGATCTGGGGGGCGGTGTCGTTTCACGAGATGCCCGTCGAGGTCTATCCGGACATCGCCGATAATTACGT
>JBELAI010000221.1:0-9983 GCA_049508975.1 Occallatibacter sp. | reverse complement strand
TTTGGCGCAGAAATCGGTGGCTTAAGTGGATCGGCGCCGGTCTGCTCCTGCTGTTGGCGGCTCTCGCCGTCGTGGTCTCTATCGTTCTGCGCCGCGCCGAGCCCTTCGTGCGCGCCCGCATCGTTCAGGCCTTGCAGGATCGATTTCATGCACGTGTGGAGCTGGATAGCTTTCACATGTCACTCGCGCACGGCATGTGGGCGGAAGGCCGCGGTTTGCGCATCTGGCCGCCAGCACAGGTGGAGGGCGTCAACGTGCCTCCGCCCCAAGAGCCGGGTGATCCGCTTATCAGCCTGGACGAATTCCGCTTTCATGCACCGCTGCATTACAGCCGCGGCAAGCCAATCCACATTTCAGTTGTCGAATTGAAAGGGTTGGACATTCATTTGCCTCCCAAATCCCGTTTTCACCACGAAACGGATGCGGCCGTTCCAGCTGTTCCTGCTGCTCCACTGATCTCCTTTGGTGTGGATAAGATTGAATGCACGTCGGCCCACTTTGTGCTTGAAACCAGCAAGCCGGGCAAGTTGCCGCTGGACTTTGCGATTGCACACTTCGGGCTGACAGACAACGCCGGAGGGGCCATCCACGCAGGCAGTGTGATGCGATTTGAAGCGGAATTGACGAATCCCAAGCCGGTGGGCATCATCCACTCGGCCGGAACCATTGGGCCATGGGAGGTTGCGGACCCCGGTGAGAGCCCTATTCAGGGCGATTACGCCTTTGACCAGGCTGATTTGTCTTCCTTCAAGGGCATCGCGGGCATTCTCTCCTCGAAGGGCAGGTATCAGGGCACGTTGCGCGACCTGGTGGTGGATGGCGACGCGGATACGCCAGACTTCCGGCTTACGCACTTCGGCAACTCGCTGCCCCTGCACACGCACTTCCACGCCAAAGTGGATGCAACCAACGGCGACACATGGCTCGAACCTGTCGACGCTACGCTGGGACATTCGCATTTTACCGCGCAGGGACAGATAGTTCGCGTGACCGCGCCCGACCCCGCCGGCGGCAAGCCAAGCGGCAAAGGACACGACATTGCCCTCAACATCAACGTCGGGTCGGCGCGCATTGAGGACTTTCTGCATCTTGCCAGCCATACGCAGACGACGTTGCTCACCGGCGCGGTAACCATGAAGGCTGCGCTGCACATTCCGCCTGGTCCTGCCCCGGTGCATGAACGGCTCAATCTGAAGGGTTTTTTTAATCTGGATCAAGTGCACTTCACGAGCACCAAAATTCAGGATGGCATTACGCAGCTTAGCCTGCGCGGGCAGGGCAAACCTAAAGAAGTCAGGAGCGCAGATCCCGATGCTATTCGCTCCAACATGCAGGGGGATTTCCAGTTGGCCGCCGGGGTGGTGACATTGCCTTCGCTGACCTACACCGTTCCGGGTGCGACGATTCAACTGAAAGGGACATACGGCGTGGAAGCAGGGGCACTTGCTTTCGACGGAACTGCAAAACTTGACGCCACGGTTTCCCAGATGGTGGGCGGCGTTTTTGGAACGCTGCTGAAGCCCGCCGACCGCTATTTCAAGAAGGATGGCGCCGGAACTGAGATTCCGATTCATATTTCAGGCACAAGGGAAGACCCGGCGTTTGGTGTCGAGATAGGACGGCTCAAAATTGGCGCCAGAGCTGCTCCCAAATCGCCTGCGGAAGAGAGGCCCTGACACGAACAGGTTATTCACCCTGATCTCTCGCCGTGTCGAGTAGCAGTTGGTTCTATTCGTCGTCGCCATCAGCGGCGTTTTGGTGTGGCTCTTCGGCGTCGGGCAAGTTTGCCGAGAAGTCGCGCCAGATCGTCTCTGCGAAATTGAAAGCAAACCCCTTATAGGCACTGAAGCATCTCACCGCCGCGAAGAGTGCGAGAAGTGCACCGCCCCACAGAATGAACTCGGGATAATTTGGGAATGGGGTGGAATTTGCAACCGGTTGGAACCGCCAAGCTCCCACGACGAAGCCCGAACCAGCCGACGCCAAGAGCAAGAACGCTGACAGGAACCGATTGGCGACCCTCTTTGCGGAATCTCGAAAAAAGGCAACCAGCGCGGAGAGCAATGCAAGAGCAGTGACCGCCAAAACCGCAGTTGAGATCGCATTCAAAGCAGCGGAGTCACCGCGGCGAATGGAGAGACCCCATCCAACAAAATATGCAGCGCCCGAGCAAAAGGCGCAGCCGAGCCCGCGCATCATGACATAGAGTCCCTCAAACTGCTGGGCATATTGTTCCGCTTTCTTTGCGATCAGGCACGAGCGGGCCTGAAAGAAAGCGATCTGGCGATTCGTAGAAATCTCGCCGGCTCCATTTCCATCCAAGGTAACTTTCAAATCCAGGCCAAATTTCATTGCAACACTGACGGCCAGCCGTGTCTTGAATGCGTCGGTAAATCTCGCGTTACTCTTGTCCAGCAACAGCTCGGACGGAAAACGTCTTTGCTTCCCAGGGCCTGGAACCGTCGACGGAACAACTGAATTGGCAACCGTCTGCAGAACATGGCCGGCGATGTAAGAAAGAACCGTTAGAAACAAGGCCTTGGAAAGGTCCTGTTCGGGCCAGGTCTGCGTGAGAATTCCAACTGGCATCCAGAAGAGCGCAAAAAGCGCAATGCCAGGGAGAAGGTAGCCATAGACATCGTAGAAATTGAATTGCTTAATCACCCGGCACGGCCTCCTTCGGCGAGGACTTTGTTCCCGAGGCAGCGTTGCGCAGGTCGTTGAGGATGAAGCCAAGGGTGCGCTTGGCTTCCCGTGCATCTTTCACCAGAACAGAGGCAACACGTTGGTGGCCGCCGCCCCCATACTGGCTGAATATCTGTCCCAGGGGAACGCTCTTGAAGTGTCTCCACGGATTGCGCATGGCAGTGATTTTGGTTCCGCTGACAGATTCAACGATCCCGACGGAGTAGCGGGCTTTAGGATAGGCGAGATAGGGTGCATAGCGGCTAAGGAGCGTGTCATCCGCTTGCCGCACGTCGAAAACCACAATACCGTCCTTCTCCACGCGAGAAGCCCTTTGGAACCGCTTCTGGCCGAGCTGGATGGACTTGCGTACACTCTGATAGCTCTCCGATACCTGGCGTGAACCGGCCACCTCTTTCAAACTCTTCGCGCGAAGTTCTTCCACCAGAAAACTGCAGTATTCCGGAGATGAGTTGCGCATCAAGCTGAAACTGATTTGCAGTGCCGGCCGGTCCCCGAGCACGGCCTCCTCCACCGAGTCGTAGCGCGCACCATCGATTCGATGTGCCCAATCGACCATTTCGCGGAACCTCGGCTCGCGAAGAAGACGGTAGCTTTTTCGCCAAATCACCTCGGCGCAGGACTGCGCTTTTGGATCGTAAAGCATGTTGGCAGATTTCTCTCGCTGAAAGCGTGCCTCGATTTCCGGGGTCAAAAAAGTCGTTTGATGATGATCCGCCCAGAAATCTGCCTGAGGATGGTAGAGAAAATCGACCACTGCGGCGGGCCTGGTCAAATCCCGCATCACCCAGGTCGTGCGTTCGGAGTAATTTACGGGAACAACCTGCATCGTTTTCCAGCCGTGCTTCCGCTCCAGGTATTCGCAAGCGAGAACCGCTGAGACCACACCGTCAAAGCACGGAAAGTGAAGATAGACAGTAAGAGCATCCGGCATGGCTGCACCTGAACACTAAGATACCACCAGCGATTCCGGCCAGAAGCCGCAGATGAACGGTCTCCATCCCGCCACCGGATGTGATAGTTTTTCATGCGACACACTGCTGCCGAATCTACGAGCAGCGGAAACAAACAGGAGACCGCAATGCATTGGACCAGCAGGACCGCAATCTGCGCTATCGCTTCGCTGATCGGAGCCATGGCGTTACCCACGGGAGGGCAATCTCAGCCTCCCAAAGTCGCCACATCCGCATCCACCGAGCAGAACTGGTGGAAGAATGCCGTTATTTACGAAATCTACCCGCGCAGTTTCCAGGATTCCAACGGAGACGGCATCGGGGACCTGAACGGCATCACCCAGCACCTCGATTACCTCAAGGAACTGGGCGTCGACGCCATTTGGCTTTCGCCCGTCTATCCTTCGCCTCAGGTCGATTTCGGCTACGACATTTCGGACTACAAGAACATCGACCCGCAGTATGGCACGCTGAAGGATTTCGACCACCTGGTGGCCGAGGCGGAGAAGCGCCATATCCGCATCCTGATGGACATGGTGATGAATCACACCTCGGATAAGCATGAGTGGTTCATCCAGTCGCGGTCGTCGCGCACCAATCCTTATCGCGATTGGTACATGTGGCACGACGGCAAAGGCGAAACCGCAACCGACAAAGGCGAAGTGCCGAATAACTGGCAGTCGGATTTCGGCCACTCGGCTTGGGAGTGGGACGAGAAGACGCGCCAGTACTACTACCACAAGTTCTACATTCAGCAGCCGGATGTGAACTGGAACAATCCGAAGATCCACGAGGCATTCAAGGACATTATTGGCTTCTGGTTGAAGCGCGGGGTGGGCGGGTTCCGATTCGATGCGATTACTACCTTGTATGAAGATCCCGAAATGCGCGATGAGGACGTGTTGCTGGACAAGGACGGCAAGTCGTATCTCAACAACTATGGCGACGTTGCCTTGAACGATACTCGCACCAATAACCTGCCCGGCACGCACCCGGTGATGCAGGAGATGCGCGCCTTCAGCGACACATTTAACTCGAACAAGTTCCCAGGCGCGCGGGTGCTGATCGGCGAAACTTATTTGCCGAATATCGCCGAGTTGGCGAAGCAGTACGGCTCTCCAGACAAGCCGGAATTTCAGCTGCCGATGGATACACAGGTTGGGTTCATCAACAAGCTCGATGTGGCGCAGTTCCGGGCTAAATTGAACGATGTGGAGACGGGGATCAACGGCAACATTCCGCTGCTGGTGTTTGACAACCACGATAACCCGCGGCTTGATGCACGGTATGGCGATGGCGTGCACGATACGGACATTGAGCGCGTCATCTCGACCATGCTCTTTGCAAGTCGTGGCACTTCGCTGTTTTATTACGGCGACGAAATTGGGATGAAGACTACGCCGCCTACACGCAAGGAAGACGTGAAGGATCCGGTCGGCCTGACGGGCTGGCCGAAGGACAAGGGGCGCGATGGAGAGCGTACGCCGATGCAGTGGGACGCATCGCCGAATGCGGGCTTTGCTCCGGGGGCGACCACGCCGTGGCTGCCTGTGCCGCCTACTTACGCAACTGTTAATGTGAAGGCCGAAGTAGGTGATCCTAGCTCGCTTTTCACGTGGTACCAGGCGCTGATTCGACTTAAGAAGACGAATCCGGCGCTTGCCTCCGGGGATAACACCATGCTGGATACCGGCAATACGAAGGTGCTGAGTTGGGAGCGGCAAACAGCGGGAGCGCCGGCTGTAGTCGTGTCGGTGAACTTCACGGCCGATCCGCAGACGGTGAGTCTGAGCGTTCCGGGAGCGGGCGGGAATGTGAAGGCGTTGCTGAAAACTCCTGGCGCGCAAGACCCAGCATCGATCAGCCAGATCGAGTTGGGGCCGTACGGGGTTTACATTGGCGAAGTGAAGTAGTTTGGTTCTTGGTGAACGGTAAGGGATTCAATGAAGGGTACGGGCTTCAGCCCGTACATCTCAACACGCAAATGACCGGGCTTTAGCCCTGAGGGAATGCTCTGTTGGAGTCTGCATTCCCTCGGCGGCTAAAGCCGAAATCAATTTTTGCCACTTATGTACGGGATGAATCCCGTACCCTTCAAGAACCGACCCCCCACGTTCAGTTATCACCGACCAGTTCCCGTCCCCGCTCGCGGTGTACACTTTTCCTTCGCGCGAACAAGACCAACGCTTCCGCGCGAATAGGAAAATCTTATGCGCCGAATTGCCCTTGCTTTCCTTCTTGCACTCTTCGTTGCCGCTCCTTTTTGTTCGGCACAATCAGCCCCGGCTAAGCGCCCCATGACCTTTGAGGACATGATGCACATGAAGCGGCTGGGGGAGACGGCTGTATCGCCGGATGGGAAGTGGCTGGCTTACTCGGTGACGACGGTAAATCTGGAGGCGAATACAAAGACGCCGGAGTTGTGGCTGCAGGCGATTGCTGGGGGAGAACCGCAGCTGATTCCGGTGACGAGGGCTGGCGATGGTGGGCCGCAGTTTGCGCCGGATGGGAAGCGGATTCTGTTTTTGAGCGGGCGCGAGGGAGGGCAGCAGGTTTGGCTGGCGGATTTCGACTCGGCATCCGGAGCTACCAGCAACCCCAAGAAACTGACGACGATTTCTACTGAGGCGGATAACGCGCTTTGGTCGCCGGATGGGCGCTTCGTGGTTTTTACGTCCTCGGTGTATCCAGATTGTCCGGCGATTACTGCTGCCGATGGAGCGACGGGGGATAAATGCAATGCGGATCGGGATGCGGCGCTGGCTGCCAGCAAGGTGAAGGCGCAAATCTTTACGCACCTGCTCTACCGGCATTGGAACCACTACACGGGGGATAAGCGGTCGCATCTGTTTCTGGTAGCGGTGGAGACGGGGGCGGTGCGGGATTTGACGCCGAACGATCCGCACGATGTGCCGCCGTTTTCGCTGGAGGGCGGTGGCGGTTTCTCGATTGCGCCGGACGGAAAGGAACTGGCGTTCACGGAGAATGTAGATCCCGAGCCCGCCACCAGCGTGAGCGCGAAGATTTTTACGCTGGATTTGACGAATCCGGCGGCGAAGCCGGTTGCGGTGAGCAATTCGGCGGGTGGGAATTTCAATCCAGCTTACTCGCCGGATGGGAAGTGGCTGGCTTGGCGGAGCGAGGCCCGCGCGGGTTATGAGGCCGACAAGTTCCGGTTGATGCTGTATGACCGCGCGGGGAAGACGATCAAGGATTTGCTGCCGAAGTTCGATAACTGGGTAGACGAGTTTGCTTGGGGACCAGAGTCCAAGGCAGTCTATTTCGTTTCGGGAACCAAAGGCGAGGCACCCGTATTTGTTGCAGGAATAGATGGATCGGTGACGCAGCTTCCCAACGACGGAGAGCTATCGAATTTGCATGTCCTCGAAGGGCGATACCTCTACGCAACGAAAATGATGGTGGGTGGTCCGAGCGAAATAGTCCAGGTGCGGATTCCGCAAGATCATCCGGAAATGCAAAACGATTTCCAAGAAGATCAAAAAACTCACCTCAACGACTCTCTTCTGTCTCGACTCAACCTCCCGAAGATGGAATCGTTCTGGTTTAGTGCGGAAGATAAAACCAAAGTCCAAGGCTTCATCATTCGTCCGCCGGGATTTGATTCTTCAAGGAAATACCCGCTGAAATTTCTGATTCACGGCGGGCCGCAGGGGGCTTGGGGCGATATGTGGTCGTATCGTTGGAATGCGGAACTGTTTGCCGCCAATGGCTACGTGGTCATCATGATCAATCCGCGCGGGTCTACGGGGTATGGGCAGGCGTTTGTCGATGGCGTGAATGGCGACTGGGGCGGCAAGCCCTTCACTGACCTGATGACCGGCCTGGACTACGCGGAGCAGCACTATCCCTTCATCGACAAGACGCGGGAGTGCGCGCTGGGGGCCAGCTACGGCGGGTACATGGCGAACTGGGTGCTGGGGCATACCAACCGCTTCAAGTGCATCGTGAGCCACGACGGCATGTTCGACGCTGAGTCGGCGTTTGGATCGACGGAAGAGGACTGGTTCAATATTTGGGAGTTCAAGGGGCATCCGTGGGACTACTACGGCAAGCCGGACTCCGAGAATCCATTCCGCAAGTGGTCGCCGTCGCTCGCGGCCAAGAACTTCAAGACGCCGACGCTGGTGATTCACGGCCAACTCGATTACCGGCTCGACGTGAGCGAGGGGTTCCAGCTTTTCGACACGCTGCAGTTGCTGAAGGTGCCGTCGAAGATGCTCTACTTCCCGGACGAAGGCCACTGGGTGATGAAACCGCAGAACTCGCAACTCTGGTGGAAGACGGTGAACGAATGGGTGGATGAGTGGACGAAAGCAGCGAACAGGGAATAGGGGACTAGTGTCCTGAGTCTGTAGTTCGGGGCGAAGCTAACGAAAGGCAAATGCAAATCCTTCGACTCACCACCCCCAAACTGAAAGACGTTTGGGGCCCCGTTCGCTCAGGATGACAGGTCTATCTTCGATAAGAACTTTGGACTCAGGACACTAAGGTCTCCACGCACATGCCTTTTCAACGCAAATCTTCGAAGCCACGACCGCTTCTCGACGAGAAGGGGCTGTTTGACTACGCGGTGAAGGCGCTGGGGCGGCAGATGCGGTCGGAGGTTGAACTGCGGCGGCTGATGAAGACGCGCGTGGAGCCGGGTGCGCTTGGCGAGGCTGCGATTACGGCCGTTGTGGCGCGGCTCAAGGATTACGGCTATTTGAACGATGTGACATTTGCGGAGACGTTTGCGCGCCTGCGGCAGGAAAACCAGAAGTTTGGCGTGCGACGGGTTCGGCAGGATCTGCAACAAAAGGGAGTTCACGCCGACCTGATTACGGAGACTCTGGACGCGCGCTATGGCCAGACCAACGAAGAGGCCCTGGCGCGGGAACACCTGGAACGCAAACGCATTCGCAAGCCGGAGAATCCGAAGGAGACTGCGCGCGTGATGCGGCGACTGGTGACGGCGGGGTTTTCGACGGGGACGATTTACAAGATTCTGCGGCAGTGGGACGTGCCGGAGGAGGCGCTGGGGGCGCTGGAGAATCTGGACGATGAAGAGCATCGGGAGTAACTCAGCTGTGCGGGATCAGTCGGGCAAAAGCTGAATGCCAGGAATCTCAAAGTCTTTTCGATTATCCGTCCACAACGCATGGTTATACTCGATGACCGTGGCCGCGATCATCATGTCGTCGAGGGCGTGTGTGCGTCCAATGCGACGTCTGTCGGCAGAAATTTCACCAGCCCGTTGCGCAATCTGTGGCGACAAGGCAAGAAGATTCAGGGCAGAAAGCAGCTCTCGCGTGGCAATTTCCTCGCCTTTCCGCATGCCCGCGTAGAGCTCCGCCACGTTTATGGCAGATGTGGCCAGTTCGAATCCGTGGAGGACGAGATCGTGAATCCGCGCAATCGGCTCTGTGCGGCGAAGCAGGATATTGATGAGGACGCTGGTATCCAGTAGGACTTTTTTTACTGCCGGCGGCATTATTCGTTGCTTTCCCGAGTGAACTCGTCCAGGCGCTCCTGCCGAGGACTACGCTCACGTCGAAGGTTGTGAACCCATTCGGCTGCCCCCATTGCGGCTATATCCGGATGGTCCTCTTCCCGCCAGGCAGGTTCATCTCGTTCGAGAAACGCCAGCAGCTTCCGCCGCTTGATCTCTTTTTCCGCCGTCTCAACGAGAAAGGAGCTGCGTCGGCGAGGGCCGGCAATCGCATCGATCTCCTTCGCAAGCTCGGCCGGAAGGACAATATGTGTTCTCACAGTGGCCATATAAATAGCCCACTCCGTATGGGCCTACGATAAGTGTACCTCGGATCTGAGGTTTATGTGCGAGATGCCCGAATCGCGGCTTGCCAGTTACACTGATAAAGCTATGCAATCGCGCTCTGGAAACGAAATTCGCGAGCTCTTTCTGCGCTTTTTTGAGTCGAAGCAGCACCGCCGTGTGCATTCTTCCTCGCTGGTGCCTGCCAACGACCCGACGCTACTGTTTACGAATGCGGGGATGAATCAATTCAAAGACCTGTTCCTGGGCGCGGAAAAGCGGGAGTATTCCAGGGCGACTACCTCGCAGAAATGCGTTCGCGCCGGGGGCAAGCACAACGATCTAGAGAATGTTGGGTTTACGCGGCGTCATCATACGTTCTTCGAGATGCTGGGCAACTTCAGCTTTGGGGACTACTTCAAGCGCGAGGCTATTCAGTTTGCCTGGGAGCTGGTCACGAGCGAGGAGTGGTTCGGCATTCCAAAGGACCGGCTCTACGTGACGATTTTCGAGGGCGATCCCGCCAATGGCGTGCCGCGGGATGACGAGGC
>JBELAI010000220.1:0-10122 GCA_049508975.1 Occallatibacter sp. | reverse complement strand
GGCAATGGCATGGCGGTAACGGTTGGACGCCTGCGGCCGTGCGGATTGCTCGACTGGAAGTTCACCGTGCTCTCGCACAACACCATTCGCGGAGCCGCGGGCGCCGCCATTTTGAATGCTGAATTGCTTGCAAGCCTGGGTAAGTTGGAAACTGTTGCTCCACCCGACAAGTCCGGTTCGCGGGAGCGCAAGAAGACGATTGATCTTTTGGATGATATTGTTGCCGGCGTAAGCGGCGGCTTGAATTAATCCGCCATTTGAACTTTGGGAATACACGCATGAGCCTGGTAGTTATGAAGTTTGGCGGCACTTCGGTCGAGGACCCGGCCGCCATCGGCCGCACCGCCGCCATTGTCGCCGGTCGCGTCGCACTGGGCAAGCAACCTGTTGTCGTGGTCAGCGCCATGGCAAAGGTCACCGACCAGTTGCTGCGCGCCGCCGCTGCCGCCGCATCCGGCGACCGCACTGGCGCACTCGCCATCAGTTCGCGGCTTCGCTGTCGCCATCGCGACACCGCATCCGCCCTGGTCAAAAACCAGGCCGACATCGCCGCCCTGCAAAACCTCATCGACCAGAAATTCGATTCCCTCGACGAGATCCTGCGCGGCCTGGCTGCCATTCTCGAGCTCACTCCGCGGATCTCCGACCTGATTGTCAGCTACGGAGAGCGCATTTCCAGCCGCATCGTTGCCGCTGCATTCCGCGAACGCGGAATCGACGCAGCCCACGTTGACGCCCGCAACGTCATCGTCACCGACTCGCAATTCCAGAAGGCTGTTCCCCAGGACAATCTGATTGAGAAGCGCGCTAACGAGCATCTGGCCCCGCACATCACCGCAGGCCGCGTGCCGGTGATGGGCGGTTTCATCGCATCGAACGAGGCAGGCATTACCACCACGCTGGGCCGCGGTGGGTCCGACTTTACCGGCGCACTTGTGGGTGGAGCGCTCTCGGCGGAGGCCATTGAAATCTGGACCGACGTGGACGGCATCATGACCGCCGACCCACGAGTGTGTCCCGACGCACTGCGCGTAAGGACCATCAGCTTTGAAGAGGCGGCCGAACTGGCCTACTTCGGCGCCAAGGTTCTGCACCCCGCCACCATTTTGCCGGCCGTCAAGAAGAACATCCCGGTGCACGTGCTCAACAGCCGCAACGCAACGTGCGAAGGCACACGCATTACCTCGCTCGCGCCACCTTGCGGCAGCCCGTTCAAGTCCATCGCGGTGAAAAAGAAGCTGTCCATCATCGACGTTGTCGCCAGCCGCATGCTCATGACCCACGGCTATATGAAGGAGATCTTCACCATCTTCGACAAGTTTCACTGCGCCGTCGATATGGTCTCAACCAGCGAGGTTTCCGTCTCGCTCACCGTCGACTCAAACGAAAGGCTCCCCGCCATTGCCGCCGAACTTAGTCAGCTTGCCGATGTGAAATATGAAGGCCGCAAGGCGCTGGTCTGCCTGGTGGGAGACGACATTCGCGGCCGGAGCGGCATGGCTGCGCAGGTGTTTGGCGCGGTCCGCCACATCAACGTCCGCATGATCTCGCAAGGCGCGAGCGAAATCAACATGAGTTTCATGATCGACGAAGACGACGCCGACGAAGCGGTTCGCTCGCTGCACGCCGCTTTCTTCCAGAACCCCGACCCGGCGGTGTTCGATGTTGAGGCACGAAAGCCTTTGCCAGATGACAGATTACAGATGACAGATGACAGTAAAGCCCCGCTTGCCAAGGGCTGACGCTGGCCCTTTAGCCCATCTGCAAACTGTCGTCTGTAACCTGTCATCTGTAACCTGTCATCTGAAGGGAACTCCCATGCTCTTACTGGTTCTCGGCAAAGGTAAAACCGGCTCGCTCGTCGCCCAGGTGGCTCGCGAGCGCGGCCATGGCGTACGCGTACTGGACCTGGCGGAGAACCGCGACGCCTCGGCCTTGACCGCTCCCGCATTGGCAGGCATCGACGTGGTCATCGACTTCACCGCACCGGAAGCGGCAATCAAAAATATGCGCGCAGTGCTGGCTGTGGGCGAACGCATTGTTGTCGGCACTACCGGCTGGTACGCGCACCTCAACGAGATGAAGGCCCTGGCAATCAAGCGCGGCGGCGGGCTGCTCTACGGCACCAACTTTTGCATCGGCGTGCAAAAGCTCTTCCGCCTCACTGCGGAGTTAGCCAAGCTTGAGGGTTACACCTTCACTATCGCGGAGACGCATCACGAGTCGAAGCTTGACGCCCCATCGGGCACGGCAATCACGCTGCAACAGATCGTAGAGGCGGTGCAGCCGGGCGTTTCTGTGGAAGTCAAGAGTTACCGCGTGGGGGATGCAAAGGGCGAGCACATTGTTACCGCGACGGGGCCAGACGATGTGATTGAACTCCGCCACGATGCCTACAGCCGCAGAGGCTTTGCGCTGGGCGCTGTCCGCGCTGCCGAGTGGCTGGCGGGCAAAGAAGGCGCCTATGACTTCCGCGAGATCTTCGAGCAGTTGTAGCAACAGAATCAAGGCTCTAATCGAACCGCCGCTTCCATTTCCGCGAGGCGTCGGGTCAGAAATCTCTGTTCCGCTTCCTGCGATGCCAGCGCCAACGCAGTGCGATACGCATCAGCCGCCGCGCTCCACTCGCCCAGACGCCGCAGCATGTCCGCACGCGCAGCCGGCAGCAGATAATACCCGCGCAAGTCCGCGCGCTCTTCCAACTCATCCAGCAGGCGCAATCCCGCCTCGCATCCCTCAGACATGGCAACCGCTGCCGCTCGATTCAGCTCGATCACCGGCGAAGGCTGCATGCGCAAAAGCACATCGTAGAGCGCGACAATCTGCGGCCAATCCGTGATAATCGCGCTCGCGGCTTGCGCGTGAACAGCCGCTATCGCCGCCTGCACAGAATAGGGTCCGGGCCCACTGCGTAGCGCCGACTCGGCCAGACTGAGCCCCTCGCCAATCGCCTTCCGATTCCACAATCCCCGATCCTGATCCTCGAGCAGAATCAAATCTCCATCGCTGCTTTTGCGTGCTTCGCGCCGGGCATCGTGCAGCAACATCAGAGCCAGCAACCCACGTACTTCGGCCTCAGCAGGCAACAACTCGCATAACACGCGCCCCAGGCGAATCGCCTCATCGCTCAGAGCTCTTCCCTCGCCCGCCGTGTTGTAGCCTTCGTTGAAGACCAGGTAGACCACCAGCAGAACAGCCTGCAGACGCTCTGCCAACTCGGTCCGTGGAGGCGTTCGATAGGGAATGCCCGCGTCGCGAATCTTCTGCTTGGCGCGCACCAGGCGCTGCGCCATGGCTGGGAGCGGAACCAGAAACGCTTTCGCAATCTGCTCCGTAGTCAGCCCGCACAATGTGCGCAGAGTCAGAGCCACTTGCGCGTCCGCGTTCAGCGCCGGATGGCAACAGGTGAAGATCAACCGCAAACGATCGTCTTCCACGACTCCATCCTCCTCGATCGCCACAGTCGGCTCTTGGGCAAGGACCGCAAGCTTCGCATCAGGATCGCCGCCGTCTTCCCAGCGCGTCTTGCGGCGCAGCGCATCGAGGGCCTTGTGCCGCGCCGTCGAGATTAACCACGCCCGCGGATTTGCCGGAATGCCCTGCCGCGGCCACTGATCGAGCGCGACGGCGAAGGCTTCCTGCGCCGCTTCTTCGGCCAGGTCGAAGCTGCCCAGGAGGCGAATGAGCGTGGCGACGATTCTGCCCCACTCGTCGCGATAGATCTGTTCAAGAGATTCCCGCCCGTTGGCCAATCGAGTCGCCTCAAAACCAGCGTAGCCCGACTCAGGCGAATCGGGCTACACTCCGGCACATCGATTAACGTGGCAATCAAGATCGACCTGTCATCCCATCGGGACAATCGGCCTCACTTCAATCGGGCCCATGCCTGCGGAGGGAATGCGCGCCGCGATGGCAGTTGCTTCATCCAAATCGGCGGCGTCGATCAGGTAGTAGCCGCCAAGCTGCTCCTTGGTTTCGGCAAAGGGCCCGTCGGTCACTATGGTCTTGCCGTCGTGCACGCGCACGGTTGTGGCCTTTGAGACTGGGTGAAGCTGGTTTCCGCCCTTGTAATTCCCGCTGGCGATGATTGACTGTGTGAAGGCGCCGAACTCCTTGTGCATTTTGGCGGCCTCCGCCTCGCTCAGCGCGTCCCATTGGCTTTCAGCGTTGTAGATCAGTAGAAGATATTGCATGGTTTCCAGGCCTCCTCTTGCCTGTTCTGCTGGGTAGTCGAATGGGAAGACGGGTTTTCGACAAAGGCCGGAAAAAATTCGGATTTGTGAGCACATGACCGTTTATCCACGCCCGTCAACGCAGCCACCCAGCCTCGCGTTATAGACTTTCCTGTGATGGAAACGACGGGTTGCGGCACGGCTATTGTTACGCCTTTCAAGGCGGATGGATCTATTGATGAAGCGGCGCTCCGAGCGCTCGTGAACTGGCAGATCGACTCCGGAATCAACTTTATTGTGGCCTGCGGTTCGACGGGCGAGGCGGCCACACTGGACGAAGAAGAGTGGCTGATGGCCGTCTGCATTGTGGCCGAGGCGGCGGCAGGGCGCGTACCGGTGTGGGCCGGGTGCACGCACAATTCGACACGGACGCTGCTGCGCCACGCTGGACGGCTGCGGCAGATTCGCGGCATCGACGCCGTGCTTTCGGCGAATCCCTACTACAACAAGCCTTCGCAAGAGGGGCAGTTTCAGCACTTTCTGGCCCTGGCACAGGCGATCGACCCGCTCCCGGTTACGCTCTACAACATTCCGGGGCGAACCGGGGTGAACCTCGACCCGGAGACTGTTCTGCGGCTGGCAGAGGCTGCGCCCAACATTCAGGCCATCAAGGAATCGAGCGGCAAGCTGCCGCAAATTGCTGAGCTGGTTCATATTCTGCCGCGCGGCTTTAAGATTTTCTCCGGCGACGACAATATGGCGCTGGCTTCGATCGGCGTGGGTGCGCATGGGCTTATCAGCGTGGCCGCCAACGAGATTCCTGCGGAAATGGGTCGCATGATCCGTGCAGCCCTGAGCGACAGCTGGGCAGAGGCTCGCGAACTGGAACGCCGCTACGCCAGTCTGATCGACGCCAACTTCTGGGACTCCAATCCCACTCCGGTCAAGACGGTGCTCAACCTGATGGGGCGGGCCTCCGACCATGTGCGGCTGCCCCTGGTGAAGCCATCGGCAGCTGTCCGCGCCAAGTTGGAGCGACTGGCCAGTGAGTTGGGACTGCTGAAACGTGGCGCGGGGCCGGAGGGTGATCTGGGTCTGTCCTAGTGGGGAACCAGAAGGATTGAATCCTCTTGAGTTGCAAGAAGAGTTGCCGACTTCTTCGGTTGCGTCGAATTGGGCGGTACAGCTTCGGGGGATGCCGATTCTGATTCCGGTATAACCCTGTGAGCAGGCTCACAGCCGCAGGTTGACTAAACAGGCATATAATTCGGCCTGAAAAAGAATCGGTTGCAAGATGCCTGCCAACGGCAAACGCAACCGAGGAGGGCGCCATGCTGAAGCCGTTCCTGCTCCTCTCCGCCGCGGTCCTTTTTGTGATCGCACCTACTCCTACCCCCACCCTCGCTGCTGGGCTGACAGCACAGGACTCGCCTGCCTCCACCAATCCTGTGAAGCCGACCGGCGCATCGCAAGAAAAGGCGAAGAAGCTCTATGCGATGGATTGCGCTCTTTGCCATGGGGATACCGGCAATGGCAAAACCGACATTGCCACGAGCATGAATGTAACGCTGGCGGACTGGACCGATCCAAAAACGTTTGCACCCATGTCGGACCAGCAAATATTCGACATCATTCGCAAAGGCAAAGGCGATAAGATGCCCGCCGAAGACGCCAGCCGCGCGAAGAATGACGACGTGTGGAATCTGATTATTTACATTCGTTCATTCTCTAAGAACCAGCCGTCTGCTCCGGCTCCCGCTGGCGCGGCTCCGGCTACCCCGGCTCCTCAGAACTAGAAGTCGATTCGTGCGGACGGGCGACTCTCCGCCCGTTCCCAATTCCTATCTCGATCCTGATCCTCCAACGCGCTTGAAAGCGCCGGCGTGTCGCATTTTTTATTCCTGGATTCTGCGATCAGCCGCCCAAAATGCGCTTGTCCCGAAGGATGAGGAACGGGCGCTCGACGCATAAGTAAAGAGCGGAAGCCACCAGCAAGCAGCACACTGCGTACACAGCGAGCCATTGCACCATGTGGCCTTCGGCGATGGAAGGAAACCACCAGTCCACCAGGTGGATCATCTCCTTGTGGGTGAGATAGAGGCTGTAGGCGAGCGTCGCGATGAGCTTGACGCCGGGGATTTTGAAGCGCAGCCAGCCATTGTTGCTGACCGACGACGCGACAAGTAGTCCGAGACCAACAGAGAGCACGGGAAAACCGAAGACCACGCCGATGGCGGATACTCCGGTAACGGAGCTCCAAAAGTCCCTTGTAATATAGACGGCCAATGCGACCAGGCATGTCCCCGCGAGAAAGAGCATATGGCCGCGGCGCGCCATGGCGGTCCACCAGGCGGGGCGAAAAACCCTGATTAATGCCAGCGCGACTCCGGCGAGCAGTCCGTCGAGGTGGCTATAAGTGGGGTAGTAGATGCGCTCGAGGAATGCGAGCCATGATCCCCCTTCGGTGGCTGCAAGTGGTACGAGCAGATGGAACAGGACGAAGCTGCGGATGAGAATGCCGGAGAAAACCAGACCACCGACGATGGCAACGGTTATGTGCGCAGAGCGTTTGCGCATTGCGGTCACTACGATGAGCGGAAAGAACAGATAGAAATGTTCTTCGACGCAAAGCGACCAGACGTGGGAGAAGGCGCGGTCTTTGCTGCGATCGAAGAAGAGGTTCTGGGTGAAGGTCAGGAACTCCCAGAGGGGCGGGAGGGACGCACTCTCACGCCAACCGGGGACCGCCAGGTAGAGCGCGAGCACGACGCCGAATGCAGGCAGGATGCGGAAAAGGCGGTTGCGGTAGAACGGCCACAGACGAGGGCAGACGCCGGCACGATAGGGGCGCAGGAATTGCGAGGCGATGAGATAACCGCTCAGAACAAAGAAGAGATCGACGCCCATCCAGCCGAAGTTCGCGGCCGGGACGACGAATGCCGGCAGGGTTCCTTCGCCGTGAAAATCGTTGAGGTGGTACACGATGACGGAGACGATGGCGAGAGCACGCAGAGTGTCCAGTCCATGCGCGCGTGGTGCGGATTTTGTCAAAGGAAAGGGGAACCTCGGCAGGACAGAGATTCCCCTCATCTTATTGGATTTCAGAGTCGATGCAGTAGGAGGATCAGGAAGCCAGTACCTTCTTGACTAACTCGCTGACGACGCGGCCTTCGGCGCGGAGGCTGGCGGCTTGCAGCCTTGCTTGAACGGCCTTCATCACGGTGCCCATGTCTTTGGGTAAGGGCTTCTGGCCGGAGGCGGCTGTCACTTCGGCCACGGCTTCGGTGACAAGAGCCTGGAGCGCGGATTCGTCGAGTGCCTTGGGCAGAAACTCCTCAATCAGGCTAATTTCGGCGGCTTCAGCGGCGGCCAATTCGGGACGGTTGCCCTTGGTGAACTGATCGATGGAGTCGCGACGCTGCTTGATCATGGTGGCCAGGGCCTGCTGCTCCTCGGCGGGCGTGAGCGGAGCGCGCTTCTCAATGGCTTTGTTTTTGAGCGCGTTCTTGATGAGGCGCAGCGTGGTGGTGCGGACCGCGTCGTGGGCCTTCATGGCGGTTACGACTTGTTGGGTGATCAAGGTTTCGAGTGCGCCTGCGTCCGTCATTGCGTCCTGCTTTCCGGGTGCGTGTCCGTTGTAATGTTCAAACCTGTTTAGAAGTTTATCGCGCGGCAAACATTCGCTCTCGCAATGATACTCAACCTTCATTGAAACGCTTGTTTTTGTTGCTTTATTCGATGCATTTGCCCCTTGCTCCGCTTCATTATTTTTCTTAATTTGACAGGGCACACGCCGACCTACCGAGACCTGCCAAACACCGTAACTTTTTCTCGCTTTTTGCATTTATTAAAGTGAGGTAAAAAGCGATGATGTCCAGGTTAATTACTGTTGTACTTTTTAGTGCTGGGGTGGTTGCCGCGTCGACGTTCGGCGTTGCCCAGTCTCCAGCGTATGCGAGTTATCCAAGTTATCAAGGGCCGGCTGTTAACTCTCCGGCATATGACGCATCGCAAGGGAATCCAGGCACTCCCAATCCGGGCGCTGTGAACTATGTGGAAGGATCGGCCTTTCTCGATGGAACAACGCTGAACCGGCGAGACGTTGGCCGCGCCTACCTGGAACCCGGTGAGGTGCTTTCAACAACCACAGGCAAGGCCGAGGTTCTGTTGACGCCGGGCGTGTTTCTGCGGCTCGACGACAATAGCGCCGTCAAAATGATTTCGCCCGACCTGACGCGCACGCAGGTAGAAGTTGAAAAGGGCCGCGCTGCTGTAGAAGTGGACCAAATATTTCCACAGAACGATCTGGAAATGACAGATGCGGGCGTATCCACCAGGCTGCTGAAGCCCGGGCTTTACGAATTCAACGCAAACCAACCGGCGGCCATGGTCTTCCAAGGAAAGGCAGTCGTGAATGAAGGCGACGGGAGATCGAAGGAGATCAAGGACCATCACGAGACGGCACTGGTGGCAAATGCAAGCCTGAAATCCGTCAGTTTCGACACCCACGATGCCCAGGACCAGTTCTACAACTGGAGCAGCCTGCGCTCGCAATATCTGTCTGAGGCCAACGGTCAGATTGCCGATCAGTATGCCGGGGTCGCGGGATTCAATTCCGGATGGTACTGGGATCCGTACATGTGGGATTACACCTTCGTCGGCATAGGCCCGTATTGGAGCCCATTCGGCTTCGGGTTCTTTCCTCCGTGGGGTTGGTATGGCGGCTATTGGAGAGGCGGGTATTTCGGTGGCCATTTCTATGGCGGTGGCTATCGTGCAGGGGTGCGTGGTGGTGGCTTCGCCGCTAGCAGGGGTTATGCCGTCAGTGGATTCCATGGCGGTGGGGGCTTTGCCGGGGGCGGAGGCTTCCATGGTGGTGGCGGCGGTGGCCGCCGCTGATTTTTCCTGAGAAACCTCTGAATTTTCGGATAGATAAAAGGGGACCTGCTTCGACTGTAGGTCCCCTTTTTCTTTGGGACGAGGGAAAGAGACCCGAAAAATTCCCGATTCTGCAAAAGACGAAAAATTCAACATAAAAGAAACCACAAAAACCACAAACTTGTGTATTCTGTGACTAATGCGTAGGCCAGACTCTTTGGTCGAAAGTTTAGGAGACAAATACGATGATTCGCAAAACGCGCTTGTTTACACCCGGTCCCACGCCGCTGTTGCCGGCGGCTCAGTTTGCCATGGCGGCGGCGGATATTCACCACCGCACGCCGGAGTTTCGCGCCCTTTTTCTGAAGGTGCTTGCCCAGTTGAAAGTCTTTGTGGGGACGCAAAACGACGTGCTGCTGTTATCGAGTTCCGGTACCGGCGCGATGGAGGCCTCGGTCTCGAATCTGACCTCGCCGGGTGATCGGGTGCTGGTGTTGACGGCGGGCAAGTTCGGCGAGCGCTGGGTAGACCTGGCGAAGGCTTTTGGCTGCGTGGTGGACGTGGTGGAGAAGCCTTATGGGCAGACCTTTGACATTGCCGAGGTTGCGGCGGCATTGAAGCCGGAACACAAGGCTGTCTACATGCAGGCGTCGGAGACTTCGACCGCGGTGAGCCACGATGTAGAAGGTGTCGCCAATCTGGTGAAGGGGACGGACACGCTGCTGATTGTGGACGGCATCACCGGCCTGGGAACACAGACTTTTGACGTGGACGGCTGGGGCATCGACATTCTTATCGGCGGGTCGCAGAAGGCGGTGATGATTCCGCCCGGACTGGCTTATTTAAGCGTGAGCGAAAAGGCGTGGAAGGCGATGGAGGATTCGAAGAATCCGCGCTACTACTTCGACCTGCGCAAGGAACGCAAGAACGCGGTGAAGGGCGAGAGCGCTTATACGCCCGCCGTGGCTTTGATTGCAGGGCTGGGGGCGGCGCTGGATTACATTGCGGGGCAGGCGGGCGGGGATCTGGAGAAGGGCCGCATTGCGCTGATCGACAACGCACAGGTGAACGC
>JBELAI010000022.1:0-43906 GCA_049508975.1 Occallatibacter sp. | reverse complement strand
CACACTCGCGCCATCGTCCTCGCCGATCACTACGGGCACCAGATGTGCCTTGTTTCCGTCGACCACGAGGCCGAGACGCAAGCCCTCTTTGCGGAAGATCAGCGCACCCGCTGGAACAATGTAAGTTGGCCCGGCAGAAGGCGTCTTGAAGTGAACCTGCGCGAGTGAACCCGGAAGCAACTCGCCCGCGCGGTTATCGACGTCAATCTCCACCAGCAGGGTACGGCTGACTGGATCGATCGCGTCCGCTGTCCGCACCAGCGTGCCCTGGTAGATCTTTTCCGCGCGCTCGGCAAAGGTGAGGTCGATCTTCGATCCGCGCTTCACGTTAGCGGAGTAAATCTGCGGCAGGTTGGCATACACGCGCAGCGTTTGAATAGCCTGGAGGTGAAAGAGCTCTTTGGCCGCGCCGGCGTCGATCAACTGTCCCGTATCGATGCTGCGGGCGGTCACCACGCCGTCAAAGGGAGCATAGACTTTCTCGAACGACTGCAGTTCTTTGAGCCGTTGCAGGTTGGCCTGAGCAGATTTGACCGCAGCCGCCGTCCCCGAAGCCTGGTTCACAAATGTATCGGTGTCTTGGCGAGAAACCGCGTTTGACTTTACCAAGTCTGAGTAGCGGTCGGCCTGGATGCGTGCGTTGTTCGCATTAGCTTCCGCGGTATTCAGGTCGGCCGCTGCTTGCGCCAGTTGCTGGTCCAATTCGGGAGTGGAAATCTCTGCCAGCAGAGCACCTTGCTTCACACGGGCGCCGATATCGAAGTACCACTTGGTGAGGTAGCCAGACGTCCGCGCGTAGATGGGCGAATCGGTGTAGGCGGTCACGTTGCCGGGCAGCACAAAGCTTTCCAGCGGCGCGCCCTGCTTGGGGGCCACGGCAATTACCGAAGGGGCAGCCAGGTCAGAGGTGCGCTCGGCCAGCACGGTGTTGGCATTTCTGCGGCTCAGGATGCCCCAGCCTCCAAACCCCAGGGCTACCAGCAAAAGAATCGCTACGCCCACCAGCGCCACGCCGCCGGAAATCGGCTTCTGCTCCGGTGCTGAAAACTCATCGTGATGGCCGCCCTGGCCTGGTTCATTCATATTCGGGGGCGTATTCGGTTTGGTTTCGTTGGTCATATTGAAAGCTACTCCGAAAGCTCGTCAAACTCGTCAATCGTTCCGGCCCGTGGCGCGCCTTGTGCCGTCTTGCGGCGGCTTTCAAGCCAGCCATGGACGACAGAAAAAGATGCAGGAACAAAAAACAGCGTGGCCACTGTGGCCAGCAGTAG
The DNA here is from genome assembly GCA_049508975.1 of Occallatibacter sp. Lineage (GTDB taxonomy): Bacteria > Acidobacteriota > Terriglobia > Terriglobales > Acidobacteriaceae > Telmatobacter. The sequence continues at coordinate 42,635 of JBELAI010000022.1, read as the reverse complement.
TCCACCAATCACGGCCCGGCCCAGGGGCGCGTTCTGCTCGCCGCCGTCGCCCAGGCCCAAAGACATGGGAATCATGCCGATGATCATTGCCAGCGCGGTCATTACGACTGGGCGCAGGCGAACGAAACCCGCGTTCAGTGCGGCCCGGCGCGCATCGCCCACCAGCGTTTCCAACTGCTCACGGGCAAACGTGACGACAAGGATGGAGTTCGATGTGGCCACGCCCATGCACATAATGGCGCCTGTGAGTGCCGGCACGCTGAGCCGTGTGTTGGTGAGAAACAGGAACCATGCGATTCCGGCCAGAGCAGCCGGCAAACCGGCAATAATCAGGAACGGATCAAGCCAGGATTGAAAGTTCACTACGATCAGCAGGTAAACAAGCAGGATTGAAAACGCCAACCCGCCCAGCAGGCCAACGTAGGACTTTCTCATGGTCTCGCTTTGACCGCGCAAGATGAAATGCGAGCCGCGCGGCAGATCGTGTTGATGCCTTGCGATGATGGACTCCATCGCCCTGGTGACCGTGCCCAGGTCAGTGCCGTCTACGTTGGTATAGATATCCAGCACCGGTTGCACGTTGTAGTGGCTCACTGTGCCGAGTTCCGTCCCCGGCACGATAGACGCAACATTGCCCAGCACATCTACCGTTGCGGGCACTCCCGGAACGGCGGTCGACGCCGAACCAGATGTCGCCGTGTTCGCGGCCTGTTGAGCTGCCTGGCCCGAACCGGTGATCGGCAAACTCTTCAGCCCGGCAACCGAGTCCAGCAGGTACTGCGGAGACTGGACGGCTACGTTGTAGGTAACTCCGCTCTTGGGGTCGAGATAGAAGTTGGGCGTGGTCTGAAAGCTGCCGCTCAACGACACAAGCACACTTTGCGCCACATTTGCCTGCGTCAGGCCGATGGTCTGTGCGCGCGTCCGGTCAACATTCACAGTCATGTTCGGATAGTCGAACGGCTGCTGAATGCGTGCATCGGCTGCTCCTGGAACATAACGCACTTCATTCAGCATCTTCTCCGCCAGCGCCCTGTTTCCATAGAGATCGGGCCCCACAATCTGGATATCGATGGGGGCGGACAGGCCGAAGTTCAATATCTGGGTCACAATGTCTACCGGCAGCACATAAAACGTCACACCCGGATACTCTCGATTGAGCACGGTGCGCAGCTTTTCAACGTAGGCTCCCGTCGAATGGTGATCTTCAGTGAGCTGTACCTGGATGTCCGCGTCGGCCGGCCCGATGGGCGCCGAGGTCGAGTACGACAAGTTCAAGCCCGAATATGGGAGACCGATGTTATCGACGATCGTGACCAGCTCTTTGGCGGGAATGTACTGGCGGATCGTCCCGTCGATGTGGTCGCAGAGCAGGGCGGTCTCTTCGATGCGAGTTCCAGTGCGAGCCCGCACGTGGATCTTGAATTGTCCTGCATCGACGCTGGGAAAGAAGTCCTGGCCGAGCGGCGGCGTTAACAAAGCCACGGAGCCCACCGCAAAGACGAGGAACAGGATCAGAAAGACAGCCGCATGATCGACGCACAGCGTGAGCAAGCGCAGGTAGCCGAGACGCATTCTCGTAAAGCCGGCTTCGAAGCCGAGTTGAAACCGTATGAACGGATTGCGGCTTTCTCGCTTCTTTGCCATCTCCGCGTCATCGTGCTCTTTGAGCAGATACTTGGCCATTGTCGGAACTACTGTCCGGCTGAGCAGGTAGCTCGCAAGCATGGCAAACACGACCGCCTCCGCCATGGGGACAAACAGGTAGCGTGCCACGCCGCTCAGAAAGAACATCGGCACGAACACAATGCAGATGGCGAGCGTTGAAACCAGCGCTGGGGTGGCAATCTGCGCGGCGCCGTCGAGAATAGCCTGTTCGATTTCCTTGCCCGATTCGAGGTTGCGATTGATGTTTTCAATTTCAACCGTCGCGTCGTCCACCAGGATGCCTACGGCCAGCGCGAGGCCGCCCAGCGTCATGATGTTGATGGTTTCTTTGAGAACGTAGAGCATCGTCAACGAACACAGAATCGACAGCGGAATTGAAACCGCAATGATCACTGTCGAGCGAAAACTGCCCAGAAAGACCAGAATCATGATGGCTGTGAGACACGCGGCAATCAGCGCTTCGCGCACCACGCCATCGATGGCTCCGCGCACAAAGATCGACTGGTCGGAGAGGGCGGCGATCTTCAATTCCGGCGGAAGCTGACCCTTCATGTTCGTCAGTACGTCTTGCACACCCTTGATGATGTCGAGTGTGGAGGCCGAGCCGGTTTTCATGATGCTCATCAAAATGGCGCGGCTGCCGTTCACGCGTACGATGTTGGTTTGCGGCGGGAAACCATCGCGCACGTGAGCCACATCCCGGATATAAATCACCGCTCCATTGACTGCTTTGATGGGAAGGTTATTCAGGTCGTTGACCACGCTGGGCGCGGAGTTGGTTTCGATGGCGTACTCGTAGCGGTCCACCTTCATGGTGCCGGAGGGTGCAATGATGTTTTGCGCGTTGATTGCGTTGACCACATCCACCGGCGAAAGGCCCTTGGCTTCCAGCGCATGAAGATCGATGTCTACCTGGATCTGCCGTTGCTTGCCGCCATAGGGAAACGGCGTCTGCGCGCCTTCAATCGTCGCCAACTGGGTGCGGATGGTGTTTTGGCCGAGGTCGTTCAAGCGCTGTTCGTCCAGCCCCTTGCCGCTCAATCCCAACTGCAACACAGGCACGCTTGAGGCGTTGTATTGAATGATGAAAGGCGGCGTGGTACCTGGCGGAAGAGAGCGCAACTGAACTTGGCTGATAGACGTTACTTGCGCCACCGCGCTGCCAATGTTCACGTGCGGCTGGAAAAAGATCTTGATGATCGCAATTCCGTTGAGTGACTGAGACTCGATGTGCTCGATGTCGTTGACCGTCGTGGTCATGCCGCGCTCGCTGTTGAAGACGATGCGGGTCGACATCTCCTGCGCCGACAGCCCGGTGTACTGCCACACCACCGTCACAACGGGAATATCGATATTCGGAAAGATGTCCGTCGGCATCGAGACAATGCTGAAGACGCCGAGAAGCAATATCAAGAACGCAAAAACGGCAAAGGTATAAGGCCGCCTTAGCGCAAGCCGGACAATCCACATCATAGGGCTGGTTCTCACTCCTGAGCCGGATCGCCCGTCCCCTCGTCGAAAAGGACCTTTCGCTTAGGAAGGTCCGGGGTTTGGCTTCGCCGGCTCAACGGGGTTCCGGAACCCCTTGGCCTGTGCCACCAGGGACCGGTCTAACATGCGGTTGAAACTACAATGGTAGTCGAATTGACTGGGGTCTGGACTAAGTACAAACAAAATAGGCCTTCATCGCCTCTCTATTGACGCTAAAGCCGGATAAAGGATGCAGATTCGCGGCCTATGCATCTCGCCATCTGGGTCCTGGAAAAATGCTCGGAAACTGCTGGAGAAAGACAACCTTTCCGCCCACTGAAGCATCACTCGATGTAACTTCCCAAGGAAATCAAGTACCTTCCCCGTAGCTGGCGTTTCCAATGTGGTTGTCTTTTTCATTGAGGCAGAGGCTACAGGTCTGACACTCGTCCAGATTGCAGCGATTCTAAATTAGCTATATTATCTAAATTAGCTATTTTTTCGAAGGACCGCCTATGATCGTCATGACCTCCGCCGAGGCCCAAAACCGATTTGGACAACTACTTGACACGGCACAGCGCGAACCCGTCGCAATCACTCGGCATGGGCGCCCAACCGCGTTCATCGTTTCGCCCCGGGAGATGGACGACCTGCTCAATGCGCGCCGCAAACGAAGTCAGGCAGTGGCTGAATTGGAAGAGTGGAGCGCACAGGCCAAACAGAGCGCGTCGCCCGCCCAGAACGCTGCCGCTGCTGCATTGTCCGACGAGGACGTTGTTGGCCTTGTGCATAAGTCTCGGTGAGCCGCATTCTTCGCGTGGTACTAGATACAACCACACTGGTTAGCGCGGCACTTCGCGAAGGTTCCATACCCCATCAGGCATTGCTCAAGGCATTGGCCTCCTGTGACGTGTGTGCAAGCGTAGAAACCCTTGAGGAATTGGCGTCGGTTCTCGATCGAAGCAAGTTCGACCGATATCTGGATCGAGATTTGCGCCGTGAATTCGTTGCGTTGATACGCCGGAGAGTGCAGCTTTTCGCTGTTGGCCAAGCTGAGGTATCAGCGGTTCAACCAAGATGCCGAGACCCCAAAGACGACCCATTTCTAGCCCTGGCGCTCGCAGCCAAGGCCGATATAATCGTGAGCAGCGATGAAGACTTGCTGGCGCTTCATCCCTGGCGCGGGATTCCTATCCTGCCTCCCGCAGCGTTCATCTCGGTTGGTCTTATTGATCAACCGGATCAAACTTGAAACTTAAAAGCAAAGGGCTTGACACGAAACCCTATGTTGAGCCGCTCAACCCGCGTCCTTGACCATCTTTACCACCGGCAGCACCTCGCCGTTGCTGAGGGGAACTGCAATCCGTTCAACCTCCACGTAACCCTTCAGCCTGTAGAGTGGTACGCCTGTCAGCGTCGATCCCATTTCATACCGCCGAAACCCGGCTGCGCAAGCCTCTGCTTCTACCCGCGCCAGGATCAGCGAGCCCAATCCCTGCCTGGCAAAGTCGGGATGTACAAAGATTGCACGAACCTTGGCAGCATCGGAGGCCGGGTCCAGGAGTTCCGGCTCCCGACCGGGGCCTCGGTCCGCTCCAAAGAGCGTCTTCCGCTTCGACCAGCCGCCGCATCCGGCGATGGTGGTGCTCCGCACTCTTGTGTTTTGGTTGAGAGCATCGCCGGTCCCGACCGCTTCCACCACAAAGTAAGTCCGATCACGGATGAGCTGCGTATCCAGCCCGAGCACAGTGCCAAGAGCGCCTTCGATCTGTGCAGCGGTATAGTCGCCGACTTGCAACCCGCGCACCGACGCCTCAATCAGCAAATGTAGTGCCGGAATATCCTCTTCCGTAGCGGGACGGAGCGCAAAACCTGCACCAAAACCTGTCCGTGGTTTCATCCGGATTTCAGTTTACCGGGCGCTCACAATCTGCGCAGCGCGATCGTACGATCCGAGGTTGAAAGCGTTTGCGTAACCGAGAGCTTTGAGTCTGCGGCGCGCTTCAAGAGCTCGCCTCCCACTCTGGCAATGCAACAGAACTACCTGGTTCTTGTCCTTTACCTTGCGGCCAATCACCGTTTCGATCTCGCTCAGCGGGATATTCACGGCCCTGGGAAGATGCCGGGCAGTGAATTCGCCCGCGCTGCGCACGTCGACTACCACGGCTCCGTTACGCAGATATTCAACCGCAGTCTTTCTTGAAACCCGCCAACTGCGCTTCAGGAAGAGAAGAAGCGACAGCACCGCAACTGCAATCAGGATAGATGTCCACGTCATAGTCTTCGTCTTACCGCTTGCCCTTCCAGGTTGGGTTCGCATGGCCATCAGGCCCGTCGAAAGTAGCCATGCGCGGCCTAACCGCTCTTCTTACGACGGGTCATTCTACGCGCTGCAATGAACAGTTGTATTGATTTTTTTGTCGATTGAGGCCTGGGATTCTTTTCGGCTATTTCAGACTATTCTTGTCCCATTTTGGGACCGCCTTTGGCCGCAGCCGTGTCCCTCAGGGGTTAAAACCCCCTGCTTTCTCGGCCATTTGCGGCACGACTGAAGTCGTGCCCTGTTACAAAGCCAGCTTATGAAACAAGTTTTACTGAAAATGTGAAAACTGCGTTTTACACTTTCCCGACTTCCACCAGCGTCGAATAAAACGTGGCTCCCGCCCCGATATCGGTCAACCGCTCGCTGGTGAGCGCATTGACATTGGTCCCACCGGTGCTCAGCTTTGCCCAGTCGAGCTTGCCGGCCACAACACCCGCCGGCAAACTCGCATTCATCATCGCCGTCAGGCGAAGCTCACCACGGTCATTCCAGATCTTTATTGCATCTCCATCGCCGATACCGCGCGCCGCCGCGTCGGTGGGATGCATCTCCAGCCGCTGGCTCCTCCGCGCCTCCATCCTGCGGTGCCCATCGAGATTGGCAAACGTGGTGTTCATGTAGTTGTCCGCCTTGCGGCTTAAAAACTCAAGGGGATAGCGTTCCGCCAGCGCTCCAAATCGCGACTCGATCGCAGGAACAAATGCCGGCAGGGGGTCCAGTCCCTGCGCCGCCAGCCTCTCCGAATAGAACTCGATCTTTCCAGAAGGCGTTGGCAAGGTTTCTGAAATATACGGCTGAAACGGCTTCGTCTCCGGCGAAAGATGAAAGGCAAGCGGGATGTGTCCCTGCGTCTTCAAATCCTCCAGCGTAATGTGCTCCATTTCCTTGTTGGTGGAGTGCCCGTCGGCGCCGATCGCCAGCGCTTGCCGAATCAAATCCATTTCTGTATCCCGGAAGCAGTCTTCCTCGAATCCAATGCGGCTCGCCAGTTCTTTGAACAGCCAGACATTCGGCCTGGCCTCGCCAAGGGGTTCGATTGCCTTTTGTGAGAGCTGCACAAAGTAGTGTCCGTACGCGCCCTGTACATCGGTGTGTTCCAGAAATGTCGTCGCGGGCAGTATGAAGTCGGCATAATCCGTTGTATCGGTGAAGAACTGCTCGTGGACCACAGTGAAGAGGTCAGGCCGCGCCATCCCTTCCTTCACGGCATTGTGGTTGGGCGCGACTGCGCCTGGATTCGAGTTATAAACAAACAGCGCTTTGACTGGCGGCCCATCAAGGGCCTCTGTTCCCTCGCCAGTCAGGGCGCGTCCAAGCTCCGACATGTTCACCGTACGAGCCAGGCGGCCCAGCGGTGAAGCCAGCGCCAAGTCCGGACGGCGGACAGCATCCTCGTCCCACTCGAATGCGCCGGATGTCGAGAGCACTCCGCCTCCGCCGCGATGTATCCACGCCCCGGTCAGCGCCGGGAGCATGGCAATTGCTCTCACCGCTGTCCCTCCGTTTTCCGACCGCTGCACGCCGTAGTTCATCCGCAGCGCAGCGGGCCTGGTTGTCGCGTACTCGCGGGCCAGCGCTTCAATTTCCGCAGCGGTCATTCCTGTCCAGGCAGCAACACGGTCAGGCGTATATTCCCGCGCACGCTCGGCAAGCTGCTTAAATCCATGCGTCATCTGGTTGATGTATTCGCGATCTTCGAGGCCTTCGTTCAGGATCACATGCATCATTCCCAGCGCCAGTGCCCCGTCGGTTCCCGGCCGGATCGCGATGTGCCAGTCTGCCAGGGCGGCTGTTCTGGTGCGGTAGGGGTCGATCACAACCAGACGAGCCCCGTTGCGGCGTGCCTGCTCGATCATGGGCCACAGATGCACGTTGTTCCCATGGATGTTCGCGCCCCAAGCCAGGATTAGCTTGGCGAGGCGGAAATCCTCGGTCGGCGTGCCCAGTTTCTTCCCGTAGACCAGCTTCCACGCGACCCCGCCAGCCTCAGAGCAAATGGTCCGGTTCAGTTGGCTCGCGCCCAGTCGATGAAAGAAGCGGCGGTCCATCGACCCATAGCCCAGCACGCCGATTGTTCCGGCATAACTGTAGGGGAGGATCGACTCGGGGCCGAACTCGTCCGCGATGTTCTTGAGGCGCGCAGCAATCGCTTCCAGCGCTTCATCCCAGGTCACGCGGTCGAACGCTTCGTGTTCACGGCCGCGTTCCAGCGGTCCTTTTTTCACGTTGGCCTTGCGCTTCAGGGGATACAGAATCCGCGACGGCGCATAGACCCGGTCAAGGTACTTGGCCACTTTCCCGCACAGAAATCCCTGCGTCACCGGATGCCTGGGGTCGCCGGCCACCTTTATTGCACGGCCCTCTTCGTTCACGGTCACAAGAACCCCGCAACTGTCCGGACAGTCGTGGGAGCAGACCGTGTGAACGATGCGAAAGGGAGCGGATGTGGAAGCCGGGGGCATACTCTCATTGTAAGCTGAACCCAGATCATTTCCGCCCCGGAGGAGTCCCGATGAAGCGTCTGGCTGTGTCCCTGGTCCTGCTTTTGCTTTGCACCGAAACCCACGCCCATGCCTATGCCGCGCAAGCGGCGTCTGCCCCACCGCAGGTGGCGCAGGCGGCCGACGAAGCCGCCATCCGCGCCAGTGTTGCGGCCCAGGCAGAGGCGTGGAACCACGCCGACATTCCCACTTTCATGCAGACCTATGAAGACTCGCCAGATACGACTTTTATCGGCGCCACGCTTCGCAAGGGATATGGACCTATTCTCGAGCGCTACAAGAAGTCCTACACGACTCGGGAACAGATGGGCAAGCTCACCTTTTCCAACCTAGACATCCGGTTTCTGCCAAGTTCCTGCGGCTCAGTGGAGTATGCCGTGGTCACAGGCGCGTTTCACCTTGACCGCGCCGCCCACGGGGAAGCCAAAAAGGACGACGGGATTTTCTCTCTGGTCTGGCGCAAAGGCCCGCAAGGCTGGAAAATCCTTCTCGACCACACCAGCTGAACACGTCGAATTGAGCGGGTCCCGGAGGACTTTCGGCGACGATCTCGCGAATACGAACGGGTGAAAAGTGAGTGATCTCCGGCAGGTTGCGAACCGTAAATGGACCTTTTCGATGTGATTGGGAAAATACCCTATCTGGTTAGCCTGGGGATCAATGTCCTGCAACCGCTGCCCGTCTACCAGGTGGATCAACGGTTTGCCGCGGGCCAAAGGTCAATATGCAATTGCGTTGCAGAATACGGTCACGGAAGCGCGGCGAGAAATGAGTTCATTGCACGGGCTACGCCTGCCGCATTGGAACGAAAAATGTAATGGTCGGCGTTGGGCAGACGGACAACATGGGACGTCGGCACGCCCGCTTCAAAAGCATTCGCCTGAGCCGTGCAAGTGACAAGGTCGTTGGCAATTAATGCCGCCTTCGCACCGGAGTCGCGGATGAAATCGAAGTTGTGCGGGCAGGCAAAGATGGCGAGAACCGGACCATGAATTTGAGTGTACTTCTGCTCGCCGAAGCGAGTGGCCACACCGACCGGCGGAGGTGGCGGAGGTACAGGGCCGGGCATGAGCGCCATTCGCTTGGAAAGGGCTTCTGTATCTTTTTCGAGTAGTGCCGCGTTGGCCAGCATCTCCTGGATGTACTGCTGATCGATGACTGCGCCCGCCTGCAGCGCGTCAATCTCTTTTCTCAGCTCAAGCATGTCGAGAAACCAGTCTCCGTGTGCTTGATCGTAATAGCCGTAGGCATCTGCGGCGTCGAGGTAAATTAATCCCGCTACTTTTTCTGGATGACGGTTGCCGATGGAGCTGAGTTCCTCTCCGGCAATGGAGTGTCCCACCAGCACGGGACGGTTCAGCTTGAGCGTATCGATCACCGCCAGCACGTCGTCGCCGAGCCGGTCGGCTGCATAGTTCGCAACCGACGGCGCAGGCTTGCTTGAATCGCCCCACCCCCGGCGCGTAATGCCATAAACGTGATACTTCGCCGTGAACTGCGGCGCGAACTGGTCGTATACATGCGCCGTGCTTCCGAGTCCGGAGAGAAAGACCAGCGGCCGCCCTTCGCCGCCCCAATCGAGCACTTCCAGCTTCACGTCCTTGTCCACGGTGACAAACTGCACGGTGTGATGCGTTGTGTCGGCCTCGGCCTGGCCATGCGCCATGTTTGCCGAGAGCGCGGCAATCGCGACCAGGGATATCAACCCATTTTTCATAGCATCTCCAGGACTTCTCTCGCTCCGAAAGCATCTACTGCATCTTCCGCAGTTCAGTTACATCCCCCGAGCCGCAATTCGAGCAGCGGAACTGCGCCTTGCCATCCTTCGTCAGCTCCATCGCCATGCTGAGAATCCCGCTCTTGTTGCAGCATCCGTTCACCTGGAACGAGAGCAGGTTCCCGTCAACGTGCGCGTGCATCAGCGTGTGCGGCTCTCGAGCAACGAGCCTGTTCTCTTCGCGATTGAAGGCTTCGAAGACTATGGTTCCACCAACGTCTCCTCCGTCATCGGCCAGCGTCAACGTAATTCCCGGCCCGCTTTCTGCCTTCGCCTGCCACACGCCAATCCACATCGCGTGACTTTCAGTTGGGCTCTGGGACCAGCAAACCAGCGCGACCAACGCGCAGGCGAGCGTCATCATTGCAGCTCTCATGGAGGGCCTCCTGCCTGTTTCTTCAAGTTGTCGCACGTGCCCTAGTAATCCGACCTTGTCATCGGCAGTCCGGGGGAAGCCGAACTCCCGCCTTCCAATCGAGACTCGGTTATGTTGGTCAGGCCAGCCTTGTCGACACCCGTCAGCGTCAACCGAAAGCTGGACGGAGGGTCGTTCAACGATTCAGGGGGATGCGCGTACCGATGGCTCACCTGGAACGTCAACGTCTTGCCATCGAACATCGGGTTGAAGATCGGCCCCGGACTCCCCGGCGTCGAAGTCCACGGCTGACCAACAGCCTCGCGACGGTGGAAATAGAAGAGCACCGCGCCCGACAGACTTCCACTTTCGTTCGTTATGGTGAGTGCAATAAATGGGAGCCCATCCTGATCCGCCCGCCAGACGCCCTCGATCGGCAACTTCTTCGTCGCCACGCCGGTCGCGCCTGCCTGCGAGAAACCGGCCGTGGCAAGCATCGCCAACACAACACACACAGAAACAATTCGGTTCTTCATCTCACACTCCTCTCGCCGGTCGTCAGCCCTGCTGTTTCGCAATTGCAGCCGTCGCCAGCGTCCCGCCGAGGCCCATCGTCTCCACCGCCGACGAGGGCACGATGACCATCGAACCACGCTCCTTGATTGCCTCGTAGAGCATATTCATGGCGCGCAAATGCAGGGCGCCCGGGTTCTCCGCGTAGACGCGCGAGGCCTGCGCAAACTGGTCGGACACCTGTACTTCGGCCGCGCCCAGAATCACACGCGCGCGCCGTTCACGCTCGGCCTGTGCCTCCTGCGACATGGCGTCCTCAAGCGTTTGCGGAATGCGCACATCGCGAATCTCCACGGACTGAATCGTGATGCCCCAGGGGTTCGTTTTCTCGTCCAGAATCTGCTGAAGCTGGCGGCCCATCATCTCGCGCTCGGTAATCATCTGCGCCAATTCGTGCCGACCAATCGACTCCCGCAGCGCCGTTTGCGCGCTCATGTTCACGGCTTCGATGAAGTTCTCCACCTCGAGAATCGCTTTCTCCGCGTTCCATACCATCCAGAACATGTTGGCATCCACGTTGACCGGAACAGTGTCGCGCGTCAAAGTCGACTCAGCGGTAACGCTGTGCACGCGCACGCGCTGATCCACAATGGCGCTGATGGTTTCGATCACCGGCACCATGTGAAAGAATCCCGGACCACGCAGGCCGACATAGCGGCCCAGGCGCATGAGCGCGACTCGCTCCCAGGGTTGCACGACTTGGATGGCGAAGAGAAAGTAGAGCCCGACGAGCGTACCGATCTCTGCTGGGAAAGGACGGTTGAAGAATGCACTGGCCAGGGCTCCCGCGCCCGCGCATACGACAAATGTTGTGACGGCCACCCGGTTTCTTGGAAGTCCCTGAATCTTTGCCATGTCTTTTATCTCCTTCGCGTCGGCTCCGCAGCCAATCCGCGCAACTCATCAATCAGTTCATCCACGGTGAATCCTGCCGCTCCGGCGCGCGCAACGCAGTCGGCAACAATCTGCGTCAACTGCCGCTCGCGCTCGGCATCGGACCGCTTCATCTTCTGCGCACTGATAAATGTTCCTGTGCCCTGGTGCGTCTCCAACAGACCACCGAGTTCCAACTCGCGATAAGCGCGCACCACAGTATTCGGGTTAATTTCGAGATCTACCGCAAGCTGGCGCACCGTGGGCAGTTGATCCCCCGGAGTCAGCGCGCCGGAAGCAATGCCGCCGCGTACCTGGTCCATGATCTGCCGGTAGACCGGCATGCCGCTGTGCAGGTCGAGCAGGAAATGGAATCCCTTCGATTTGGGCTGAGAACTCATCACGAAAACAATGTACTATAAGACTAATACATTATGTCAAGATAAAAATAAGTTTTAGCGATTTTTTCTTTGTCTCGCGGTTGACGGCAGACGGGCGCATGGCCATACTGGCCTCATCGCTTATGAAAGGAATCCACCATGCCGCATCCCGTCGTTCACTTCGAAATCGGCTGCAAGGATAAGGAAAAGACCAGCGACTTTTATCGGCGCGTCTTCGATTGGAGTATCGATGCAGGCCACATGGGCGCCATCGATACCGGCTCTCCGAACGGCATCCCCGGCCACGTCGCCGCGCTCGGCCACGAACCTCACCAGTTCACCCATTTCTACATTGAGACCGGGGACGTTTCGGAGTCACTGAAGAAGGTTGAAGCCGAAGGCGGAAAGACCATCGTTCCCGCCGTGGAAATCCCTGCTGGAACCTTTGCCTGGTTTGCTGACGTTGAGGGAAATGTTGTCGGTTTATGGAAGCCGAAGACCGGCCTTTGATCTGGGCCAACATCGCAATGCTGTAGGGCTGTTCAGGGGCAGAGCGTTTGCAGCGCGCGGCCCCTGTAACCTGTTTGATTCAGCCTCAGCGTAACGAGCCGCGTCTGCGCCCGGCACGCAATCGCAACGCTGTAAACTGGGTTCGCTATGAGCTGCTTATTCTGCAAGATTGTCAAAGGTGAGATTCCGTCCACACCCCTCTTCGAGGATGCGCTGGCCTACGCCTTTGCCGACATCAACCCCAAGGCTCCGGTACACATCCTGATCGTTCCCCGCGAGCACATTTCTTCCCTTGTCGAAACCGATCAGAGCAAGAGCGCCCTTCTCGGGCACCTGCTTTGGGCAGCAGCGGAGATCGCCCGCGACAAGGGTTTGGGCAATGGTTATCGCATTGTTGTGAACACAGGTGAGGACGGCGGGCAGACCGTCGACCATCTTCACCTTCATCTTCTTGGTGGACGTGCGATGCATTGGCCACCGGGATAAGCCGGACAGCCAAAGACAATTACGTTCCAAGACAGAAAGGGCACCCGCTGTTTGCGAATGCCCCTTCTTGTTGCGTATGTCAGCCGGCGTTACATCGGTTGAGGATAATTATCTTCTTCCTCTTCCATGCCATAGCGGCGCAGAAGATTCGGCAAGGTTTGGGAGAAGGCTGACCGCGGCATCACTGCGTCGCAACCTGCCTCGATGGCCTTCAACTTCAAATCACCCTGAAGGTGATTCAAAAAGCCCACAATTGAAGTCGCCTTTTTAAATTTTGTTTTGAACTTCGGAATCAGGGTCATCGGCTTGGCGTTCAGGTTGTTCAGGTCAAACACCACCAGCGTTGGCCTGTCGGCCTCCGCCAAATCCGTAAGCCTGGACACCGACTCCTTGTCGCCTTTGACAAACTCAACCTTGATACCCAGTTTCTTTGACGTTTCGTTGATCTTGGCCTGGAAGAAAAGATCGTCGATGAAGCAGAAGATGCGGGTGGGGGCGCCGTCGCGCACCGCGACTGTCGGTGCAGCCGTAAATTGGTCTTGATAGTAGCCGCTGCCGTGACCGTTGTTGCTGGTGATCTGAATCGTCGACGGCGGACCGTCCGCTACGTTTCCGTTGACCGCACGGTAACTGTGATCCATGGGGCCAACAAACTCGCGTGGCCCTCGCGCCTTGCCTTTGCGCTTGCCTTGCGAACCGGCCTGCGAATTCCCAGGGGACTGCGAGGAAACGTTATTACCCGGCTGGGCTGACCCGGCGGAACCCTTCTGGAAGAACTTCTTTTTCTTCCGCCCCTGGCCCTGGCCCTGATGACCCTGGTGTGCCGGTCGGGGAGGAGGGGTAGCCGCAGGCGCCGGAGATTGCACTTGCGGTTGCGCCGCTGGTTGCGCCTGGGCTTGTGGCTGTCCCGTCTGGGCTTGCGGCGCGCTCTGTTGGCTGTTCTTGTTTTTGCGGCGACGCCGGCGGCGCCGATGCCCTTGCGACTGCACCTGGCCATTGGCCGGGGCTGGCCCCAGATCGGTCTGGGGCTCGGTCGATTCTGTCGTCATGCGTGTACTTCCTGGCAATGTGCTGTATGATGCATTGCGTTCTGGCGTTCAGCCGCTCTTGTTCCGCAGCGGAACGTCCTTTGCAAGCCGCCTGTCCTTTTATAGACGGGAAATTGCACGGCCCGCGATCTGCTCACTTGAGGACATCCGTCAAACTGCAGCGCTACGCCCAGTCTGCCCCAATCCCCTGAAGAATGGCCCCGTTGCTGCCTTGCCGATCCCACAGAGGAACGCCTTAGGAGTTCTCTCCGGTTCTCTGAATCGATTCGGCGCGGCAGGAGCTATCCTCTTGTAATGCCCTTCCTATGGGAGTTTCCGCCGCGTGTGCCTGATAAACCAATAATCGATGCGGTGGAACTTCCTTGCTCGACGGCGAGCGCGCTCTGCCCTGCTTGGGTGGCTCGCGTCAACCGCTTGATAGGCAAGTCTGATACTACAGCCAAGTGCTCCGGCTGGCAAGCGGACTTTGCGCAAACAGCTCTGGGAAACCTACATCTTTTGGACCAAATTGGTACCGGATGCAGAAAACGCCACCCCAATCGGAGTGGCGTTTCGCTGTCCTGCGCTGGTCACTGGCCTCCCAAGCAATTGAGGACGATGGTTATATCCATCGCGCCTTCTGCAGGTCTTTCCGGCCGGTTTCCCCTTTGGAGGGGCCGCTACTTTGGCGGTGGCTCTTGCCGGATCCTGCTGTTCTTTGGGCTGGCCGGGATTCTTTCCAGCAGCCGGTACATCACTGGCACCCTCTAAATAGCAATTCGCTGACCGTTTGACTCGTGCATTATTTTCAACCACTTGAGCATCCATGACGACGGCGCTTTTCTGCAATATAGAATTCCAAACCGGCAAAAAATCCCGAAAATAATAGATCGGCTTTACCGCTGGCACTTCGGACAGAAGTGCGTGCCTCGTCCCGCAACGATAATTCGCCGGATCGGTGTCTCGCATCGGCGGCACGGCTGCCCGGTGCGAAGGTAGACGCAATGCTCCAGTTGGAAGAATCCGCGCACTCCATCCGCGTCAACGTAATCCGATACCGACGATCCTCCCAGGCGGATAGCGTGCTCCAAGACGATCCGCAACTCCAGGCGCAGGCGCTCGAGTTCGACGCTGGTCAGCTTGCCCGCACGGCGCCGCGGGCGGATTCCTGCATGAAACAGGCTCTCGTCGGCATAAATGTTCCCTACGCCGGTCAAAAGCGTCTGGTTGAGCAATGCTGCTTTGATGGCCAGCTTTCGCCCGCGAAACAGATCGGCAAACTCCTCCGCGTCAATCGTCAGCGGCTCTTTGCCCGCGCCTGCGAAGGGCACACTGCGATCCAGGTCGCGAAGCTCGAGACGTCCAAACCGGCGCGGATCCACAAAGCGGATTTCGCGTCCGCTCGACAGTCTAAGACGCGCATGGGTGTGATTCGCGACTGGCCCTTCGGGAGACGTAACCAGAAGACGGCCCGTCATTCCCAGATGCACAATCCACTGTGCGCCGGATTTGCCCTGTTTCTCGCTGGAAAGACTGCCGTGAGCAGGTCCCAATTCGCAGACAAGGTGCTTTCCGGTGCGATGAACTTCGAGAATCGTACGACCCTCAAGGCCTTTCGCCTGGCGCCCGGGCGGCGTCTTGAATGGTTCGCGGTGTCCGCTGAACCACGCCTCGACAATCCGGTCTCCGCGGACACGAGCATCGACGCCGCGCGCAATCGTCTCTACTTCAGGTAGTTCCGGCATTGATTCATTGTAGAAGACGGGACCGTCAGCTTATCGCTGGCCATTCCCTGCGGATCGACCCTATTATTTGTGATTATTTGTGCTCAGCCCGCTCGCCGGGCTCGCGAATCCGGCTTACTTCGAAGCTCACAACTTTCCATGCCCCTTGCGCATTCCGCACATAAACGCGGATGTAGCGGTAGCTGCCGGAAACGTCTCCCTCACTGGTTGTGCCCTGCACCTCGGCAAGGGATGTCACCAGCGCCGTCGCTCCGTAAAAGCGCACTTTGCGATCCGAGATTTCCAGCTGCGTGAAATGAGTTCTTCCCGAGCGCAAGTTGTCGAGCGCTTGCTGCTTGGTTTGCAGGGTGCCTGAAGAGGTAATTGCCATGTAGTCGTCCGCCAGCAAGCCCTCCATTTGTGCCGTATTAGACTTCAAGACGGCCGTACGCCACGCTTCCTCAAGCTGGTCGATCTCATGCTTTCTCTCGTGCTTTTGCGGCTTTGGCAATCCCGGCGGCTGTCCGACAACGGCGGCGCTCACCGCGAGCGCGAGCGAGACAGCCAGAATGGACAGCAACGTCGTTGAGCGACGCATTCGCTTTAAAGGGTTGGCGCTGGCTGCGGGCATTGGCGTCTCGGATAGTAATCTCGCACAGGTGTGCCGGTCAATGCTGTTCACATCGGCACATTGTCCAAACACTTTTAATTTGCCATTAGCCCAGGTGCTCTGCATGAAGTCGGAACGTACTGGTCCTTGGACGAATCTTCAGCCTCAAACGAGAGCAAGCAGGTTTTCAACGCTGCGCTCGCGCATCTTCTGGTAGAGTCCACCCACCGCGTGCTTCTTGAAGTGAGCTGTTTCCCGGTGCGCGGCAAGGGCTTTCTGGTCAACATACTGCTCATAGATCAACACTGTGTTCGGATCGTCTTCCAACTGGTGCGGAATGTAGCTGACGCATCCCGGTTCCTGCCGGGAGGCAGAGGCCAAACTACGCAGGGTTTCAGCCACGTCGGCGCGATCTTCCTGATGAAAAGTAAGACGAACGATGAAACTGACCATAGATTGGGTTTCTCTCTCGCCCGAGTGAATTTTTGAATGGATTTTCCCAGGCTCTTGCTGCAAGTCTACCTGTGAATGCTGTCGAGAGCAGAAGCAAATTCAGGCAAAACCATCGTCTGATCGCGATCCGGTCCCGTGGAGACCATACCGATCCGCGCCCCGCTCTCCAGTTCCTGAAAGCGCAGATAGTCTTTCGCCGCCTGAGGCAGCTTTTCAAAGTGCGTGATTCCCTCGGTCGACGACCGCCAACCCTTCAACGACGTGTAGACCGGCTTGATGTGCTCGAGGCCGTCGACATCCGCGGGAATCTCGTCGGTAACTTTGCCGCCAATTTCGTATCCGACGCACACTGGAATTTCCGCAAGGGTATCCAAAACGTCGAGCTTGGTAATTACCAGCCACTCTGCCCCGTTGACCTGGTTGGAATAACGAAGCAGCGGGATATCGAGCCATCCGCAACGGCGCGGGCGGCCGGTCACAGCTCCATACTCGTTGCCGCGCGCGCGCAGCTCTTCGCCCGCCACGTCGTGAATTTCGGTGGGAAACGGTCCGCCGCCGACACGTGTCACATAAGCCTTGGTCACCGAGATTACGGTGCCGATAGCGGTGGGGCCAACGCCGGTTCCGGTTGCCGCTCCTCCGGCAGTCGCCGACGATGAAGTGACAAACGGATAGGTGCCGTGGTCGATATCGAGCATGGTTCCTTGCGCGCCCTCAAACATCACGCTGCCGCCCTCGGCCAAAATCTTGTTGAGCAAACGACCTGTATCCGCCACGAACGGGCGAACCTGTTCCGCGGCTACCGCGTACTCGTCAAACATTTTTTCAGGGTCGAGGGGAGCGGTCCCGGCGCCAAAAAGTGCTTTCACGATCGCGTTTTTCTCAGCGCAGGCGGCCTCAATGTGTGTTTTCAGCAACTCCGGCCGGAGCAGGTCGACGACCCGCAGGCCGCTACGCGCCATTTTGTCTTCATACGCGGGACCAATCCCACGGCTGGTGGTCCCAATCTTCTTGCGTCCTGGTGCGCTCTCCGCAGCCAGTTCGATCATGCGGTGGTAGGGCAAAATCACTTGTGCGCGGTTGGAGACAAAAAGCTGCTCGTCAACGGTCACGCCGAGCGCGCGCAGTTTTTCAACCTCTTTCAAAAATGCGATAGGGTCGAGGACCACACCGTTGCCGATGATTCCTCGGCAACCGGGCCTTAGCACTCCGCAGGGAATCAGCTGCAGCACAAATTTCTGTCCGCCGATGATGACGGTATGGCCGGCATTGTGCCCGCCTGCGTACCGCGCTACGGCGGCAAAGCGCTCGCTCAGCACGTCCACAATCTTGCCTTTGCCCTCGTCGCCCCACTGGGCGCCCAGCACTACCGCCGTCTTTGCTCGCATGTCATCCTGTCTCTGATGAAACCCATCAAGAATTAAACCTGGTCATCCCGAGTGGAGCGCAGCGCAGTCCTGGGCCCGGCGCTCTTCTCGCTCATTCCACTTGCGCAATTCCATTCGCTGGAACCATTTTCGATGATAAACCCTGCGTGCATCTGGCGCGCTGACCTTGGAGGAGAGCCGCATCGGCGGAACGTAACTCCTTTAGAACGCAAAATTCCAAGAAGTGCCAAGAACGTAAGTTGTTTAGTTTCATAACGATATTTCGCTTTTTGTTCGTCATAAATCGACGTAACATTTTTGTTTTCACGCTCATGCAAAGAAAGCGGGAAATCGGGTATTTATTTGGCGGGTCGGGACAGGTTGGATTCTTGGGAATAGGAAACTTGTGGATACCGGGACTTTGGGGTTCATGAATTCATTGTGCGCGTTTGCGCGAATTAGACTGCAAACTCCTTCAGTCGATTCCAGCGGCTTGGGTTAGGCGTTCCGGCCGGTCGCGCCCTTCCTATTTTCGGCAAATCCTCCGCGCTCAATGTTTTTTCGCAACTAAGCTAGGAAGACGGTGTCTAGGCTAGTTAGCCGTCCCCCGCTTGCAGGCTGAAAGGCCTGCACCCGTTGGACAACAAGTCTCGACTCGAGGCGAACCCACGGGCCTCTGTGAGGGAACATGAATCCCCAATTCTTTCCGCGCACCTCGCGCATTGAAGTGTCTTTGCCGCTCTCGGTGGACTCTCGGACGAGCCATAGAACACATTCGCCGGCGGTTCGGCGTTTGGCACCTCTGGCGATGGGTTTGCTGCTTGTCCCCGCAGCGCAGCAGTCCCTGATGGCCCAACAGCCCTGGCCCCAAGCTCCCCAGTATCAGAGCTCCCAATACATTCAGCCAGCCCCTAACTATGTTCAATATCAGCAGCCTCAGCCACCAGCTTATGGCCAAGCGCAGTACCCCCAACAACCGCAGTACCCGCAGCAGCAGTACGCTCAACCGCAGTATGCACAGCCGGGTTACGCCGACCCAGGGCAGGATGCCCCGCAAGGCGCCTATGCCGCACCTGCTCCTGGCGGGCAGCCCTTTGGACCGGTGCAACTTGAGCAGCTCGTCGCCCCGATCGCCCTTTATCCCGATTCGCTGGTGGCGCAGATTCTGGCTGCTTCGACCTACCCCGCACAGGTGATTGCCGCCGATAACTGGCTGCATTCGCAGTCGTTTGCCTCGCCCGACCAAGTGGCATACGGCGCCAACATGCAGACGAATTGGGACCCAAGCGTCAAGGGCCTGACTGCGTTCCCCCTGGTGCTGGACCTGATGAATCGCGATCTGCGGTGGACAACCGATCTCGGTAATGCCTATTACAACCAGCCGCAGGACGTTCTGCAGACTATACAGGTGATGCGCGGGCGCGCTCAGAGTGCTGGAACCCTGCAGAACACGCCCCAGCAGGCTGTTTCTTATGACCAGGGCTACATTCAGCTGACTCCGGCGAGTTCCCAGCAGGTATATATTCCGACTTACAACCCCTGGACCTCGTATGGGCAGCAGGTCTCACCTTATCCCGGCTTCTCGCTGGTCGGTGCGCTGCAGTCCTTTGGGAGCTCGGGACTGTTCCAGACCGGGCTCAGCTTCGCCATGTCCGCCTTCAGCCACACGCCTTTTGGGATCGCGGGCTGGGCGCTCAACTGGCTTACGTCTTCGGTCTTGTTCAATCAATCGCCGTATAGCTCACAGAGCACCTCTGTCGCTCACTGGGGCAATTCAGGGAGCGGATATTATGGGTCGCGCGGGGGCGGAATCAATCGCACACCGAATGGGTGGGGCGGATCTCAACAGGGCGGGATCAATCGGACACCGAATGGCTGGGGCGGATCGCAGCAAGGCGTGAACCATTTCGGCAACCAGGGCCAAGGCTACAACAACCGCCAGGCGGGAACACCGGAGCGCGCTTTTGCCGGCAGCTATGAACGGCCGGCGCAGACGCAAAACAGCTGGAATCGTCCGCAAACTCAACCCTTGCTGCCCGCACGTCCGCAAACGCAGGCTTACGGCCGGCCAAATGGGTATGGCTACGGTTCGGGCTACAACACAGGGGCGCCGCAGGCCTATGCGCAACGGCAGCCTGCCACTTATGCCGGCCAGCAGGCATGGCGCGCTCCGGCGGTTTCCTCATACCAGCGCAACGACTTCGCTCAGCATTCCTACGCTGAACCCCGCTCCTACTCCGGCAATCGAGGCTATCCGCAGGCCTACGCCAACGAGGGGAGATCGGGTGGATCGCACATGTTCGGCGGGGGACATGGCGAAGAGAACTACCATTCTTCCTATAAAGAGCCGAAGTTCAAGGCTCCCAAGGAATTCAAGGCGCCCAAGGCTCCGAAAATGTCGGGCGGCCACGGAGGCGGAGGTCACGGTGGAGGACATGGCGGCGGGCTCTTCGGCCACGGCCACCGGTAATTGCTAATACTTCGGTTGGATTTGCTCCGAAATGCAGCAAGCTGCCGAGGCCTCGGCTAAAGGCGCTAGAGTTTTGCGGCATTTCAAGGCGCTAAAGCGCCCTGCTCCCTCCAGCGCCTGCGATCTGCAACTGAAGTACTCTGGGCTGCTATATTTCCCTCGACGCAATTTCATGGGTGTTCCAGGTTTCGTATTTGGGGCCTGGGAGTCACCTGCGATGAATCTTGCGATACGAGGGAAGCAGCGATGGAGTGGAGTGAGAGTTCGAGACGATCATTTTTGAAACAGATTGGCGCGGCGGGAGCCTTGGCTCTGACGGCCGCTAACGCTGAAGCTGTCGCAGCAGCGGGCCCGCAGGCAGCTCCGCCAGCTGAGTCTGCCCAGACGACCAGCCGCGCCCAGCGCATGGCCTGGTGGCATCAGGCGAAGTTTGGCATGTTTATCCACTGGGGCCTCTACTCCGTCATTGGCCAGCATGAGTGGGCCAGGGAGGTCGAGGGCATCCCGATCCCCCAGTACGAACTGCTCGCCAAACAATTTCATCCCAAACCGAACGCTGCCCGCGACTGGGCAAAGCTGGCCAAGGCTGCCGGGCAGAAGTACATGGTGATGACAACCAAGCATCATGAGGGCTTCTGCCATTGGGATACAAAGTACACCGACTTCTGCGCTCCCAAACAGGGCCCGGGGCGCGACTTGGTGCGTGAATTTGTAGATGCCGCGCGCGCTGAGGGACTTCGCGTGGGGTTCTACTACTCGCTGATGGATTGGCACCACCCGGATGGCGCGATCTGCAAGACCGACCTTGCGGCGCGGAAACGCTTTGTCGAGTATACGCACGGGCTGATTCGCGAACTCATGACCAACTACGGCAAGATCGATGTTCTCTGGTACGACGTGGACTGGCCGCTCACGGCAGCGGAGTGGGAATCCGAGCGAATGAACAAGATGGTGTTCGAGCTGCAGCCGGAGATTATCGTCAACGACCGCAATGGCCTGGAAGGCGACTTCGGGACGCCGGAGCAGGAGGTTCGCGCTGCTAAGTCCGGGCGCGCGTGGGAAAGCTGCATGACGCTGAACGACAGTTGGGGATTCAATCGTGGCGATGACGCTTGGAAGTCTCCGAAAGCGGTGGTTGCGAACCTGGTTAATTGTGCGCGGGGCGGCGGCAATTATCTGCTCAACATCGGGCCCAAGCCGGATGGGTCGATTCCGGAGGAGTCGGTCGAGGTGCTGGAAGCGGTTGGAAAATGGCTGGACACGAATGGGAAGGCGATTTACGGTACGGAGCGCGGGGAGTTCAGCTGGAACGTAAATGCGAATTACACGCGGCGGGGCAACACGCTCTATATTCATCAGCAATTCTGGCCGGGGCACACTCCGGCGGCTGAGACGCTGAGCTTCTTCCAGCCGGAGGCGGTGATCGCTATCGGCGGGCTGAAGGTGAAGGCTAAGTCCGCACGGTTGCTGAAGACGGGCGAGGCGGTTCAGTTTACGCAGGATGAATGGACGCTGCGGCTGACGGGGCTGCCGCTGATAGCGCCTGATCAGCCGGCGACGGTGATTGAAGTAGAGTGCGATGGGGAGCCGGCGATTGATCACGAGACGCCCAGGGCGCATTGGACGCGGTATAGGGTGGGGGTTGGCTAAGGGAGCTAATAACCCAACCGCTTTGGTTTATGGTCCACTGCAGCAATGCCAACCGTTCTGAGGTTTGGCGCGCTCCGGGTGGTCATTTACCCAAACGATCATCGACCACCCCATGTCCACGTCATCGGGCAAGGCCATGAAGCTGTTTTTTGAGTTAGATGTTCCTGCTGGAGGGGTGGCCCTCCGCGAGAACTATGGCTTTGCACGGCGCGAACTGGTGACAATTGAGCGCTGCCTTATTCAGAACCTGGCTGCGCTCTTGAGAGCATGGGAGAGAATCCATGGAGCAGCCTGACGAGTTTGAATTAGCAAATGCCCGCGGTCGCGAGCTTCAGTCCGCGCTGCCGCGTGCTCTCTCTGCACGCTACGACCGCCGGATTGGCCGCATCGTTTTGCATCTCTCAACTGGGATTGATCTCGCGTTCCCGCCGCACAATGCTGAAGGGCTGGAACAGGCAACTCCCGCGCAACTTACTCCGATTGAGATTTCCCCGTCAGGCTTCGGTATTCACTTTCCACAACTCGACGCTGACCTTTATCTGCCTGCACTTCTTGAGGGCTTTCTCGGTTCACGAAACTGGATGGCGAAACGCCTTGGCGCGCAGGGAGGCAAATCGACCAGCGTCGCCAAAACAGAGGCAGCAAAGCGCAATGGGCGTTCTGGTGGGCGACCGCGCAAGAAGACTGCCGCCGTTGCTTGAGCCTATCACCCGGTGCGGAACGGCGCTATCGATTCAGCCTCACTTGCAGTTGAGGTTTCCCACCCATTCGACTGAAAAAAGTCGAATGGATGGGGCACGGAACTTGAGTTTCGATTCGCCGGACTAAAAGCACTACTTGCTGTACTCGTCGCGCAGCTGGGTCTGGCGGGTGACCATGGGGACGGGGATGCCCTGGATGTAGACCTGCTTTACATCGGTCCTTACATCGAGGGGGTCGCCGTTGGCTATGACTACGTTGGCGGTCTTGCCTACGTCGAGCGAGCCTAACTGGTCGCTGAAACCGAACATCTCGGCAACATTCAAGGTGATGGCCTTGAGCGCTTCGTCGTAGGGCAGTCCGTAGGCTACCGCGAAGCCCGCCGCATACGGCAGGTTGCGCGAGGAGTGGCTGCTTACGGGACCGCCCGCATCTGCTGAGGAGATCGCGATTTTCACGCCTCGTTTGGCCAACTCCGCTGGGAGCGTGTAAACCGCGTCGAATCGCTCGTTGGCGCGTGGAAAATCGTAAATCGAGCCGACGATTACAGGAACCTTGTACGCGGCAATCTTGTCGAGAATTTCCTGGCTGTGGGTGACGTGGTTGAGGATTACTTTGAGATGGAACTCCTGCGCCAGGGCCATGATGGTCTCAATGTCGTATCCCTCGTAGACACCTATCACGACGGGGCGCTCGCCTTTCAGATATGGGATGAGCGCTTCGAGCTTCAGGTCGCGCTTGAAGATTTTGTCGTCCTTCTTCGCGTCGGGCTTGGCATCTTTCGCAGTGTCTGGCTTGTCGTCCTTTTTGGCGGCGGCGTCGCGATGGGCCATGTAATCCTGCACATCGAGGAAGGTTTGGCGCAACTGGGTGATCAGGCCCATGCGGGTGGAGGGAAACTCAGCCTTGCCGCCGGCGCGTCCACCTCGACGGCGCTGATCGGCACCGTAGTTCATGGCGAGAGCTACGTCGCGGCCGAGTATCATGGCGTCGCGGTCGGCTCCGGCTAGCTGGATGAAGATGTCCTGGCCGGCGATGGTGTCTTCGCTTGCGGGGGCGACTACGGCGTTGGTGACTCCATTAAGCCGGGCTACAGGAATCAGCTCGGTCTCGGCGTGGAATGCGTCGGCCACATGCATGTGGGGCATGATTTCATCGGAAGGTTCGGCGAGATCGTTCGAGTTCTGGTCGGATTCGATTTCAGTCAGGCCGAAGTTTGTCTCGGGATCGATGAGGCCGGGATAGACTGTCATTCCGTGGGCGTCAATTATCTGCGCACCTTTCGGGATGGTTACTTTGCCTGCTTCGCCTATCGCGGCGATTTTGCCATCGGCCATGACGAGGACTCCGTTCTCGATGACGCCATGGCTGACTGTTAGCAAACGTGCGCCGGAGAGGGCGATGACTTTGTTTGCGGTATTTTGAGCGGACAGCGAGGCAGAGAGGCATGCAGGAACGACCGCCAGAAATAATGCAATAGAGACTATTGATGAAGCGCTCAGATAGTTTCGAGGTTTCCCACCCTTGCGCCAGAAGAAAGGCGCAAGAATGGGGCACGGAGCATCTGTGGCGTGTCCGATTCGCTTCTTCACTGGCCATCCTCCTCGTCGTCTGACCCTGCTTCGTTGTCTCCGTGCATGACGCCGGAAAAGTGGGGCGTGCCAAGGCCTGGAAGCGAGATGTCGAAGAACAGGTCGCCGTCGATGTAGACCTTCTGCGCCCGCGCGTAGGTGGAAAGCGGATCCTTGTTCCACAGCACCAGGTCGGCGTCTTTGCCTACATCGATGGAGCCGGTCTGCTGGTCGACACCGATGATCCACGCGGGGTTCAGCGTGACCATGCGAATCGCTTCATCTTCCGTGGCTCCGCCGTAATGAACCATCTTGCCGGCTTCCTGATTGAGGCGGCGAACGTGGTCGTTCGAGTCGCTCTTCAGCGCTACGCGAACTCCCTTTCGCATCGACAGGACGGCGTTCCAGGGAATCGCGTCCCAGGCTTCATCCTTGAATCCCCACCAGTCGGTAAATGTTGCAATGGCCGTTTGTTCCGGCGCAATTTTGTCGGCCACTTTGTACATTTCGAGTGCATGGTGGAAGGCGCGAATCTTGTAACCGTACTCGTGAGCAATCGCTTCTTCGGTCAGGAATTCGTCGGCGCGATAGCAGTGGATCTGGACATAGAGCTTGCCGCGCAGGACGTCGGCGAGCGCCTCGAGCTTCAGGTCACGCTTGGGGGCAATTGCGTCCTTGTCCCCTTTGGCGACTTTGGCGTTGTAGGCGTCGAGGGTGGCCATGTAGTTCTTGGCATCTTCAAAGGCCTGACGCATTACTTCGAAATTTCCCATGCGCGTGGAAGGCAACTGGTTGCGGCTGCCGTAAACGCGCTTGGGGTTTTCACCGGAGGCAAATTTGATGGAGCCGGGCGCGTTGGGAAACAGCATGGCGTCGCGGTCCAGGCCCACCTTGTTCTTGATCACTACGGCTTGGCCGCCGATCATGTTGGCTGAGCCGTGGAGCAGGAGCTCCGTGGTAACGCCGCCGGCCAGGGCCTGGTAGAGCGCCTTGTCGCGGTTATCGAAGGCGTCGATCATGTGCATCGATGGCGTTACAGGGCTGGTCGCCTCGTTGACATCGGAATCGAGGGCCGAGTGTGAGTGTGGGTCGATGATGCCGGGGGTGAGCCATAGGCCCGTTGCGTCGACGACCGTAGCTCCGGCCGGAGCATTCACCGTAGCGCCAACACCGGCGATTTTGCCTGCGTGCACCCAGACGGAGCCATGCTCGATGGTGCCGTGGCTGGCGGTCATGACGGTTGCGTTCTTGAATACAATGTCCGGTGGCGGTGTCTGTTGTGCGTGGGCGCCTGCAGCCAGTGCCACGCAAGCACATCCAGCTCCAATCATTGAGATTGTGCAGGTGGCGAAAAGCGGCAGACTTCGCGCAACAGGACGCAGTAGTTCAAAGGTGTGCATCGGAATGCCTCCTCAAGGGATGCGGGAAGATTGGGATGACAAGATCGGAAAACGGATGGAAAAGGTCCTTGGCGGGATGGTACAACATTCCGGTTGTATCGCACCACGAATACTCGAAGGATTGTGCGGGCTCCGAACACTGGCTCATTGGTGATGGAGCACGTGCCGCCCGTGCTCCATCACGCTACGTTCAAGTTCTTTTATATAGTGTTTTTATCGTGTGCTCGCCGGTTCTTATGCGATCAGCACTGGCGAACAGCGGCATCCGCGTCGTCTGCGAGGGTTTGAAGCGTTGCGAAGAATTTCTTCGATTGGCCAATGAACAGTCCGCTGGCAGTGAGCCCTGCGACTGCGGCTTTTGCGCCGGCGAATTTGTCCGTGAGCGGGCGAATGGTTGAGCAACGAGGAAGATTCGGGCTGATAAACTCGGCCGGAACCGGGAAGATCAGGCTGGGTTGGATGGACGGGTTGAGGGGGCTGAAGAAGTTTGGAAATGTCAGGCCGAGTATTTTGTCGGTAAAGGGCGCAATTCCCGGCTGGACTCCGTTGCCTGCAAAATCGACCCATTCGAGGAAGTGCGCTATCTCGTCGCCGCCAATGCCGAGGGTGATTTGAAGAACTTCGACGGAACTGACTTTCTGGCTCATTGCGGCATACAGGCTGGAGCCGCCCTGCTCGATCTGGCCAAAATGGAACGCAGCGATGTTCGCGATGGCCTGGATGTGGTTGGCATCGCCGAACAGAACGCTATCGTCCGAGGGAATGGCGGGAACGTTGTCGAGTTTGATGGCTTGGGGATAAGTGGCGCCAAAATCGGGATTCGTCCTGCTGCGGTAGCGAACGAACCAGCTGGTGTCGACATTGAGCTGGTTGAGATTTGTGAGCCGCGAGTTGCCTGACGACCCCGTAGCACTGCTGCCCGGCAAAATGCTGAATTCTTCCAGATCGACCGGCTCGGCGCCCTTGGATTCGAGATAAGCGTTGAGGAACTCCGCATGGCTCATTTCATCCAGAGTGTTGCTTGCGATGTATTGGGGTCCGTCGGAATCCAGGTTGGATAGGGCGATCTGATAGGGATTTAACGACTGGTTCGGAGCTACTTCGATGGGTAGGTTGGTGCCGATGCCACCCAGTTCGGCGTACTGCAGCCAAAGGTCTGACTCGATCAACTCCGCCGCGGCCAAGAATCTAAGGATTGCGATATCGCCCTTATTGAGCGATGCGTTGCTGGTTTGAGCAAACGCCGATGCGCCTTTCCCTAACAATCCGACGCCCAATGTAGCGGCGCCACCTGCCAGTAATCCACCCTTCAATAGCGAGCGGCGATTTACTGGACGCTTCAGACTCATTTGAGATTCTTCCACTGTGTCTCCTCACTTTCGGAAAGCGAACCCACAGGAAGCAGGTCCCGCAGATCAGACCATAGGCGAACCCATAATCCGGGGTGTCATGGAAGTGTCATCGGATTGTCCATTAGTTGATGAGTACCCAGCGGGTTTACCAGGCGCGCACTCGGTGAATCGCGAGCGGCTCACGCCTGTCCGGGCCGCTCAATTCGCAGAAGGTCGCGGCGCAAAGAAGGTTGGTTCGAGGGGATGCTAGTCTTGTGGCCATGACGGAAAACCTCACCACCGATCGGCTGATTCTGCGCCGTTGGCGTGAGGCCGATCGCGAGCCGTTTCAGGCGATCAATGACGATCCGCGGGTGATGGAGTTTTTCCCGGCAGTGCTTACGCCGCGAGAAACTGAAGAAGCAATTGTCCGGATTGAGCAGCACTTTGAGAGGCACGGCTTCGGACTTTATGCTGCCGAACTCATCGAGACGAGGGCTTTCATCGGATTTGTCGGGCTCTCAGTACCAACCTTCGAAGCGCCGTTTATGCCTGCGGTCGAGATTGGATGGCGTCTCGCGTACGCGCATTGGGGGCGAGGCCTGGCGACTGAAGGCGCACACGCGGTTGTTCGGCACGCGTTTGAGACGCTTGAGCTGCGTGGTCTTGTTTCTTTCACCAGCACCGCCAATCTTCGCTCTCGCCGCGTGATGGAGAGCATCGGAATGACGCACGATACTGCCGCAGACTTCGACCATCCGGGGCTGCCGGAGGGTCATCCGTTGCGCAGACATTTACTCTACCGCCTCCACTCGCTTGGAGATGGGAAATGAGGGTACAGGTTGGACTTTCGGTTTGTGGCTAAGAATGCGAAGTCTGTATCTGCCTCGATCGATTGTTGCGCACAAAAGGCATGGGCAGGAACGGTGTCGCTTTGGGTTGGTCTTTGGGCGCCGATTCGTCGACGGGCGGCCGATTCATTCCCCGCCTCAAACTCGCAATGATCTCCCGTGCGAGTTCTCTCCGGCTCTTCTTCTGTTGCATGAAAAAACTCCTTTTTGGACTGTTGATTTCCAAACGGTAATACGTGTGATTTCCAAAACTTTACTACGCACACACTGCTGGCCCAGTGCCGCAAATCGCAAAACAATTGCAGGCTTCTCACGGGTATCCGATGGTTGGAGTTTTATCGTGAAGGATCCCTGATTTCAAACCTTGGACATTTGAGTTCGGTGCTCGGTCATTAGTTGCTCGCTTTATTCAAACCCGTACCAGTATCTGGTCCTAACCTGACCGCAACCAGAACTTCGAGCAACGAGGCCGAATTGCGGACCGATCCTGCGAGGATTGCGAGAGCCTCTGCGACTGAATTATGTTGCAGCGCCAGCTTGTCGAGGGTTTCGCTCACTTTGAGAAGTTTTCCTGCTTCCTGCTGAATCTCATGCGCGGGCATTGCGAATAGGGCCCTCCCGGAATGTAATTGGCTGTGAGACCGGTGTTTGGGGTGGCCCCGATCGCACTTCATTACCCGTCATCCTAGAAGTTGTCCAATCCAGACGATGCTCAAATTGGACCACCGCGAAAATTGCGGTGTTTCATGCTTGAGCTGTCAGCCATCAGCTGTCAGCTTTGACCTGTTCGTTGTCCGCCCTTAACTGCCTTTGCACTTCATCGGCAACAAGCGCCGCTTCTATAGCTACGCGAATGCTGTGGACGCGTACCACGGAAGCTCCATTAAGGATGGCTGCAACGAGAGCTGCCAGGCTGGCTGTTTCCCGCGCTTCAACCGGGGCAATTTTGTTTCCATAGAGTGGGGACAATGCCCTTCCCAGGAAGGATTTGCGGCTTACTCCGGCGAGCAGAGGTCTGCCCAGCGATAGAAGCTCGGCCTGCCTGGAGAGCAACGCAAAATTCTCGTCGCCCCGCTTGCCGAAACCATAGCCTGGGTCGAGGACAATCGCGTCTGGAGAGATTCCCGCATCGGCGGCCTTGGCGAGGCTGGCCTGCAAACCTGTCCGCACTGTCGCTATCAATTCGTCCGGGGGCAGTTGAGCCTGGGTTCCCCAATCTTCCGGACGGCCTCGCGTGTGCATGAGGACAACTCCGCAGGCGGTATTTGCGCAGACCGATGCCATGCCGGAATCCCAGAGAAGGCCGCTGACGTCATTGACGATCCCCGCGCCGGCGGCCAATGCTGCTCGGGCTGTCTGCGCCTTGTATGTATCTACTGAGACGACGGCATCGGGAGACTGCTTCAGAATGCCTTCGAGCACCGGGAGAAGGCGCGCCTGCTCTTCGTCGGCACTGACCGAAGGTGCTGTGGGTGTTCCATCCGCACCACCGGCGCGTGACCCTGGACGCGTACTCTCCGCGCCGAGGTCCAGCAGGTCGGCTCCTTCGTTTATTAAATTGATTGAGTGGGCAATTGCGGTTTCGGGGTCGAAGTAGCGGCCGCCATCGCTGAAGGAATCGGGCGTTATGTTCACAACGCCCATGATGAGCGTCCGGCGGCCCAGTTCGAGCGATCGGGTGCGGAGTCTCCATTGAGCCGACTTGCGGGTCAAAGGTGTTGTCACGGAGTTATCGAGCGCTCTGGTGTGCTGCTGTCCTGCGGCCGGTCTGAAGTTGCCCAGTCTGAAGCTCTCCAGACTGGGACTTTCTCTGGGCGCGCCGAGCGTTTCGAGACGGGATAGGCGACGTGCCCACCAGCAAATCGACTGGGATGTTCAACCCGTGATGAAGGCGGCGAATCATGGGCAAGGTCAGAGCCCGTTTGCCGGTGAGGATTTCAGAGACGCGGGCGCGGCTGCCGATCATTGGTTCCAGATCCTTGCGCGACATCCCTTGCTGCTCGATCTGGAACTTGATTATCGTCACCGGGTCGGGCGTGTCGATAGGAAAGTGCTTTGTCTCGTAGGCATCCACAAGGGTTACAAGAACTTCCAGCTCGTCGCTCGCCTCAGTTCCCGGTTCCGCACCCATCAACTGCTGAATGCGGGTCACAGCCGCATCGTGTTCCGCCTCAGTCCGAACCGGTTGAATCCGCATAACGCTCCTTGTTGTACTGCACGTCTCGAACGTCAATCTTGTCGTATTCCTGGTGCGTTCCCAACCATAGGACCAGCAGAAACCCATGCCGATAATCCACCGCAACCACCAGCCTGAATTCGTTCCCCTTTATGTTGAAGACCACGCGCTCAGACGAAACGATGCTGGCACTCTGGTTTTGTTGCTTCAGTTCCGCGGAGTCTTTCCACGCCGCACGCGAGACTAACGCGTACCATGCATCAAGCTGGTCCCGAACCACCCTTTGCAGCCGCGGCTCAACCCTGTTTCGAACAAAGGCGTTCAAGGTACCCCGCGCTATGATTCGCACTTGCTAAGCATACGCTGCTCCCGCATTGGGAGCAAGACAGAACCTGTCGAACCAAACCAAATTCTCCGTAGGCGATCCTCCAAAATGCCGTAAACTCCGTCCATGATCCTATTTCGGCGAATCTTGCCGCTTATTTTGGTGGCGCCGGTGCTCGCAGCCGACCTCTTGGCCCAGACCCATCCGCATCCCGCCCAATCGGCGTCGCCCCTGAATACTCGACTTGCCGACAAGATTCAACTGATTCTCGCCGATCCTGCGCTCAGCCACGCCGAGTTCGGCATCTGCGTCAAAACACTGGACGGCGTGGTTCTCTACGGTTTCAACGATGGCCGGCTTTTCACCCCCGCTTCGAACGCCAAGCTTGCTACCACAGCGGCTGCCTCTGCGTTGCTCCCGGCTAAGGATTTGACGTGGATTACCAACGTGGTTGCCGACGGTCCCATCGATTCGCAGGGAGTCTTGCACGGCGACATTGTTCTGCTCGGCGCGGGCGACCCGACGCTAAGCCGACGGCGCTACCCCTATCGTCCGCCGCAGGCTGCGCCGGTTCCCGCATCGGCTCCGATTCCCGGCCAGGCTACGGATGTGGAGAAGCCGCCGAAGGACATGGACGTTCTGGATCTTCTGGCGCAGCAGGTGGAGCAATCCGGGGTGCGCACCGTGGATGGCAGCGTGGTGGGCGACGACGGCTTCTACCTGGACGAGCCTTACGGCGAGTCCTGGGGCTGGGACGACCTGCAATGGAGCTACGGCGCGCCCGTCTCCGCACTCACCTTTGCTGAAAACACAATTGAGCTTAACGTCACCGGCGACACAGCATCGCCCGGCGGCACATCGGTCAATTGGATTCCAAACGTGGACTATTACACGCTGGAAAACGACATGACCCCGACGCCAGCCGGCCAGACGGCGCACCCTGGTCTCGATCGTCGGCCTGGGTCTTTGCTGGTGCGCGCTTGGGGAACCATTCCAGCGAATGGGCTCCATTCGGGCCTGGCGGTCGAGGATCCCGCCGAATATACCGCGGCAGCTTTCAAGCAGGCGTTGCTGGCCCGCGGTGTCGCCGTGAATGGCGCCCCAGTTTCCCGGCACAGATTCTCGGTTGAGACGAGCGAATTTTCCGACCAGCGTGCGCAGCCAGTGCGGCTGGTTCCATCTTTGCAGGACAAGATTGCCGCGCCCATCGAGAACCGCCAAGTCCTTGCCACGCATGTCTCGGTCCCACTGGCACAGGACATCACGCTCACCAATAAGATCAGCCAGAACCTGCACGCCGAGCTGATCCTGCGGCTGCTGGGAAAGACTTTCGGTACCGACGGCAGTTTTGCGCAAGGTTCGCGCGTGGTCCGGCAGTTTCTGGTGGACGCGGGAGTGAATGACGCTGACTTTTTCCTCTACGACGGATCGGGCATGAGTCCCAATGACCGCATAGCCCCGCGCGCCTATGCCCAACTGCTCAGCTACGCATCGCGGCAAGCATGGGGCGCGGCCTGGCGCGACACGCTGCCGATAGCCGGCGTGGATGGTACGCTGGCAATCCGCTTCAAGACTTCTCCGCTCAACGGCAAACTGTGGGCTAAGACGGGCACGCTGAATGAAACCAACGCCTTGAGCGGCTACCTGACCGCGGTCAGCGGCAAAACGCTGGCGTTTTCAATCCTGGTCAACGGACACCGGCCGGACAGCAACGCCGAAGTCCAGGCAATTGACCGGATCGCCGAGGCTATCGCGGCGACGGAGTAAGCCCTGTATCATCAGAGCAAGATGCGCACACATCCTATCGCCGCCTGCATCGCCCTCATGGCCGGTGCGACCGCAATGGCCATGGCCGGTTGCCGGTCACTCCCACCTTCAAAGCCGGAAGCGCAGTGGACCGTGGAAGAAGGCAGAGGAGCGGTGGTCTATCGCCAGAAATGCGCCAAGTGCCACCGCCCCAACGACACGCGGCCGTTGAATGGGCCTGGATTGCAGGCGTTGACGAAGGAAAAAGCAATGCCTTCGGGCACTCCTCCGACAGACGAGCGGATGACGTATGTGATCCTGCACGGCCGTAACATGATGCCGGCCACGCAGCTCACCGACGACCAACTGAGCGATCTGCTGTCCTATCTGCATACCTTATGAGCAGGGAACCTGGCCGGGACGAATCCGTAATCCACGAGGTACCGAAGAGGCCGGCTCGGGCTTCGCGGTCCGACCTGCTGCGACTGCCGGGATTGGCGGCGATCAGTCTTTACCTGTTAATACTGGCTGGAGTCATCATTATCGGGGTGGTTGGCGGAGGCCATTATCCACTGCTGTTCCTGTTTTTTGCGGCAGGCTTCATTACTGCGAGCGGCGGGCTGCTGCTGCTGTTTCGCTGGGCATGGGCGCTGGCATTAGCTGCTGTTTTTCTGCTTGTGGCATACAACGTGTGGGTCTTTTCAAGCCAGCATCAGGGCGCGGCCATCGTGCAGGGCCTGCTCAACCTGGTCTTCTTTCTTTACCTGATTCGTACGGAAGTTCGAGAGAAGCTGCGGTAGAGGGAGCGAATTATCGGTTTGCGCGACGGGCGCGGAATGATAATCTCTGCCCATGCTTCGTGGAACCTTGAAGACCTTTGTTTGTCTTGCGCTGGTCCTTTGCGCTGTTGCCCCAACCCAGTCCGCCGACGCTCCGAAGAAGCGCGCGATTACTCTTGACGACCTGGCACGGATCCGGCGCGTGGGCGCTCCTGTTGTTTCGCCCGACGGTGAATGGGTCGCATATACCGTGAGCGAGACCGACACCAAGGAAGACAAGGGCCAGACCCACTTGTGGATGGTGAAGTGGGACGGGTCGGTGCATTTGCAGCTAACTTTTGGGAAGGAAGGCGCTTCCTCGCCGCGCTTCAGCCCGGACGGCAGGTACATCAGCTTCATGTCTTCGCGGCCCGGCCCGGCCAAGGGCTCTCAAGTCTGGGCGCTCGATCGACGCGGAGGAGAAGCTGAGCAGTTGACCAACATAACCGACCAGGACATCGAGGGGTACAGCTGGGCGCCCGACTCGAAGAAGCTGCTGCTGTCACTTCATCCCAAGGCCGAACCGGAGCCTGAGGAGGGCAAGCCGCCGGTTCCCCCCAAGCCGATCGTGATCGATCGCTACCACTTCAAACAGGACATTCAAGGGTATCTGCGCGACGACGCGTTTGACTCGCTCTATGTCTACGATCTGGGCACAAAAAAGGCTGAAAAGCTCACGACGTCGAAGAACGTCGAGGAAGAGGATGCGGTCTGGTCGCCAGACGGGGCATGGATCGCGTTTGCCAGCAACCAGGACCCCGATCCTGACCGCTCAAACAACACCGATGTGTTTGTTGTCGCGGCGAAGGCGGGATCGGTGGTGCGCAGGTTGACTACGTGGACGGGTCCCGACGGCGGATACCTGGCCTGGTCGCCGGATTCGAAATCGATTGCCTATACGCAAGGAGCGGAACTGAAGCTATTGGAGTATTCGCAGTCGCGTCCGGCGGTAGTTACATTAGAGGGAAAGGTGAGTTATCCCGCTGCGAAGCTTGACCGTGCAGTGCGTGCGCCTGTTTACTCACCTGATGGACATTTGAGTTATCTCGTCGGCGACGATCGCAATCAATACCCTGCTGAAGTTGAACTAGCCGGCGATGGGGACAAGCGTCTGTTTGCGCAGCAGGGCGCTGTGACAGGATGGGACGCAGCGGCAGGCCACACCGCGGTGCTTTACACCAATGACAGTGCGCCTGCGGAAATTTATGCGCTGGAAAACGGGGCACTGCGCAAGCTTACTACGCATAATGACGAACTTATGGCCGAGCTTGATCTTGTGCCGGTCGAGGATGTCGAATTCAAGAGCAAGGACGGCACGGATGTGCATGGGTTGCTAACTCGGCCGTCGGATTTCAAAGCGGGCACGCCGGTGCCCATGATTCTTTATATTCACGGCGGTCCTAACGGACAGGATGAACATAGCTTCGACTTCATGAGGCAGTGGGTGGCTACCAAGGGCTATGCGGAACTAAACGTGAACTACCGCGGTAGCTCTGGGCGGGGACAGGATTATTCGAAAGCGATTGCCGCTGACTGGGGCGACAAGGAAGTGCAGGACCTGCTGGCCGGTGTGGACAAGGTGGTCGACATGGGAGTGGCTGACCCGAATCGCATGGCTGTTACGGGCTGGAGTTATGGCGGCATTCTTACCGACTACACGGTGGCCAGCACGGATCGCTTCAAGGCTGCGATTAGTGGAGCTGGCGTTGCGGCGCCTATGTCGTTCTATGGCGTCGACCAATACATTCTGCAATATGACAACGAGCTTGGTCCGCCGTGGAAGAATCTGCAGCTTTATATCAAGATGAGTTATCCGTTTCTTGAAATCGACAAGCGCATTCACACGCCGATGTTATTCATGGGCGGGACATCGGACATGAATGTTCCGCTGCTTGGTGGCGAGCAGATGTACGAGGCATTGAAGTCTCTGGGACGATCGACCGAGTTGGTGGTCTACCCTGGGCAGTTCCATGGATTCACGCGGCCCAGTTACATCAAGGACCGCTACGAGCGTTGGCTGGCGTGGTGGGATAAGTATCTGAAGCCCGCGCCTGCGCCGGAAACGAAGAAATAGGCGGCCAGGATTTGGTGGAACAGACTGCCCCTAGGAGGGCTGAACCAATGAAGCTGATTTTCATTTACGGCTTGCCGGCTACGGGCAAATTAACCGTCGCACAAGAGCTTGTGGCCATAACTGGTTACAAGCTCTTCCATAATCACCTGGTTGTGGATACGCTGCTTTCCGTGTTTGAATTCGGCAGCCTGGAGTTTGTCGAATTGCGGGAGGAGTTCTGGCTTTCTATCTTTGACAAGGCGTGCAGGAGCCAGTTACCGGGCCTGATCTTCACATTTGCGCCGGAGGCAACTGTGCGTCCGCAATTCATTGGCAATACAATTGATACCGTTGCCGCGGCAGGAGGCGAGGTTGATTTCATCGAGCTGACTTGCCCGCTGCCGGAGTTGAAGAGGCGTATGGGCGGGTTATCGAGACTGCAATACAAGAAGCTGACGTCGGTGCCTCTGTTCGAGCAGTTACATGAAGAGGGCAGCTTCGACGCGAGTTACATGCCAAAGCCACGGCTTTCCATCTGCACCGAGAGCAATCAACCAGCGCGCGCGGCGCTAAAAATAGCCCGAGAGCTTGACCTGATGCCGGTGAAGTAGCGAGGCAGACCTGATTCCGCTGCCGCTACAATAAAAGAATGAAGGAACTGGTACAGATTGCGCCGGCGCGGAAGACTCCCGCTCCGAAGCCCGAGTGGCTGAAGGCGCGCGCGCCGATGGGTGAGAATTACCACGACCTGAAGCGCCTGGCCCGGTCGCTTAATCTGCACACTGTCTGCGAGAGTGCGCACTGCCCCAACATTGGCGAGTGCTGGCATCATAAGACGGCCACATTCATGATGCTGGGGAATCTTTGCACGCGGCGTTGCGGGTTTTGCGCTGTACCGAAGGGTCGGCCGGAGCCAATTGACTTTGACGAGCCTCGTCGCGTGGCTGAGGCTGTCGCCGCACTTGGGTTGCAACATGCGGTTATTACCAGCGTAAATCGGGACGATGATCTGGTGGGTGGGGCGCGGATTTTTTCAATGGTGATTGCCGAAATTCGGAAGCAAGCGCCGGGATGCCGGGTTGAAGTGCTGATCCCGGATTTTCAGGGTAACCAGGAAGCTATTCGCACAGTGGTTGAAGCGCGGCCTGAGGTGCTGAATCACAATACGGAATCGGTGCCGCGACTTTACAGGGTAGTGCGGTCAGGGGCGCGGTATGAGCGGACGCTGGAGTTGCTGCGCTACGCGAAAGAACTGCGGCCTGAAGGGATCACGAAATCGGGCGTGATGGTGGGGCTGGGCGAGGAGACGGTTGAACTGCTTCAGGTTTTTCGCGATCTGGCGGCGGTTCATTGCGACATTCTGACAATTGGGCAATATTTGCGGCCATCAAGGGATCATCTCCCCATGGCACGGCTCTACACGCCACGCGAGTTTGCGGAGTTGAAGACCGAGGCACTGAAGATGGGATTCCGGCATGTGGAGTCGGGGCCGCTGGTGCGGTCGAGCTACCATGCGCATGAGCAGGCGGCATCGATGGCTGCTGCCTCTGCTTAGGAATTTGAATTGACTTCCGACCGATTTGCGCCTGGACATGGAGCCTTTGTGCCCGCGCGATTCCGTTAATATATTGTTTTGGATGTAATGAGGACGAAGACAATGGCAGTTTCAGTCATGGCCGGGATTCCGGCACTCAAAGAACTTTCCGCCGACCTGAAGCGACGCATGGACCAGGGTGT
Organism: Occallatibacter sp.; assembly: GCA_049508975.1. GTDB lineage: Bacteria > Acidobacteriota > Terriglobia > Terriglobales > Acidobacteriaceae > Telmatobacter. The sequence goes on along the minus strand of JBELAI010000022.1, from coordinate 5,710 downwards.
GGCCACATTCCAGGCCAACCTCGCTTCTACGCGAACGGGCCGGGCCAGCGTGCACATGCTCGACCAGATCAAGGTGGAATATTACGGCGAGCACATGCCGATCAACCAGCTCGCGCAGGTATCCACGCCCGAGGCGCAGCTCATCCTCATCTCGCCTTATGACCCGACGGTCATCAAGGAGATTGAGCGGGCCTTGCAGGGCGCCGACCTGGGACTGAATCCACAAAGCGACGGCAAGGTGGTCCGCGTGCCTGTTCCGCCGATGACCGAGGAGCGCCGCCGCGATGTCTGCAGACACCTGAACAAGGTTCTTGAAGAGCATCGTACGGCAATTCGCAACGTTCGCCGCGACGGCAACGACGTGCTGAAAAAGTTAGCCAAGGAAAAAAAGATCAGCGAGGACGAAGAGAAGCGGGCTCTGGAAGAAGTGCAGAAGATGACGGACGAAGAGATTCGGCGCATGGAAGAGCTTTCGCGGAAGAAGGAAGTTGAAGTGATGCAGGTGTGAAGGGCGTCACGCTGAACCAGAATCGGGCCTGTCCGCAACGCTACGTGGACAGGCCCGATTTATTTAAGCGTTGGTGATGCCCTTACGGGTAGATCCGATGGTGGGTCCTGGCGAAGGGGATGGTTTCGCGAACGTGGTCGAGGCCGCAGATCCAGGCTACGGCGCGCTCTATTCCCATGCCGAAGCCGGAGTGGGGGACGCTGCCGTAGCGGCGCAGGTCGAGGTACCACTCGAATGCTGCGCGTGGAAGTTTGTGGAGGTCGATGCGCTCGCTTAAGAGTTCATAAGAAGAAACGCGCTGGGAGCCGCCGATGATTTCGCCATAGCCTTCCGGAGCAAGAACGTCTACGCACAATGCAAACTTCGGGTCTTTGGGGTCGGGCTCCATGTAAAAGGCCTTTACGTCGGCGGGATAGCGGTTGACCATGACCGGGCGGTCGAACTGATTGCTGAGCCAGGTCTCGTCGGGTGAGCCAAAGTCGTTGCCGTATTCGAAGGGCGACTCAAGCTGGCCGGTCTTGTAGGCCGCATTCAGCATGGCTGCGGCATCGTCGTAGCTAAGCCGCGGGAATGGCGGAACGATGGCTTCGAGCTTGGCGCGGTCGCGGCCTATCACGGTCAGCTCAGGGCCGCGGTTCTTTAGGACGGACTGGACGATGTGGGAGAGAAAGTTTTCGGCGAGTTCGAGGAGACCGTCGAGATCGCAATAGGCAACTTCCGGTTCAATCATCCAGAACTCGGTCAGATGGCGGCGGGTTTTGGATTTTTCAGCACGGAAGGTGGGGCCGAAGCTGTAGACCTTGCCCAGAGCGAGGGCTGTCGACTCAATGTAAAGTTGGCCGGACTGGGTGAGGAAGGCAGGGTCGCCGAAGTAGTCCACAGGAAAGAGCGTCGAAGTGCCTTCACAGGCTGCGGGGGTGAGGATGGGCGGATCGGTGCGGATGAAGCCGTTCTGGTCGAAATACTCCGCCGCTGCGCGCATGATTTCGGCACGAATGCGGAGAATGGCGGATTGGCGCGGGGAGCGGACCCAGAGGTGGCGATGCTCCATAAGGAAGTCGACGCCGTGCTCCTTGAGGGTGATGGGATAGGGGTCGGACTCCGGAACACGCTGGACTACTTCGATGTTCTCAACGTCGAGCTCATAGCCGCCGGGGGCGCGCTTGTCGGCGCGGACTTTGCCGGTGACGATGACGCTGGATTCCTGCGTGAGGCCTTTGAGCTTCTCGAATACTTCTGCCGGGACGCTTTTGACGTGGGCAACGCCCTGTACGGTGCCGGTGCCGTCGCGAAAGATGGGGAAGAGCAGCTTGCCGCTCTCGCGCGAGTTGTAGAGCCAGCCCTTGAGGATGACGGACTGGCCTTCGTGCTGGCCGAGAGTTGCTATAGTTGCCACCTGCGCTGGGGCGGACGGCGCTTGCGCGCCAGGAGAGCTTGGGACTGGCGTTGGCATAACGAATTCTTCAGGCATACGGAACTTCCTTGGCGGCCGAGGCAGAAGCATCGCGGCCGGACTCTCTAGGATAACGCGGGTCGGTGGGCTACTGGCTTCACGCAAGCGCGGCGGTGAGAGCTGTATCGACTGTAGGATGGGTAAATTGGAAGCCGGCGGTTGTCAGGCGCGAAGGAAACGCGCGCTCGCTGGCGAGGAGGGCTTCGTTCGCGATTGATCCCACGGCGAGGCGGAGGGCAAACGCGGGGACGGGAAGAATGGCGGGGCGATGAAGGGCGCGTCCAAGAGCGTTTGTGAATTCCGCGTTCGTTACTGGATGGGGTGCGGTCAGGTTCACAGGGCCAGCCAACGCGGGCGTGTCGAGGGAAAACAGAATGGCGGCAACCGCGTCGGCAAGGCTGATCCAGCTCATCCACTGGCGTCCGGAACCAAGCCTCCCACCCAGGCCCAAACGGAACAGGGGAAGCATTTTAGCCAGTGCACCGCCCGGCCCAAGGACTACTCCGAAACGCAGATGGATGACCCTGATGCCGGCTTTCGCTGCTGGCTGCGCAGCCGACTCCCATTCGCGGCAGAGATCGGCCAAAAATCCGGTTCCAGGGCTGGAGTTCTCGTCGAGCAATTCGTCGCCGCGGTTTCCATAGATGCCGGTGGCAGATGCTACCAGCAGCGTGGGTGGAGGCTGGGACATGCTCGCCAAGACCGTCGCCAATGCCCGCGTGGACTCGACACGGCTCGCCCAGAGCTCCCGCTTGTAGGCTGGGGTCCAGCGATGTGCGGCTATGCTGGCTCCGGAGAGATGGATTGCTGCAAAGAGCCCTTCCAGAGGCTTTGGGTTGGGAATGGAAGTTGGAGCCGTGGGGTCCCATTTGAGCTGCCCGGAGGCGACAGGATCGTGGCGCACAAGTTGCAGAACTTCAAGGTTGCGCGCGTCAAGCGCCTGCCGCAAAGCTGTCCCGAGGATTCCGGAAGCTCCGGACAAGAGCACCATCGATGAACCCCGTTCTGTGCCGGCGGTGTGGATTCAGTATTCCCTCGTGAATACCATAACTCGGTTGCGAGGGATGATAATTCTGTAACATGGGAATATTTGTTGATCGGACAACATCTGGCGCAAATGAGCATCCAACTGTTGTCTGTTGAGAGTGGAGGCGCAATGGGTGAGGCAGCGGTGATCAAGAGCGAAGAAACACAGAAGACGCAGGTTGATCCCGAAACCGCCGAGCGCTTCATTGCGGAAAAACACATCGGCGAACGTATCAAGCGGCTGCGGCTCAAGAAGTCCATGGGCCTTGTCGAATTGGGCAAGCACACCGGTCTTTCCGCCAGTTTCCTTTCGCAACTGGAGACGGGCCGGGTGGTCCCGACGTTGCGCAATCTCTCCCGCATCGCGATGGTCTTCTCCAAGGATCTTTCGTATTTCTTTGAGAGCGAGCCCACCGCGCTGTTCCGGATACATCGGCGGACGGAGCGGGTGAGGATGCCGCAGACCGGGGTGAGTAATCCAACTTACTATTTTGAGAGCCTGGGCTACATGGTTCCCGATCGGCACATGGACCCGTACTTTGCCGAGTTTCTTCCCCTGTCCAAGGAGATGGAGCCCAAGGCGCACATGCACGCGGGGTCCGAATTCCTCTATGTGCTGGAGGGTGAACTGGAGATTCATCACGGCGACCAGGTCTGCACGCTGGAAGCCGGGGACGCGATTTACTTCGACGCGAGTACGCCGCACTCCTATCAGTGCGCTGGGAAGAGAGCGGCGGGCGCCATCATCGTGACGATGCACCAGGCGCCGCCTGCGCAGCCGGTTCCGCTGCGTGTTGCGGCTCAAGGTGCACGGGCTGATGCTCAGTCCCCCAAACCTGGGCCGACGCCGATTGGGCGTTGAAAAAGAGGCCGAAGACCTGCTGGATTTGGGGTGAAAGAGGCGGCTTTAGTCCTGTCCGCGGTAAATCAGGTTGCGGAAAAACTCTTATTCGGAAGAGTTCGTCGGTATTGGCATTTGCAGGGGCTGAAGCCCAACGTTGATTTGATTGGCTTTATTGGCCCGACTGAAGTCGTGCCCTTTTACAAAACCTTAAAAATCCCGGCTGGAGCGGGTTTTTCCGCAGCATGTAAAGCCGACTTTGATTTGATGGCATTATGCGGGGGTTGTAACCCCCGCCTCCCTGCGACGCTCACCTCTCTCCGAGACTAATCCGCGATGCCGGCGAAGTACTTTGCTACTTCCTGCCAGTTGTCTACGCGGATATAACCCGTGGCTGTCAGGTTGTGCGGGGCGGTATAGAGGATTCCCTGGCCTTCAAAGCGCTCGAGGTTGCGCGGCAGGTCGTCGATCAGGTAGTCGGCTCGCAATATGCTCTTGTTTCCGCAGAATACATAGTGGGTTGGTGGGATGAATGGGAAATGGCGCTGGAGCCAACGGTATTTCGGGCCGAGGGAGTTGGGCACGGTCATGGCCTGAGTGGCGATAAAGATTTCAAACCGTTCGCTGAGGTCTTTCAACACTTCCTGCGCGCCGGGGATGAGCGCCAGATCCTCGAAGAAATCTTCGGCATCGAGAAATGCGCGCAACTCTGCCCGGCGATCCAGCGGTGCAATCTCCCACAATCCTTTGCCGGCCAGGTCCTGCGTGGTGATCTCTTCCTCGAACGTCTGGTTGTAGCGACGGAGATGCTCGGCCAGCGTATCGGCCATTACCTCATCCATGTCCACACAGATGCGCCGCAAAGCTAGTCTCCGGCTTGCGATTTCTTTGCCCTGGATTTGGGAGTATGGTTCTTTTCAGCGAGCGGAGACTTGGCCACGGGCGCGAAGGCCGGGTCCCAGTAGAGCAGGCGGCCGCAACTGTCGCAGGTGAGCAGTTCGCCTTCGCGCAGCTGATTCCAGGTCTGCGGGCGCACGCCCATGCGGCAACCATTGCATTGCTGATTCTCCGCGCGAGCAAGGCCGGTACCACGGGAGCCGGAGAGGCGGTCAAAACGGGTCAGCCACTCGGGCTCAATCTCCTTGCGCAACTCATCCCGCTCGGCGTTGAGGACTGCCAACTCGGCATTGCACTCCTGCTGGCGAAGGGATGCGCGGGCTCGGACCTTGTCGAGCGCACCAGCCAGCTCTTCTACCTGCGCGCGGGCCGCGGCCAATGCGGCTTCCTGAGCCTCGGTGCGCTCAAGGCTGGAGAATTCCTCGGTCTCGAGCCGGTCGGACTCGTCGGTCGAAAACCGGATTTCGTGCTCGATGGCTTCGGCCTGTTCGGGCGTCTTCACCGCGTCCAGCTGCTTACGGAACTTTGCTACTTTCTGGCGATGTCCGGTAATCTCCCGCTCCAGGCGCGTGCGCAGCGTTTCTTCCCGCGTCAGTGCGTCGGAGGCGTCCGCGGCCTGGCGCTCGGCAGCGGACAGCGCACCATGTGCCTGGGCAATCTCGGCCGGCAGCGCGCGCAGGGCGGTATTCAGCCGTGTGCGCTCCAAATCGACGCTCTGCAGCTTTACGAGCTTTTCAATAAGCATTTGCATCTATGTTATGGAGTCTACGCCCTGCACCGTCTAATGAGAAAGTGCCCGCAGGCTGGACCATCGACAATAAAATCCAATCGGGAGGGGTTGGTGACCGAGATTCACACTTCATTTTGGCGCAGAAATCGGTGGCTTAAGTGGATCGGCGCCGGTCTGCTCCTGCTGTTGGCGGCTCTCGCCGTCGTGGTCTCTATCGTTCTGCGCCGCGCCGAGCCCTTCGTGCGCGCCCGCATC
>JBELAI010000219.1:0-11616 GCA_049508975.1 Occallatibacter sp. | reverse complement strand
ACTTCAGATTCACCACACTGGGGAACTTCTGCATCAATTGCAGCCATGAACGGTACGGGGCTTTAGTGAAGGGTACGGGCTTCAGCCCGTACATAAACGTAGCAAAATCAGTTGGGCTTTAGTGTCTGCGTGAGAACGCTTTTGGCCCCTTTGATTTGCGTGGTTCTGGTTGAGTTTTTCCGGTTGCGGTGTTGCTTTTTGCCTGCTAGCCGGCCGGTTTGGTTGTCTGTGGTTGGGCTCAGGCTGCCATCAGCGATTTGATCCGGGTGATGTTGAAGGCCAGTGTGGCCAGGGTGAATTCGTTGTTTACGTTTTGCAATCCACGGGTGCGAAATTGTCTCATTCCACGTTGTTGTTTGAGGACTCCGAAGACCGGTTCGACGACTGCCTTGCGCCGCGCGTAGGCGGCCTGTCCGGCCGGACTTCGCAATTTTGCCCTCATGCGGCGATGGGCCGGGGCACAGGCCCGGGTGCGGCAAGCCGTTCCCAGGTTCAAAGCCCGCGCCATGTTCGAGTCCGGTACATAAGCATCGATGTTGCGCTGTTCCATCTGTTCCAGGTTGTCGATCGAGAAGAAGCCGCTGTCAGCAAGAGCCGCGCCGGGCGGTGCGCCGCATCGCTGCTCGACCTGATCCACCATCGGCGCGAGCGAGGCGTTGTCGGTCGCGTTCTGCGTCACCCGCTGGGCCACGATCAGATGATCATCCGAAACGGCGATCTCCGCCGAGTAGCCGAGCACGAACTTGTCTCCGCGCTGGCGCAGAAAGCGCGCATCCTCGTCGGTCCGCGACAGCTTCTTCAATCCGCTCTTGTTCAGCTTTTCCAGCCGCCGCGGCATCTCCGCCAGCGACTTGTTCAGCTCCCCGATGGCCACTTCCAGACCACCCGGTTCGGCGTCGTCCTTGTCGGCGGCCTTCTGCCAGCTGCGCACCTGGCGCCGGAGCCGCGCACGCGTATCGCGCAGCGCCTGCTCGGAGTCCACGCGGTCTTTACTGGCGTTAGCCGCAACCCGCGTCGAGTCGATCGCCGCCCGGCCCAGTTTGACCATGCCGCGCGATTGCGCCCACTCAAGCACCTGCGTGAAGGCGTCGTTCAGCGCCAGGCCGTGGCGGCGGCGGAACGCACTCAGAGCCCAGTTATCGATCCGCGAACCGCCAGCCAGATAGCGAAACGCCAAATCCTCCACCAATCGACGCTCCACCTGCCGGGCGCTGGTGATGCCCAACGCGTACGCGTAAAGCCACACGCCCAGCATCAACTGGGGCGCGTAAAGCTCTCCGCCTTCCAGACTATAGCTCTGCTCGAACACGCTCATGTCCAACCGCTCAATCACCTCACGAACGAAAAAGCACAGGTGCTTCTCGCCCAACTCGTCCCGCACACTCGGAGGCAGCAGATAAGCCTGATCCGGGCTGTAAACCTTGAATCGCGACATGCTTCTCTTGTCGCCCAATCCTTTAGCCCCTGAGGGAATTCGGAGAGGGTCACTTTAAGCTGATGGTTCGGAGACTTGATCATGAACGAAACACAACCTGCAACCGCGCCGGCGTTCAAACCGAAAAAATCGGTAGCCCTGTCCGGCACGCCGGCAGGCAACACGGCGATCTGCACCGTAGGCCACAGCGGCAACGATTTGCACTATCGCGGCTACGACATCAAGGACCTGGCCGCCCATTGCGAGTACGAAGAAGTGGCCCACCTGCTGGTACACGGCAAGCTGCCCAATGTTGCGGAACTGGCTGCCTACAAAGCGCGTTTGCGGCCCATGCGCAGCTTGCCGGCTGCGGTAAAGCAGGCGCTCGAGCTGCTGCCGCCGTCGACCCACCCAATGGACGTTTTGCGCACTGGAGTCAGCGTGCTTGGCTGCGTGCTGCCCGAGCGTGCGGCACACGACGACCATGGAGCGCGCGCAATTGCCGATACGCTGCTCGCATCTCTCGGGTCAATGCTGCTCTATTGGCACCACTACGCGCGCAACGGAAGACGCATTGAAGTCGAGCGTTACGAAGATTCCATCGCCGCGCATTTCCTGCATTTACTCCATGGAGAAAAGCCCAGCGCGGAGTGGACCCGCGCCATGCAGACATCGCTCATTCTCTATGCGGAGCACGAGTACAACGCGTCCACATTTACAGCGCGCGTGATTGCGGGGACTGGGTCGGATCTGCATTCGTGCGTTGCCGGGGCGATTGGCGCGTTGAAGGGGCCCAAGCACGGCGGAGCCAACGAAGTGGCGCTTGAGATTCAGCAACGCTACACATCGGCGAAAGCAGCGGAGGCCGACATTCGCCGCCGAGTGAGCGAGCGCGAGGTGATCATCGGCTTCGGCCATCCGGTCTACACCATCAGCGATCCGCGCAGCGATATTGTGAAGGAAGTAGCGCGGAAACTGGCAATTGCGGCAAGCGACACGCGGCTCTACGACATTGCGGAACGCATCGAGAATGTGATGAGCGACGCCAAGCGAATGTTCCCCAATCTGGACTGGTATTCGGCGGTTGCTTATCATCAGATGGGGATTCCGATTGATTTGTTTACGCCGCTGTTTGTCATTGCGCGGACCGCCGGCTGGTGCGCGCATGTGATTGAGCAACGCCAGGACGGAAAGATCATTCGTCCGTCGGCCGATTACATTGGGCCAGACAATCTGAAGTTTGTTCCGATTGAAGAACGGGAATAGCCGTTTTCGTGTGGCGCGTGTTCATAGGAAACTGATAGGAGAGTCCGCGTTGCAGTCGTTGCTTTCTATCTCAGCCACGATGATTGGAGTCGGTGCGACGGGTTTCCTCGTATCGATTAACTTGGGAAAATGGACACGACGTGACATGGACCGCAACACAATCCTCTTTCTTGCGAAGGTGTGGGGAGGGATTGTTGTTTTGGGAATTTTGCTCGGTTCGATCATCTGAGCATGACCGATTGAAGAACGGGAATAAAGGGAGAGCAAGTGTCTTCGCACATCAGCAATGAGCGTCCAGCGCCGGACGAAGTCTTAACCGACATCGCCGACTATGCACTGAATTACAAAATCGAAAGCGACCTCGCTTACAGCACCGCGCAACATTGCCTCATCGACACGCTTGGCTGCGGTCTTGAGGCGCTTGAATACCCAGCCTGCACCAAGCTCCTCGGGCCGATTGTGCCGGGGACGGTTGTGCCCAACGGGGCCAAGGTGCCAGGCACGAATTATCAGCTTGACCCCGTGCTGGCCGCCTTCAACATTGGAACCATGATTCGCTGGCTGGACTTCAATGACACCTGGCTGGCGGCCGAATGGGGCCATCCCTCTGACAATCTGGGCGGCATCCTGGCCACAGCAGATTGGCTTTCGCGCAAAGCTGTGGCAGAAGGCAGACCCCCATTGGTTATGCGCGATGTTTTGACGGCGATGATCAAGGCGCATGAAATTCAGGGCTGCATTGCTCTCGAAAACTCATTCAACAAAGTCGGCCTCGATCACGTGGTGCTTGTGAAAGTGGCTACAACAGCAGTTGTGAGCCAGTTACTGGAGCTCACACGCGATCAGACCATCGCCGCGCTCTCACTCGCATGGGTGGATGGGCAGAGTCTGCGCACCTATCGCCATGCACCGAATACCGGCTCGCGGAAGAGTTGGGCCGCGGGCGATGCAACCAGCCGGGCGGTGCGTCTGGCCCTGATGGCGAAGGTGGGCGAAATGGGTTACCCCTCCGTGCTGACAGCAAAGACATGGGGTTTCTACGACGTGTCATTCAAGGGACAGGAGTTCAGGTTCCAGCGGCCTTACGGCAGTTACGTGATGGAAAACGTGTTGTTCAAGATAAGTTATCCAGCCGAATTCCACGCGCAGACGGCAGTGGAAGCGGCGATGGCCGTGCACGCGCACCTGGAGAAAATGGGCAAGTCCGCTGCCGATATTCTCAACATCACCATTCGCACGCACGAGGCCTGCCTGCGCATTATCGACAAGAAAGGCCCGCTCGCCAACCCCGCCGATCGCGACCACTGCGTGCAATACATGGTTGCAATTCCACTCTTGTTTGGCCGGTTGACCGCGGCGGACTACGAAGACTGGATCGCGACGGATCCGCGCATCGACGAGCTGCGTGCGAAGATGGAGTGCGTCGAGGTGCCTGCATTCACACGCGACTATCATGACCCGGAGAAGCGCTCCATTGCTAACTCATTGCGCGTGGAACTCAACGACGGCACGGTGATCGAGGAGACAGTCGAATTTCCCATAGGTCACCGTCGCCGCCGCGAAGATGGATTACCTCTGCTCGTAGAAAAGTTCAAAACGAATTTGCGGCGTCGCTTTGACGAGGAAAGGCAAAAGAGAATTCTGGATGCCTCGCGCGACCGGGCGCGCCTCGAATCCACTGCAGTGAACGAGTACGTGGATTTATACGCTTTGTAATTCGAACGGCGAAGAGGGGGTGGAGTTTTGTGGATTTCCGCTCCCGAGACGTTCGATTGCAAGCGAATTTTGGAAAAATTAGAAACTTGTCACTGCCCAAGTCAAGTTAGGCCTCATACTATAGCTACAAATCCTATAACTGGAGCACGCTTCGTGCCTATTCGAGTACGTGCGTTTTTCGCAATTCTTGCCTTTCTATTAGCACCCTTCTCCGCGGTTCTCAACGCGCAGCGTCCAGCAAATTCCAATACCTGTTACCAGCAACTCCGCAGCCTTTTGCCAGGCGGCGAAGTAATTGTAGTGAGTAATGTGGAGTTGCATCGCGACGCGGCCACCTTCACCTTTCGCCGCGGCGATTTCGCTTTCTTCGGCGAAGTGAACGGCAAGGTAACGGGTGCGGTCTTCAAGGGCGATGGCCATCTGCACATCACCCCACCAACTGCCGAGGAGCGCCACAATCTTTCTGTTACGAATCATGCCGAAGAGTTCGACGAGGACTTCGATCAGGTGGTGCTCCGCTTTACCGATGCGACGGCCGCCGAGTTACACAAGGCCTCAACAGGCAAGGGCGAGCCGGACAAAGTCTACATCCAGGCGGCAATGGAGTTTCAGAGTTTTGCGCGGCTCAAGCTTCACCAGAATTACGATCTGCGCCTGCTTCAAGACGTTTTGAGCCCAGCTGAGGGCGGATACTTCATGGCAGCAATTCGTGGAAAGAAAGATTCGCATCTGTCTTTCATCTTCGACCCACAGGGAGCGGAGAACATAGCGCCAGAGGAACTGGAATTGACGAATTGGAGCGATTGGGGCCCCAGCATTCCGCTTGCGTTCCATCGCGCGTCCGAATACGTGAATGGCGTGGCCAGCGGGAACGAACTCAACGCACCCTACCGCATCCTGAACGAAAACCTCGACGTCTCTATCGAGAAGAACGGCTTTCTAAGCGGCATAGCATCTGTTGAAGTGCGCGCGCAGCAGGATGGCCTTGCCGTCGTCCCTCTCGATCTCTATCGAACGCTGCGTGTAAGCCGCGTACAAACGGCGGCGGGCGACGATCTGGATTTTGTGCAGCAGGGCAAGGACGACGACCCGGACTTTGGCGTAGTGCTGGCCAAGCCGCTCAAGGTGGGAGAGTCAACAACAATTCGCATTACCTATGCCGGAAAAGATGTTGTAAGGGATGAGGGCGGCGCGAACTATTATCCTATCGCGCGCGAGAGCTGGTATCCCAATGCATCCAGCGGCCTGGGTAATTACGCTACTTATCGCATGACATTCCATGTGCCCAAGGGCCTTGAGTTACTTGCCACAGGAACCAAAGTAAACGAAAGCACCGATGGCAAGGTCACGACAACGGAATGGAAGACCGATGTGCCCCTCGCCGTAGTGGGTTTCAATCTCGGCCGATTCACCATGAAGGAGGCCAAAATCGAAGGCAAGGGGGGCGACGACCTGACCATTGACGCCTACGCCAATACCACGCCGCCCGATTCCTTTGCCGCCGCCTTTAACAACACGGGCATTATGCCTGGCGGGCCCAACGCTCAGCAAGGCGCGCGCGCGCCTGTGGGCAATTTCGATGCCGCGGGTATGCTACCCACACAGTTGAGCCAGGGCGAAGTGGCCGCGCGCATCTACACCAGTTTCTTTGGCCCGCTTCCCTTCGCCAAGGTCGCCATCACCCAGCAGTTCGCGTGCAACTACGGGCAGAGCTGGCCCATGCTGGTGTATCTGCCGATCTGCGGATTTCTCGATTCCACCCAGCAACACGCCTTCGGGTTGCACCCGGAAGATATGTATTGGAAGGTGGTAACTCCCCACGAGGTAGCGCACCAATGGTGGGGACAGACCGTCGGCTTCCGCAGTTATCGCGACCAATGGATGAGCGAAGGCTTTGCTAACACTTCGGCTTCCATTTTTCTTCAGTTGTCGAGGCCCAAGCCCGACGAGTTTCGCGAATTCTGGAAGCAGCAACGGAGGCTTATTACCGAAAAGAGTGCGCAGGGCTTTCGTCCCATTGACGTAGGTCCGGTGACAATGGGGTTCCGGCTCAATACGGAGAAAGTCGGGTGGGATATCTACCAGAACCTGGTCTATCCCAAGGGAGCGTTCATCCTGCACATGGTTCGAATGATGATGTGGTCCCCCAAAGAGGGCGACGACCTGTTTCGCGCCACCATGCACGATTTTCTTGCCACCTACCGTTTGCAAGCCGCCACTACGGAAGACTTCAAGGCTGTCGTTGAAAAGCACATGAGCCCAGCGATGAACCTCGATGGCAACCAGAAAATGGACTGGTTCTTCAACGAGTATGTGTACGGCACAGATCTTCCCAGCTATCACTTCGAGAGCCAGATTACGCAGAACGGAGACGCAACCAGCTTGCATTTCAAGCTCACGCAATCGGGAGTTCCAGCAAACTTCAAAATGCTGGTACCGATCTATCTGGAACTGGCAGATGGAAAAGTTGTGCGCCTCGGCGCTGTATCGATGGTTGGCCCCATAACCACCGAACGGACCATCCAACTGCCGAAGGCGCCGTCGCCGGTCAAGCGCGCGTTGATCAACTACTTCTACGATGTTCTCTCGACGGAGGACTAAGGCAGCGCCGGCCTATACCGGGGTGCGGTATACTCCAAGCGCAGCAGGTAAGAGGAGAGTTCACGATGCGTTTATCAGCAATTCTGAAGTTTGTGGCGGCCGGATCGATGGCAGTAGCCGTCCTTGCGGCGCCGTTGGCCGCAAGGGCACAAGGCGGGGATACGGTACTGAAGCCGGCGGATTTGCAAAAGATGCTCCCGGCCAGCGTTTATTACAAAGGCCAGTCGGCCACCACGCAATTGCGGAACTCGGGCGGCGTGAAGTTTGCCGACGGATTCTATGTGCTGAGTACGCTGGTTGATACCAGCGGCTACTCCACCGACATTCAGGCGAAGTATTCCGCCTATTTCATTGCTGAAGTGCCTATCAAGGTGGGCGGACAAAGCCTGCCGGCAGGTGTGTATGGCATTGGATTCATTGGCGGAGACAAGTTTGTTGTTACCGACGTGGGCGCGCATGACATTCTGTCCGTAGACTCCGGCAACGATGCGGGGTTGAAACGGCCCACACCGCTGCAGGTAACCGCAGACCCTGCTGGGGGTTATCGGCTATATGCCGGCCGCCGGTACGTGGTTTTCAGTCGCTAAGGCGGCAAGGTTCTCCCGCCGGGCCTCGAAAATGCCAGGCCGGGCGGGAGACCTGGAGCATAATGTCTTCGTCTATAGTTAAAGACATCCGGACCGCCTTGGCCCGGAAGATTGCGTTTCCCCAATGCCGTTGCAGGCAGATTTCGTTCGCAGTCTGATCTTTCCAAATGAAAGCATTTCGTTTGAGCCAACAATGAGGTGCAAATATGCCGCTGAAACTGACAATCAACAACGTTGTTAGCACCGTGGATGTTCCGCCGGATACCCCGCTCCTTTGGGTGCTACGGGATGTTCTCAACTATACGGGCACCAAGTATGGGTGCGGCATGGGCCTGTGCGGCGCATGCACGGTCATGATTGGCGGCAAGGCAGTTCGGTCATGCATGACCCGCGTGGGGTCGGTGACGAATGACGCCATCACCACCATCGAAGGCCTTTCCCCGGATGGTTCGCACCCTGTGCAGGTGGCGTGGGAAGCGCTGGACGTGCCGCAATGCGGGTACTGCCAGGCTGGTCAGATCATGTCCGCCGCCGCGCTTCTTTCGCACACGCCTCATCCCACGGATGCCGAGATCGACGCGGCCATGAGCGGCAACCTCTGCCGCTGCGGAACGTATCCGCGCATTCGTCAGGCCATTCATGAAGCAGCTGAAGCGGCTGTCAACACCAGGTAGAAGGGAGGCTCGAACCATGCGCATTCTTCGCAGATCGTTCTTACAATTGGGCGCCCTTGCAGGTGGCGGCCTCGTTTTGAATCTGTATAAATCACCGCTCGCCATGGCTCAGGGACCGGGCGCTCCGCCTGACCTCACGCCCCAGGCCTTCATCAAAATTGCGCCCGACGGCATCGTCACCATCATGGCGCGCGCCTCTGAAACCGGTCAGGGCATGCGCAACATGCTGCCCATGCTGATTGCCGAAGAACTGGATGTCGATTGGAAAGACGTCCGCGTGCAACAGGCCGATCTGAACGAGAAAATCTATGGCATTCAGTTTTCAGGCGGCTCCGCGAACACGCCGATGGGCTGGGAACCCATGCGCCGCGTGGGCGCTGCAGGCCGCCAGTTGCTTATGACCGCTGCGGCACAGACCTGGGGCGTGCCGGTCGCGGAATGCACGACTGAGCCCGGCCGTGTGCTCCAGACTGTCACTTCCTCTGCACCTAAGCCAGGCGCGGCTCAGGTGGTTCAGGCGTCTTCGGCCCGGGTCCTCCACGCTGCCTCCGGCCGTTCTGCCGGCTATGGCGAACTGGCCGCCAAGGCTGCCGCTTTGCCGCCGCCCGCGCTCAGCTCCGTCAAGCTCAAAGACCCCAAGGATTACCGCATCATTGGCCACTCGCAGGCGGGTGTTGATACCCACACCATCGTGACTGGCAAGCCAATCTTCGGCATCGATGTAAAAGTGCCAGGAATGCTGTTTGCCACGATTCAAAAAGCTCCAGTTTTCGCTGGAAAGGTGAAGACAGCCAACCTCGACGAAATCAAAGCGCTTCCCGGAGTGCGCCATGCCTTTGTAATTGACGGCGGCATCACTCCCGCAGCTTACACGCCCTGGGAACCGGGCATGGAGCCGGGCATCGCCATTGTGGCAGACACGTGGTGGCAAGCGCAGCAGGCCCGCAAGCAGCTCAAGGTCGATTGGGATCTGGGCCCTGCGGCCACGCAATCCAGTGAGGGTTTCGAGAAGCGCGCCGTGGAACTGCTGCAGGCCCCGCCAGCAAACACCCTCCGCAAATATGGGGACGTGGATGCCGCATTCAAATCGTCCGCCAAGGTAGTTGAAGCCACCTATCAATATCCGTTCATCGCTCATGCGACAATGGAGCCGCAGGGCTGCACGGCCCACTGGAAAGACGGCAAGCTGGAGATGTGGACCACCAGCACTTTGCCCATCAACGGCCGCGAACTGGTAGCAAAAACGCTCGGCATTCAGGAGACCGACATCACCACCCACCTGGTGCGCGGCGGCGGCAGCTTCGGCCGCCGGCTCCAGAATGATTACGCCGTTGAATCCGCGTGGATCTCAAAACAGATTGGTGCGCCCGTCAAGCTGCTCTGGGCCCGCGAAGACGATATCGCGCACGACCCGTTCCGCCCCGGTGGTACCGTTGGCCTCAAGGCCGGTCTCGACGCGCAGGGCAAGGTAACCGCGTGGCGTCATCACCTCATCACATACGGCGAAGGGAAGCAGTTCACCTCCGGCGGCGGCATCGGGTCAGACACATTTCCCTCAGGCTTTCCTCCGGCATACGCGCTCCACATAACCCCTCAGCCGCTGATGCTGCGCACCGGCGCTCTGCGCGCCCCGGGGGACAATATCTACTGTTGGGTGGCGCAGTCGTTTCTGGATGAAGTGGCGCACGAGGCCGGCCGCGACCCGCTCGAATTCCAGCTCGATCTATTGAGCAACAAGCAGGCGCCGTGGAAGGCCAGCGGCAAAGACGAGGTGGGTGACCACGAGCCGACCGGGCAGTCGGTTCTCATTCCGGAACGGTTCAAGGGTGTGCTTGAGCTGGTGGCGGAGAAATCCGGCTGGGCCAAGCGGCCAAAAGAGCCGGGCCGCGGCATGGGTATCGCCGCATGGTTCTGTCACCTTGGCTACTTTGCCGAAGTGGCGGACGTCAGCGTAGACGCGAACAACAAGGTCACCGTCCATCACGTGTGGGCGGCAGGCGATGTGGGCAGTCAGATCATCAATCCGCGCGCCGCGGAGAGCATGGGCTTCGGTGGCGTAATTGACGGAATGGGCGAGATGGCGCAGGAGATCACCCTTTCCGAAGGCCGTGTCGTGCAGTCGAACTTCCACAACCATCCGCTGCTGCGCATGAGGCAAGTCCCGCCAATCGAAGTTTATTGGCGCAAGACGGATTATGCGCCGACCGGTTTGGGTGAGCCAACCTTGCCGCCGATTCTTCCGGCGGTGAGCAACGCTATCTTTGCCGCGACAGGCAAGCGCATCCGCACCCTTCCGCTGCAGAAGAGCGGGTTCAGCTGGGCGTAACGGCAGTCAAAGGCAAAACTGCACGGTTAACCACTTAATGCGGTAAAAACTGCACGGGGGATGATTCTCCAACGGGGCGCCATCTCCGTTGTATCCCCCGGAAGTGCCATCCAAGCCAGACCTTTCGAAGAATTATAATCCCCGCAAATTGAACCGCAGAATGTGGCAGGTAAATTGCTGTCCTTTTGATCAGCAAACCTCATTTGGACATTGCTGGCCACATCGCTTCTCGGTTATGGGTGAAACTTGGTCGGCGTTTTAAGCCGATCCGGCCTGACCGCTGCCCGGTTCAAATCGAGTGGTGTTGCTCCGAAGGCTCAATCGGCAGAGAAGGTCCAGCCTGCACCCGGCAGGCAGGCACGAAGAAAGGTACCAGCGCTGACATGCGGAACACTCACAAATACATGATTTTGGGAGCGGCACTGCTGCTCGCCGGTTGCAGCGCAATCACAGCACCAAACGGTGGTCCCACCCCTCCCATCGCGCTCACCGTGCTCACCATCACAACGACCTCTCTTTCGAATGGAACGGCCGGCAGTTCCTACAGCTCTTCGATAACAGCATCCGGCGGCACCACTCCATATACATACAGCGCGAGCGGCCTGCCCAGCGGCATGTCGATCGGCAGCTCGACCGGCGCAATTACCGGCACACCGGCGCAAGGCTCAGTCGGAACAGCTTCCGTTGCGGTAACAGTCCTGGACTCGACCCAACCCACAAAGCAGTCCGCGACAGCCAAGCTTAGCCTCACGATTCAAGCCAGCAAGCTGGTGATTACTACCGCCTCGCTCGCAAATGCCACGGCCGGCAGTTCCTACAGTGCTTCAATCACCGCATCCGGCGGCACCACGCCTTACACATTCAAAGCAACCGGCCTGCCCAGCGGCTTGTCGATCGGCAGCTCAACCGGCGCAATCACGGGCACGCCCGCGCAAAGCTCGGTGGGAACAGCGTCGGTGGCAATAACGGTAACGGACTCAACGCAGCCGACAGCGCAGTCGACGACAGCTACCCTGAGCCTTACAGTTGTGG
>JBELAI010000218.1:0-10162 GCA_049508975.1 Occallatibacter sp. | reverse complement strand
CCTTGCCAGTTGGAAGACCGGCCCAGCAGGCGGCCGCCAACTTCGTAGACCTCATAGACGTCGTCGGGAGGGATGTGGAGATCGGCCTGGTCAAGGATCACGTTGTCGTCGGGGTCGTCCGCGTCTTGCACTGCGCCGAGGATGGAGTCGGCACGGCCGTGAAGCATTACGTCAAAGGCGCGGAAGTGGATATGGCGCTCGTAGCCGAACGAAAGGACGACGACGAGGATCGACGAGAGGAGTTCGACAGTGAGTACGGCGACGATGAGTCGAAAGGCGATGGAGCGGGGCTGGATGGCTAACTTCATTGGCCCTGGTCCTTCATTGACCACGCTCGGGGATCGGGTCGGCGGCCGGATCGGCGTTAATTGGAAAGCTCGGAGCGAGGCGGTAACCTCGTCCGCGCATGGTTTCGATGATGGGGTCGGACTCGGGGAGAACGGCATCGAGCTTCTTGCGGAGGTTGGAGACGTGGACCTCGATAACGTTGGAATGGTGCTCCCAGTTGTAGTCGTAGAGGTGCTCAAGGAGTTCCCGCTTGCTGACGATGACGCGGGGGCGATGGATGAGGTATTCGAGAACACGGTACTCGGTGGGAGAGAGATCGACAAAGACGCCGTTGCGGAGGACTGTTTGCTCAAGTGTATTGACGGTGAGACCGAGGACGGTGAGGGTGGGGTGGGCTGCGCCTTTGCCGCGGCGGATGAGGGCCTTGGCACGGGCAATGAGCTCGCCGAGGTCGAAAGGCTTGGCCAGGTAGTCGTCCGCGCCGGCGTTGAGAAGCTGAATGATGGAGTCGGCGCCGTCTTTGGCGGTGAGGATTAGAACCGGCGTTGCGTCACGGCGCGCGCGGAGACGCTTGAGCAGGCTGAGGCCATCGAGTTTGGGGAGCATAAGGTCGAGCACGATGAGGTCGTAGCAGAGGTTGCTTGCGCAATCGTCGCCGGCCTGGCCGTCTTCAGCCCAGTCGACGGCGAACCCCGGGCCGTCGCGCAGAGCCGTGGCGAGATTGTCGGCCAGGCGGACTTCATCTTCGACGAGCAGGACGCGCATGCGGGGGCGAATGTCTCCGAGAGTAGTATGACGCAGGGAAGATTAAGCAGTCCTGAAGCACCTGCGGTGCGGCAGACGGCGCTTGCGCGCCAGGGGCTTGTTCGACTTGCGAAAAAGGCGGGGCGATGTTGTACGTCGTTGGATTCAGGGTTGGCCGGACGGGAGAGGCGCCATCGATTCAGGTGAGGCGCCGCGGTCAAACCTTTGATATGGAGGAGATCTGATTGGATTGCCGGTTACACCCCGGAGAACCGAATCGTGGCAAAGGTTCCACTACAAATGGCGCGCGAGCCGGGGATATCGTTTAAAACGATACCTTCCGGCTCGCGTCTTGTGATTTTGGAACTCAGGCGGCGGACGTCTATCCGACAAATGCGCGTGCCCAGTCCTTACTTAAATTGGTGCCTTGTAAGCGTTGTATTCGATGTCGGTAGGTTGCCAGGCTCCACCGACCCACGAATAGAACCGCGCGTAAATCCTCTCTCCGTTGGATGGGAGGCCAGTCACGTTCAGAGAAGTCCCTTTGACCGTACCGGAGGCATATATGTCAGCGCCACCGAAACCAATCGCGCTAAGGTGGAGATCGAAAAGGGTAATCCCCGCCACCGGCGACCACGTGAACGTTTCGCTGGTACCCGTGAACGTTGAGCCTGGAGCCGGAGAGGAGATTTGCCCCAGCGCCAACGAATTCCCTGTGTAGTCGGTGTCGGTATGTTGCCAGGCTCCATCGATGAACGAATAGAGCGCCGCGTAGATCTTCGTCCCGTTCACCGGAAGCCCGCCCACTGTCACAGAGGTGCCTGATGTAGTACTAGAGGCATACAAGTCAGCGCCACCCGGCCCCACAGCGCTAAGGTGAAGGTCGTAATACTTGACCCCCGCCACCGCCGCCCACTCAAACGTTGTAGGGGTAGCGGCTAGTATACTTCCCGCGGTTGGTGAGCTGAGCACAGCGGGTGAAATTGAGGGTGTCGAGAATCCGACCGCATTGAGTATGTTGACTTCCCCGCCGCCGTCATTGAGGATGTTGAGGCCCGCATCTTCTCCGGGGCAGCCCTCCGCATCCTGAACTGCTTCGTTGGTTGCGCAATTTTCCGGATCAGTGTAAACAAAGTCGGCGTAGTCGTCGCCATTATCCAAAGTGTTGTAGAACTTTCCATTTCCCGCATTGCCTTTCGCGCCGTCTGTCGTGCCTCCGTTGTACGAGAAGTACGCGCCGGGAGTGAGGCTCAGGGCACTATCCAGGACGAGGTGTCCCGCACTGGAAAAACGGAACAGGTCGACTGCCGCGGGGGTGCCAACCTCGGAAGAGTCTGGGCCAAAGCCGTCGCATCCGTTTGACAGCGGAGTAGTTTGTGTAGTGATGCAGGAGGAGGTACCGAGAACTTCGTCGGTCTCGTGCATCACCACAGCATAGAAGTCGTACGCATCACTCGGCTCGGGTCCGCCTACGTTGTCGTAGTAGAGTGGTGTGTCGATCGTGTCATTTGTGATCGTTGTGACTGCGTTGTAGCATCCGGCTGTGCCTGCAGTGCAAAAATCCCCGCTGGGGGTGGTGCCCGTAAAATCTGAGGGCGGGAAGCCGAGAGTCTCGCCGAGAGAGACTGTGACAGAGACCTGGCCGCTGCCGTAGGGCGTTGCATCGTACGTAGCCAGCGCGGACAGTGCTGAAGTCTGGATTGCGCTCTTGCCTGCGATGCTATTGTAAGCAGTTTCGTATTGGCTGTAGGTTAGATAGTTGGTGTACGAACTAGTTGCGCCGAGACCTGTAGTGCCATACACGAGGTAGATGTTGGCGTTCGCATTTGTGAACTTGCTGGCGTAATACCCGGCAATCACCGTGTTCAGATAGTTGCACGTCCCTGCGGGCGCATTCGACGCAAAATTTGGGTCGCACGTATAGACGATTCCGGAACCGGCGTTTAGCGGCCTTGGCACGTCTGGCTGTTCCGTGACCCGCGGTCCAAGAGGTTCGTGCAGGCGATTTGAGTTGAGAGATCCGCTCCTCGGCCTGTATATGTGAATTTGCTTCACCGGCGCCTTGACCGGGCCGGTGGCGGGTGCGGCATCCTGGGCATAAGCCGGGACGCAGAGGGCGCCCTGCAGGATGAGGGCGCAGACAGAGAAACAGAAGAGGCCTGCAACGGCAGACTTGGAACGGTGGTTTGCCATAATCGGATAACTCCCTTGGCGCGGTTTGAAGCCGACCAAATGTTGTTGGGAAATCAACCTCGTAAGCAGCGAGAGGTGGAGCCGCTCTAGCTTGCACGGCGCGTGGGTTGCGGCTGATTGCGTCCGTGGCCATTCGGAGAACAGGACGCAAGGGATGCCGATCTTCATGGTGACCTCGATAATCAGAGGATGGGGACCCGGTAAAACTGGCTGAACCTATAGCGAACGGTTGAGGAACCACCTGCTCCATTGCCGGTGCGGAGGGGGGTGCTCCAAACCAGCGCTTCTGTCGAAACCGAGCGGCGATCCGCTCCCGATCGAGTGTAGACAGAAGCATCTGCGCGGGAATCCTGGAACTCCCTTTGGGATGTTCTGTGAGGCTACTGATTTGAGATTGGCGGTGTCAAGTGAATTTAACTTTGAATCGTAAAAACAGGCGCAGTCGTTGTGACACTCTTCGTGTTCCAGGCGGATGGTCTGTGGCTGGAAATTACGCGCAGACAGTAATCAACCAGAACTTGTAGTGGTCAAAGCGGGGCGGCCGGCGTCGGATACTGGCGCAGATTTGACTTCGATGGATTAACCTCGTAATTGGTCTGGGTGGGTGAAAATAGGCGGTGCGTGGGGTCGTGCTCTCCCACCCTTTCGCGATAGAGCCGCGAAAGGATTGGGGCACCCAGCGTTCAATGGGGTATTCATCTTGCGCGTGATTCTTTCGAATATCGGAACGTTTGGCGATATCAATCCGCTGATTGCAATATCGCTGGAGTTGAAGCGTCGCGGACATACGCCGGTGATGGCGGTTCCGGCAGTGTTTGAGCCGAAGATACGGCCGCTGGGGATCGAGTTTCACGCGGTGCGGCCGGATATCGACCCCAAAAACACGATCCTCATTGAGATGATTTACGACGTGAAGAAAGGCACAGAGCGTGGACTGCGGGACTTTCTATTCCCGGCGCTGCGGCAGACATATGACGATTTGCTGGATGCGGCGACGAAGCCTGCGCGGGCGGATCTGCTGCTGCTGGGAGAGCTGAATTATGCGGGGCCGCTGGTGGCGGAGGTTACTGGAATTCCGTGGGCGAGTTATGTGCTGGCGCCGCTGAGCTTCTTTTCGGCGTTCGATCCGCCGGTGTTGCCGATGTATCCGCACCTGGCTCAGGCGGACAAGAGAGTGCCGGGGATGGGGCGGGCGATCAAACGGCTGGCGCGGTTTGTGAGCAGGAAATGGCCGCAGCCGATTTACGATCTGCGCGCGGAACTGGGATTGGAAAGGGGCAGGAATCCGCTGTTTGACGCGAAGCACTCGCCCAACCAGGTATTGGCCTTGTTTTCGCGGGTGCTGGGGGTGGAACAGAAAGACTGGCCGGAGCACACGAAAATCACAGGCTTTTGTTTTTACGATTCTGACGCGGGGAATGCGGCGCTGCCCAGGCACCTGGAGGACTTCTTGAAAGCGGGGCCAGCGCCGGTGGTGTTTACGCTGGGATCGGCGGCTGTGCTGGCGGCGGGAAAGTTCTACGAGTTCTCAGCCAAGGCGGTGATGAAGCTGGGAGTGCGGGCGGTTCTGCTGATTGGGTCCGATGCGCGCAACCGGCCACGGGCTGCGCTGCCGGATACAATATGCGTGGCGGAATATGCGCCGTTTTCCGGATTATTCAAGCGCGCGGCAATGGTGGTGCACCAAGGCGGAGTGGGGACCGTGGCGCAGTGCCTGCGGGCGGGCAAGCCGATGCTGATTATGCCCTATTCACACGATCAGCCGGATAATGGCAGACGGATGCGGCGGCTGGGGGTAGCGCGGGTGATTCAACGCGGGAACTATACACCGCTGCGGGTGGCGCGGAAGCTGCAGGCGATGTTGGAGGAACCGTTGTTTGCGGAGCGGGCAACGGAGGTGGCCGACAGCATTGAGCATGAGGATGGGGTGCGGTCGGCTTGCAATGCGCTTGAGGAGCTTTGGCGGAAGACGCGGTGAGGGGATTAGAAGAGGTCGGCTATCGGGGGAAACGTCAGCAGAAAGCTCAGGATCATCAGGACGAATGCTATGCGGTTCGTTTTCGTTAGAGCGATGGTCTTTTTTTTCCAACGAAAATCTAGAATGGCCCAGATGACGAGCCAAATCAAAATCGCCACCGTGGTTACGCCGGAGAGTGGGCCTGTGGGTTTGTAGAAGATGAGAGCGCTCTTGATTGCTGATGATTTGTCGGCAGCGATGGCGAGGGCCGCAAGCGTGAATGACCCGATGCCGGCGGCGAGAATGGCGGCGGCGCCGGAGCCATTTTTGAGCGCAGGTGGATGGGACGGAACTTCTCGTTGAAGGGCGTTCATGGCTTCTCACCTTGCATGAGTTGGATGGTGTTTCCGCCTTGGACTTGCGCGTACTTGTTAATCATGGCTCCGAAGAAGCCGGCGGCGCCGGCCGCCAGGAACGATGCTGCGACGAAGCCGAGCACAGCTGTGCGAAGTTGCTTGTGGTTGGCGAGATCGCGGCCGTAGCGGACGAAGACAAACGCGGCCATGGTGATGGAGATGGGCGCGAACCAGGCAACGTGCTCTTTCCATTCCATGCCGAGAGAGTGCCAGCCGACGGTGGTGGGACTCGACATGAGCAGGCGCTGGGGAAACTGGGAGAGATCGATTGTTCCGGGAGGCGCGGCCGCGCGGTACCAGGGGTAGATGACGTAGGCTCCGGTAAGCACAGTGGCCCAGGCCAAAAGAGCCATCGCGATCAGATAGACCTTGAGGAATTTTTCCTGTGCGGGCGTAGACGAGGACGGAGCGGACGACGTGGTGAAGCGATAGAGTTCAACCAGCGCGCCGGAGCAGGCGAGAAGATAAAGCGCGCCAAAGCCCATGCCGTGCATCATCGTCCAGAGGGCGCGGGCTGTGATTTCCATGGCGGTGCTCCTTTACTCAGATCCGATGCGCGGGGATCGTGCGGAAATCATTGCATCGGCCGCACTCTTTTTGTCCTCGGGCTTGTCTTTGCCCCAGGTTTTGTAGAGGCCGAGATAGGCGTAGTTCTCGGTCTGTCCTGCGATCGAATGGCCGTAGGCAAAGAGCAGTTGCAGGCCGGGGGATTTGAAGTGGTAGTAGCCGCCGGCATCGATCATGGTGGAGGCTTGCGTCTGGGCGGCGGCGAAGCCTTCCTTCTGGTGAGAAAAGACCTCGGCTGACATCTCGAGTTTCTCGCTGAATTCCTTTTTCACGAGAAAGCCGCCGTAAAGATAATCGCGATAGCCGGTTTGCGGAACGACGCCGTATCCGAGCCCGCCGACTAGGCTCCAGGGGCCGAATTCCTTTTCCGCCCAAAGCGGCAGCTTGTACCAGACCTTGCCAACGCCCAGGCCCTTGGTGAGGCTGCCGGTGGGCATTTCGAACATTGTGAAACTGCCGATCTGCGGGCGGCGCGGGGTCTGCTTGATGAAGCCGTACTTAACGCCGAGTTCGGTATCGGTGAGGCCGAAGGCGCGGGGGCCTTGTCCGCCTGGCGCGTAGACAGGGTTATTCGACGGGGCTACCACGCCAAAGGGCAGGATGGCATGGAGCTGGATATTGGGGATGGCGCCCCAGTTGAATTCGAATGCTGGGCCGATGGAATCAAGCTCTGCCGATGTTCCGTCCACGCCGCCGAAGACGTAGAACTCGTAGTGGCCAAGGTCGACGGGGGTGGGGTCGTCGGTTTGGAAAGGCGGGCCGGCCTGAGCCCACAGCTTTGAAGCAGTGAGGGCGAAGAGGATCAATAGTCCTGCCCTGGAGACGCGGAGCCGGGGATTCATCGAGGCTCCCTTTTTCCTGGGGAAACCATGGATAATTTGGGGAAGGCGGTGAATCATTCGAACAATATATATCGAAATTCGACTATAGCCAATGACTCTTTATGCCGGGAGCGTTATATTCATGCTGTGTTGAAGCAACAGCGGGAACTTTATTTCGGACTGATACGGATCCACGTGCTGGTGCACGCGGCGCATGAGCCGATTTTTGGGCTGGCCATGATGGAGGAGTTGACGCATCACGGGTATCGTATTGGGCCGGGGACGCTGTATCCGCTGCTTCATGGGTTGGAGCGGAGCGGGATGCTGCGGTCTTCTGTGAAAACTGTTGCGGGGCGCAAAAGGCGGGTATACACAATTACGAGCGCTGGGAAGAAGGCGCTGGCCAGGGCGACAGAGAAGGTCGACGAGCTGCACCAAGAGCTGCACGAAAAGCATTTGCGCGAAATTGGGTTTTGAGAATCCAATCGCTTCCGGAGAAGCAGGTCCTTCGACTCCGCTGAAGTACGCTCCGCTCAGGATGACAGGTCTGTTTTTGATTTGAACGTTGGAGTGTAGATGGGCATCCTTCCTTCGAAGCTACCACTGGGCAGGGATGCGGTACACGCTTATCGAATACGGCGGCAGTTGCACTGGAATCGATCCGGATGTCACTTGAATTGTTGAAGACTCTGGCGACACTGCGGTTGGGTGTTCGAAGCTGTTTTCGGCGGTCAGGTCGGGACTGGCTAGCGTTGTTACTTTCGCTGTTCCTCTCGCGTCGATGCCGTTCAAGCGTATCTCCGCCGGCCGGGTATTGGGCGAGTAGTTGATGGCCTTTACGATCAGTTCATGGGCGCTTTCGTCTAACGTGGCGCTGGTGTATAGGCCATCAACGGCTTCGGGTGTTACAGGGATGATGCGCGTGCCAACGTTGCTGGCGAAGATTTTCTGAACGTAGTAGTCCGTGGTGCCGAAGGAGTGCAGGTTGTCAAACCAGATTGCGTCGGGCTTCCATTGCCATGCATCCAGATGCGCCAGCAGCGGGGCGTAGGACGCCATTTGCACTACATCGCCGTTGCGCTCCAGGCCGGTCATGAATGCGGCTTCGGAAATCGCCGTTTTCCAGTTGTTGCGATTGTCGGGGCTCGTCGATCGCACGCTCTGCGCGGCATACTCGCCGGCGAAAACCTTGGGGCCCGAACGGTCGTAGTGGTCGTAGCGCGCGGTGTTCGAAAGAAACCACTCGGGACTCATGTAGTAATGCTCGTCGACAATGTCCGCGTGGAGCTGACGCCATGTTGCCCACAAGCTTTCAAACGGCTCGCCGGATGGAAAAGGCCCTGCGGCAGCGACCAGCTGAATCTCTGGATGCTTTGATTTCAGAGCTGCCGCGAACACCTTGTACCGCTCCACGTAGCGCGGTCCCCACTGCTCGTTTCCTACGCCGATCATGGTCAGATGAAACGGCTCGGGGTGTCCCATGTCCGCGCGCAGCTTGCCCCACGGCGAAGTCACAGGACCGTTGGCGAAGTCGATCAGGTCGAGCGCGTCCTGCACATACTCGTCGAGTTGGTCGAGCGCGGCGGTCTCACTGGAATTGAATTGGCAGGCCATGCCGCAGTTCAAAATTGGCAGCGGCTTTGCGCCGATATCCTCGGCAAGCTGGAAGTATTCATAGAAGCCGAGGCCGAATGACTGGAAGTAGTCGGGAGCCGGCCGCTGATCGAATTCATCGTTCCAGCGGTTGATGATGGTCTGCCGTTTCGCAATGTCTCCGACCGTGTTCTTCCAGCGATAGCGCGTTGCGAGCAGGCGGCCTTCCACGATGCAGCCGCCGGGGAAGCGGAGGAAGCCGGGGTGCATGTCGTAGAGCAATTGCACCAGATCTTTGCGCAGTCCGTTGGGGCGGTGCTTCCAGGTGTCGACGGGGAAGAGCGAAACCATATCCAGATCGAGCGAGCCTTTTTCATCGACCATCAGATTCAAGCGGGCATGCTGCGCGGTGGCATTCATGCGGATGACGATCTCGTAATGCTTCCAATGGTCGTCGAAACCTTCCAGCTTCCCGCTGCCGAGAACTTGGCCTTTTTCATCTGTGATGGTGGCGCGGATGGCTCTCGGCCCGGCACTGCGCACATATGCTGAGAAACGATATTCCGCGCCGTTTTCGATCCCCATTCCGCGAAAGCCGGTATTGTAGAAACCATAACCCGGCTCGTAGACGCGAACTCGCAGATAGTGCGGATTGGTGGGGTTGAGCGGGTCTTCGCTATGGACGCCGAGTTCGCCCTTGGGCGTGTCGAGACCCGTGCCGCTATAACTGAGAACCTCATGCCATCCAGTCATGGGGTCCTGAAACTCGAACGATCGATTCTTGACCAATTCCGGATACAGGCCGCCGTCGGCTCCGAAGTTTATGTCTTCGAAGAAGATGCCGAACATCGAGGGAGAGATGGCCGCTCCAGGGTGCGACGCATCGACGGAGATCACAGCGGCATGCTGGCTGCCCTGACCGAACAGGCTTGCTGAAAGCAGCGCGAGGTAGAAGGCTATAGAGCAGGTTTTTCTGCGCATAAGAATTGCTCTACATCCTAGCGCCTACCGGCAAGTCCGTCTACCTACCTTTCACAACCCATTCAGCGCGGGTGCCCCATCCTTCGCGTCTTTTGTGATTGGCACCCGGACCTTAATTACGCCTTGGCCAACACGCCCCCGCTTACTCTTTCATTTAGCATTTCGCGGGCGTGGGATGTTCTCAAAAGGAAATGATTCTGTTCTGCTGCGCATGAGCGATTCCGGGCGCGTCGGCAAGTTGAGACTGATGGTTTCCTAGCTCTGAGAACCTAGACGTGGGCACCCGGCATTTGTGGTGAATTGAGTGCTGGGACTGAGGGAGCCTTGCCTTAATTCGCGTTGGCCTTCAAAATTGCGTCCGCCCATTGTTCGCTTGTCTTGCGCACCCATTGAACTGAATCCTCATCCTTGTAGGCAGAATAGAAGTAGGCGAAGATTAGCCGGTTTTGAACTCTCAGAACGGTCATTGCAGCGACCAATTTAGCCGTGTTCCCAGCAAATGATGTATCTGAGATCATTCCGAACCCGCATGCGTTTGGCTTCGAGAAGAAAGTCCCTAGTTGGATTGGTTTGCTGACGGAGGCCTTTGCGTCCATTCCGCG
>JBELAI010000217.1:0-10508 GCA_049508975.1 Occallatibacter sp. | reverse complement strand
CGGTGATTTACGAGTGCTGGTATCTCGGCCAGGAGAACGGGCACGCCGTTGCCGACGTGCTGTTTGGCGATTACAACCCTGGAGGCAAGCTTCCGATTTCGGTGCCTCGCTCGGTGGGCCACTTGCCGGTCTTCTATAACTACAAGCCGTCGGCGCGCCGCGGGTACCTGTTCGACGATGTCTCGCCGCTCTATGCGTTCGGTTACGGATTGAGTTATACCAGCTTCTCGATCGCAAACCCCAGGCTGACAAAGAAACGGATGCGCACGGACGGTTCGACGCAGCTCGTAGTCGACGTAACCAACACGGGCAAGCGCGCGGGAGCTGAAGTTGTGCAGCTTTACATCCGCGACCTGGTTAGCTCTGTTACGCGGCCGATCAAGGAACTCAAGGGATTCCGAAAAGTTGAGCTCGAACCTGGTGAGAGCAAGACGGTCACGTTCAACATCACGCCGGCGGAGCTTTCCTTCTTCGATGTGAACATGAAGTATGTCGTGGAACCTGGGGATTTTGAAATCATGGTCGGCAATTCTTCGCGGGATGCAGATCTGACGAAGCTGATCCTGCAGGTCACGAAATAAGTACGGCCGGGGACGCCGGCGAAAGACGAGGCGGCTATGATCGAGAAACTTTCGTTCTCAGAGAAGTTTGGCTATGCCCTTGGCGACATGGCGGCCAATTTTGTCTTTCAGGCAATGTTGGCTCTGCAACTGGATTTCTATACGCATACCTTTGGTCTATCGGCGGCGCAGGCTGGAACACTCTTCCTCGTTGTCGGCCTCAGCGTTGCATTCCTGAATCCGATAATGGGCGTCATTGCCGACCGCACCAGCAGTAAAATGGGCAAGTTCAGACCCTGGCTGCTTTGGACAGCTCTGCCCTTCGGTGTCATTTGCGTGCTGACCTTTACGACACCGAATATCAGCCCAGGAGCTAAACTTGTCTATGCATGGGTGACGTACATTCTGCTGCGCGTTGTATACACCGTGAACAACGTGCCGTATGCGTCGCTCAATGCCGTCATGACCTCCGACCCCGACGAGCGCAACAGCATCGCGACATACCGGCAAATCGCGGCCAACTCCGCAGGCTTTATCATTGCCAGTCTCGCCATCCCCATGGTGCGGTTTTTCGGTCATGGCAACGACGTGCTCGGCTACCAACTTACGATGGGAGTGCTCTCGGTGCTGAGCATCCTCTTCTTCGTCATCGCGTTCATTACAACCAAGGAACGCATTCAGCCAAATCCGCAACAGCGATCCTCGCTTAGCCAGGATCTCACCGACCTGTTTAGCAACGGCCCGTGGATCGTGCTCTTTCTGGCAACGCTTTTTTATTTTGCCGCCATTGTGGTGCGCGGCAACGTCATGCTGCCCTACTTCCGATTCGTGTCAGGGAACCTCGATCTCTTTTCGTGGTTCAACGGCTTTGGCCTGGCTTCACTGCTGGTGGGAGTCGCCTTCTCGACCGCAGTTACCAAGCGAATGGGAAAGCGGGTTCTGTTTATCGCCAGCATGACGCTGGCCGGCCTCTTCAGCGCGGCGTTGTTTATTATCCCGACGCAGGCGACCATCACGATCATCGCGGTCGAGGTGCTGCGGCAGTTCTCCTTCGGGCTCTCGGGCCCGCTGATCTGGTCCATGATGGGCGATGTGGCGGACTACGGCGAGTGGAAGACCGGCCGGCGCGCGAGTGGCACGGTGACATCCGCGGTAGTCTTCGCGCTATGGGCCGGACTTGCGCTGGGCGGAGCCATTGCTGGATGGCTATTCGCGGGGTATGGATTTGTATCGGAAGCGAACGAGCAAACGGCACACGCGCAATCCGGGATTCTGCTCACCGCAAGTGTCTACGCTGGCCTGGCCTTCCTGGCATCGGGGGTTAGCATGTTCTTCTATCCCATCAACCGTGAAAAGAATCGGCAGATCGCCAACGAACTTTCCGAACGGCGGAAGGGTTTTGCCGCACCCACGGCCCTGTAAGCTTGTTATGGTTTCAGCAAAAATTCAACCCAGGGAAAACTATGTCATCGACAATGCAGACAAAGGCGCGATTGGTGGGGTGGACGGCACTCATCGCCGCGGTAACGGCGACTGGCGCACAAACTCCCACCACGCTCAAAGACGCTTATCGGGATTCGTTCCGTGTGGGGGCGGCCATCAACGCGGCGCAAATCGCCGGGACAGACACGCGCGGGGTGGGGATTGTCGAAACGCAATTCGACTCCATCTCTCCGGAAAATGATTTGAAGTGGGAACGCATTCATCCAAAACCGGACACTTATAGTTTCGATTTGGCAGACCAGTACGTGGCCTTTGGAGAGAAGCGCCACATGTTCATTGTGGGCCATTGCCTGGTCTGGCATAGCCAGGTTCCGGATTGGGTTTTCCGCGATGACAAGGGGAACTTCGTAGACCGCGAGACTCTTCTAAAGCGGATGCACGACCATATTCAAACGGTTGTCGGCCGCTACAAGGGGCGCATTGAGAGCTGGGATGTGGTCAACGAAGCGCTTAATGAAGACGGGACGCTGCGGCAATCCCCGTGGCTCAAGATCATTGGCGAGGACTATATCGCAAAGGCTTTTCAATACGCGCACGAAGCCGATCCGGAGGCTCAGCTGACCTATAACGACTATTCCCTGGAAACCGAAGCCAAGCGCAAAGGCGCACTGGCCCTCGTCGCCAAGCTGAAGGCCCAGGGTGTGCCTATCACATCCGTTGGCCTGCAGGGACATGACAATCTCGAATGGCCTTCGGATGAGACCGAGGACGCTACTATTTCCGAATTTGCAAAGCTCGGGGTCAAGGTGGCGATCACGGAACTGGACATCGACGTTCTGCCCCCTGTTCCCAATCAGTGGACCGCTGACGTCTCTCTGAAAGTGCAGCAGGACCCAAAACTGAACCCGTACGCCGACGGATTGCCACAAGCTTTGCAGCAGAAACTTGCGGTGCGCTATGCAGGCCTGTTCGGGGTCTATCTGAAGCATCGCGATGTTGTCACCAGGGTCACGTTATGGGGCGTCACGGACGGCGACTCGTGGCGGAACAATTGGCCGGTGCATGGCCGCACCAGCTATCCGTTGCTTTTCGATCGCAGCGGTCAGCCGAAGCCGGCATTCCAGTCAGTTATGCGGGTGGCAGCGGACGCCGGAGCAAAATAGCACCGATTGCACGTTGCGTGCACGGAGCTAGCGACGGTGTGATTCAGAGACTTGGAGCGCTCTTCAAATCGTCCAGGCTATTAGATACCCTTCGAAGTCTTCCGTATCATAAGTTGCGCGCGAGCCGGGCATATCGTTTGAAACGATATGCCCGGCTCGCGCGCAGGGTTTGAAGTGAGGCTCGCAATGCGGCCCGCTGACTACGGGGCAAGGCCTACTGCGCCTTGTAGGTGTAGTCGTTGTAGACTGTGACCCCATCGAGAATCGTGTAAAGGCGCGCGTAAATCGTCTCGCCATTGGTTGGAAGCCCATGCGCGGTTACCGAAAGGCCTGTTAAATGACCCGATGCTAAGAGATCATAGCCGCCAGGTGCGACGGCGCTCAGGTGTAGATCGTACTCCGAGCCCGCGGTCCCGGCTGACCATGTGAACGTTACGCTCGTTGACGTCAACGTTGAAGTCGGAGTCGGGGAGGTGAGCTTGGCTTGCGAAATCGTCATCGCGGTGTAGGTGTAGTCGTTGTAGTACGTGACCCCGTCGAGAATTGTATAGAGCCGCGCATAGATTTTTTCTCCGTTGGTCGGAAGCCCTTTCGCGGTTATCGAAAGGCTTGTTAAATGACCCGAAGCCAAAAGGTCATACCCGCCCGGCGCGACCGCGCTGAGGTGGAGATCGTACTGTGAGCCCGCGGTCCCGGCTGACCAGGCGAAGGTTACGCTGTTTGATGTCAATGTTGAACTCGGAGCCGAGGAGGTGAGCTTTGCCAACTTCAACGCGGTGTAGGTGTAGTCGTTGTAGACCGTGATCCCATTCAGAATCGTATAGAGCCGCGCATAGATCTTCTCTCCATTTGTCGGAAGACCATTCACGGTCAGCGAAGTAACCGTTCTATGACCCGACGCATAGAGGTCGGATCCCCCGGGTGCGACTGCACTCAGGTGGAGATCGTACTCCGAACCTGCGGTACCGGCTGCCCAGGTAAACATTACGCTGTTGGACGTCAACGCGCTGCTGGGTGTGGGAGACGTGAGTACCGCTGTTACCGGGTTCACAGACTGATCGAAAGGAACGGAGTTGGTGGCGATAAAGTTGCCGGCTCCGAGGTACGACGCCTGTAACGTGAGGGCGCCAACAGGCAGAGTTGTGGTCGAAAGGGTGGCAACGCCGCTAGAAAGAGTGGCGGTGCCAAGGCTCGTGGCTCCGTTCCAGAACTGCACTGTGCCGGTTGGTGTGCCGGAGAGAGTTGCTGTAATGGTAGCAGTCATCTTGACGGATTGCCCGATGACGGACGGGTTAGGCGTCGCAGTCAGCGCGGCGGTTGTCGGGGAGTGGATTGAGAATGACACAGTGGTTGGTGTCTCGGTGTTGCCCGCCACGTCCACGCTCCAGTACTTGACGGTATGGCTGCCAAGCGCAGAGACGGTGAAAGCAGACCCGGAATAGGTGGTTGTAGCTCCGCCGTCGAGAGAGTAGTAGGTATGCGCAACGCCGCTCAGATTGTCGGTTGCGCTCAGGGTGACTCCTACTGCCGTGTCATAGATGCCGCTAGAGAGCGTTCCGCTCAGTGTACCTGTGGTGACGGGTGGTGTGGTGTCGATGTCGACATACTCGTAGGTCTCGGTCGAGAAATTGCCTGCGTTGTCTTCGGTGAAGTACCAGATGTAGTTGTAGCCCTGCGCCGAGATGGTAACCGGGCCAGAGTAGACGCTGCACGATCCGAGCGAGGCGGAGTTGCAGAATCTGTTGATCGCATAGTACGTCTTGTAGATGCCGGAGGCATTGCTGCCGCCGGGGTCGGTTGCTGTCAGTGTGACTGCAACAGAGCCGTTCCACCAGCCGCTGGCCGGCAAGACAGGGTTGTTGGAAATGCCGATGGTGGGAGCCACGGTGTCGTAGCAGATCGATCCGTAGGTCTGTTCGCCGGTGGTCCATCCCTGGTTATTCCAGCCGCGGACGTGAGCGGTGTGGCAGCCCTGGGAGACGCCGCCGGGACAGGTGGGGTTTCCCACGAGAGTCATGCATCCATCGGTGTAGTTGGGATATTCCGGGCCGCTCCAGAAGGTGTCGCCGGTGCCGCCGTGGGGCTTGGAGGAGGAGTCGGGGGGGATGGAGTCCCAGCCCTGGGTAAAGCCGGCGATCCCGGTGCCGGGGTAGGTGCCGCCGCCGTAGTCGTTGATGGTCCAGGAGATCTGCTGATCGGAGTTGTACCACTTGCCGGTCGTGGGGCCGGACCAGGTGATGCTGGGAGAGCCGCTGGCGGGGATGAGGTGCCAGTGAATGGCCCAGGCGAGCTGGAGCATGTTCGCCGAGCCCCAGCCGGTGACGTTATCCCAGCCGGAGCCGGTGCAGTAGTATCCGAGGCCCTGGTCCATGGTGACGTCATTGCTATTACAGTAGGGTCCAGTCATGTCGTAGAAGGGGAAGTGCGAGGCATCGTTGTAGTAGGCGGCGGGATAGAAGAACTGCATGGGTGGGCCGACGGGGGTGCAGGCGGAGGCGCCGCCGGAGCCGCAGACGTTGCCGATGTAGTTGAGATAAGCGTTTTCCTGGGCGAAGAAGCCGGCCAGTTCTGGAGCGACAATGCTGGTGCCGTTGGCGCAGCACTGGAGAGTGCCATTGATGTACAGGTTCTGGCCGATGCCGACGGCGTTGAGGGAGATATCGGGAGTCTGGCGCTTGGAGGCGGCGCTCCAGGTGGAGTAGTCCTGGAAGCCGGGCTTGCCGTAGTAGGAGCTGACGCCGCCGCCGGAGCCGCCGTTGTTGTGGCCGCAGGAGCCAAAGGAGGTGCCGCCCGCCCAGGCGTGTTCGTAGTCCCATGAGCCGTCGTTGTAGACCAAGAGGTAGGTTCCACCGGCAGCGAGCACATCGTAGTCCGAGCCGGGATAAGCCACCGATTCATGCGCGGTGTTGTAGGTATTTGTGGACTTGTTGAGGTAGCAATCGTCGCTGGAGCCGCGGTCGCCGGAGGCGGCGATGAGGGTCCAGCCTTGGCCGATCATCGAGTTGAAGATTTTGTGTCGGGCATCCATTGTGGAATCGTCGCAGCCGTAGACTTCGGTGCAGCTCCAACTGGTGGTGAAGACTCGGGCGAGATTGTCCGAGAGCATGAACCCGTACATGTCGGTGAAAGTGCCGAGGTTGTAGTTGGCGCCTATGTAGGGGTAGATCTTGGCAGTGTCGTTGGAGGAGCCAAAGCTGTTGGCGGTCGCGATGGTCCACTCGACGTCCTGGGTGGTCTCGCCGCTGGGGCAGTCGCCGGGATCCGTGGTGCAGTCGATCGAGCCGTCAATAAAGTGGGTAGTGTAGTTGTAAGCGAGATAGGGATAGGCGGCCTGAAATCCCACCACATCGCTATCATTGAAATTGCCGAAAGCGGCGATGGCGATGTTGGATACGTTGGGGGTACCCCCGGAATCGTTGTGGGGGTTGCAACAATGATGAAGGTTCTGGAGGCCGTCGTAGTTATAGACCTGGGAACTATAGATTTCAGTGGGATTGGCGTAGCCGTTGGTAAACAGAGTTGAGTTGGAGGAGTCGTTTGAGGTTTCGGCGAGGTTGGGCCGCGCGGCCTTGGCGTCAGCCTGGTTATGGGCGCCCTCGGCATAGGCGGGGCCCTCGGCGTAATCGGGTGCCTTCCCCTGCGGTCCGGGGCGGGAATTGTGTTCGTGCTGGATGCTATTCAGACCCTCGACGTTGTAGAGGATGCCGGCGAGGTGGGTCGGGATCTGAGGATCACGGTCATTAGAGAAGTCGACTTCATCTCCGTTCTGGTACTGGTTGATCGTGACGTTGAAGGCCTTTTCGATGAGGCCGGAGGTTCCTTCCAGGTCCACAAGCAGGCGGTGATTGAAGCGGTGGGTGACGGTAAGGCCCTGGCTGACGGCCCAGTCGACGACGGCCTGCTCATCCTCGGCGGAGGGAGCGAAGCGGGCGTTCCACTCCTCGGGGGTTAGGAACTCGTGGAAGTTGGGCGAGCCCTTCGTTGTAAGCTCCTTGATAAACTCTTCCTCTTCAGCCATGTGCGGCGGCTGGATGGCCAGCGTCAGGCGCAGCTTTTTCTCGGGGTCGTAATGGCTGGCCCGGACCGCCGTGCCGTCGAGGACCTCAGAGGGCGTGTGGTTGGCGAGGGTTGTCACGCTCCCGGCCGGCCCGAATGCCTGGCTGCTTTGGCCGGCGGTGGGACTTTCGGCCCCGGCCTGCCACGAGCCAGCCAGGAAGGGGGTGACGGCGAGCAAACTGGTCAGAACCGTGGCCAAATTCGCAAATCTGGGGAAGAAGCTTTTATGCATCTCAACCTCGCGGGGGAACCTAAGGGAAATAGATAGTTGGTACACCTTGTTTGCAGACTCGTGCAACCTCTATACCGCACAAAGTCTCCTGAATCATTTCGACGCCACTGTAGCAGCGTCTCTCAAAAGTGATCCTCAATTCCGTCTCAATAAATATCAATTGCTCTATCTATTTAATAATCATATATTTACGCGATGTAAATGCGCTGGAATACACTGGCCGGATGAGACGCCGATGCATGGATAGCGTATATCCTATGGGTCCCAAGGTGATTTGAGCTTGTTGCAAAGCGTGAGTTATGCTCTTTTGAAAATGAGGTGGACCCACGTGCAGGGATTGGCAGGACGAGGAGTTCAAACCAATTCAGTGCCGCTCAAGCTTGACTCCTGGCGCAAGCGCGGTACGCGAGAAAGGATGAACTAATCGGCGCATCTTCCACGGATATGATCGGAGCTACCCCTCCGCACCGCGCAAAAAACCGGCCACTTAATGGCTGTAATTCTGCGCGTAGGTGTCGTGCGGTAGCCCAAGGGAACGGGAACGGCGGGCCAGGGCATAGGCCGCATCTCGGTCCATGACCCCGCCGATGGAAACGAGGTACGGACCGTGCCCGCTGGGGGTGAAGACCGCTGGCTGCAGTTCAGAATGGCTGCGTGCCAGGCTGGAGACCTTCTTCTCCGCGTCGGCCCTGCGGTTGTAGGTGAAGGGGATCACGCGCCAACCGGCGCGGGAGCCGGCCGATGCGGGGACGTTCACGCGCTGCAAAACCGCAGTGACCTGCTTGCCCGCATGGCTGGTTGAGTTCTGTTTCGCCAATTGCGTGGCTGCTTGCGATGCGGCGACACCCTGCGCGGTTTTGTGCCGGTGCGCATTCCATGCGTGTGCAAGTCCCCATGAGGAGAGAAGCAGGAGAAGGGCGACAATGCCGATTCCGAGCCAGTGGGAGCGCAGCGAGAAGCTCAGCTGTTCGCCCCAGGTATCTTTGCGGGCGGTTGCGTGGGCAAATCCCGCGTTTCGGTCTTCACTGAGCAGAGGGAGAGGCAACTGCGCCTCCGGCCGCATGGAGGGCCTGGCAGCGGTGCTCGGAGCTTTCTGCTCGGCCACGGCAGGCATCGCCGGAGCCGTATTCACCGACTTCGGTGCTGCAGGTTGTTTCGAACCAAACAAACCTTCGAGAGCGGCCTTGATGTTCTCCAGATCCCATGTGCCATCGAGACCGTTACGGATTATCAGGCCGAATGGGGGAGGCATGGCGAAATCGGGAATCCCCTCGACCGAACTTCGTTGAGTGAGCGCCTGGAGGAGCACGGTTGCGAGATCGCGCACGTCGCGCTGCTTCGCGGCACGGCCTTGCTCACCCTCCGGCGCTTCGCGGATGCAGTCGCTGCGCAGTTTGACCACGTCGCTCACGGCAAAGATATTGCGCGGCTCAATGTGTTCGTGAATGAAGCCATGGGTGTGCAGCACATCGAGCGCTGCGACGAGGCTGAATGCCATCTGCGCAACATCCTTGACGGTCAGATGGCCCTGGTCAAGGACCCCGGCCAGATTCGCGTCCACGTTCTCAAAGACGGCATAGAGGACGGGGCGGCCATCAAGCTCAGTCTGGCCAAAGTGCTCAAACCTGAGAAAGTTCGGATGGCTCAGCGCATTCACCGAACGCCAGCGGGCAAGAATCTCCTCCTCATCGAAGTGGCACTCAATGAGGCGCACCACGGTTGGCTCGCCCCTGGAGCCGGCGGTGGAAAAGAAAGCACTGCGGCCCTCAGGCAACAGAAGCTTTTGCAAGGGGAAAGCTCCGTCGAGAATGACGCCTTCATAGTCGGTCCATAGCTGCATTTGTCAAGTCCTGTATGGAGAATGGGGTTCAAGGCAGGAATGCCAAAAAAGGCGAGTTACACAAGCGGACGAGCGAGCCGCGGATGCTGACGCAGCGGCTCTTGTTGTCACAGTCATTATCGCAAACCGCGGCGCGGGGATTTGCAGAAAGAGGTTACTACTTGAATCCGGGTTGCAGAACGCGCCGGGCAAAAGGACATCGGGCCGGACCGGACCACGATCTCAAGCAATGGCCGGAGCGCAGCGAAGGTGGATCCAATAGTTTCGCTAAGACACGACAACAGGGCTCAATCGATTCAAACTCATTCCCGCATCCAAGTTTTTGAGGTGAATTGAGATGCGCGAAAGAATCGCCCTGGCTCTCGTGTTGACCGGGCTCTTGGCATGTGCAATCGGTTGCAAGAAACAAGTTGATCCGGCGGAATTCAAGTCCGCGATCAACCAGTCTTTCGCAGGCCGGCACGAATGCGTGTGGCCTGAAACAATAAAACTCCCTGCAGAGGCCGACCCCTCCAAAGACGAAAAAGCGCGCGACTTCGACGCCCTCACCGACGCCGGCCTGTTCATTCGCGGGTCCGTGGAAAAGCAGCGCTTTCTTCTCGGCTCCAAACTGGTCAATAAGTACGACCTCTCCGATAAGGGACACCCCGCCTGGACTCCCGATCCTAACCAGCCCGGTTACGGCAACTTTTGCTTCGGGCACTTCAACGTCACCGCTATCGACAAAGCTCAATTGTCCGTATTGAAGCCAAACTTATGTCTGTACCCGGAACCGTACCACGATTCGGTTGATCGCCTCAGCCGTCCGCGCCCTAATATCCACACGAAGATCAGTACGGTCTGTGTCCTTCCGTTTTGCCGGGCCACGTGTCCGTGCGGAAAGGGCCGGCGGGCAGGCCCGCGCCGTTGAAGAGAGTAGCTGCTGGATTTGACTGCCAGGCGTAGCGGACCTGTGTGGGGTTGGGCACGGACGGCGACGAGACCACTACGGTGTCGCCGTCGATGCCAGCGTCGGCCCAGACCCACTTGCGGTCCTCTCCTGCGATCGAGAATTCTTCGAGCTTATTTCCCCTTATAACGAGACCGCCGTCGCTGTGCGTGAAGTGAAGTCGAATGGAACGGGGGAGGCGTTCCACGGATTCGACCACGGGACCGGAGTAGACGACATTCTTGCCGTAGTATTTTGCCAGCGCGCAGAGGGCGAGGCGATCGCC
>JBELAI010000216.1:0-10232 GCA_049508975.1 Occallatibacter sp. | reverse complement strand
CAACTGGCCGGCCTTGCCTACGAATGGAATGCCCTGCGCGTCTTCATCGGCACCTGGGCCTTCGCCTACGAACATCAGGCGCGCGTTGGGGCTTCCATCGCCGAAGACCAGTTTATTGCGGCCCTTGTGAAGGGCGCAGCGGGTGCAGTCGCCGATGTCTTCGCGGATCATTTGGAGGGCTGGGGCGCGGTCGGCGGCAGGGATCGTCGGGGGGATGGATGGGGGGGCGTACAGGGGCTTACGAGGCGGGATGGGTTGATCCTCCTGGGTTGAGGTCTGGGAGGCAGTCTCCCCGGTCTCAGAAGCGAGACCCTTCGACAGGCTCAGGGCAGGCACGGGGGCACCCAGGTTTTGTCTGGTCTCTGGACGGGTCTCTTGTGAAATGGAGGCCTCGGCTTCTATTTGGACGAGTAGCGCTGGATCGATCGGGCGGCGGTAAAACTCGGTCAGGCCCAGTTCGCGGTAGAAGCGAACACGGGCCACCAGAGCTTCGCGGGTTGCAGGGTCGAACGGTTGCGCCAACTTCTCTACTCCACAATCAATTGCCGGCCGGCAGCGAAGGGTGGAGCGGCCTGTTTCATCACTTCATCTTGCCGCGATTTCTCGTCGACATCTTCATCGAGTTCAAGCACCATGGACCGCGGACGGCGAAGTGTGACAATCTCGTCGAGGATGCGGTCGGCAAGCGATCGTTTGGACATCTCCGGCAACTCGATGGAAGTGTTCAGTGTAAGGAAAGTTGCAGAGTTGGAGTCGGCTTCAATCCCCACGCCGTCGCCGGTTACCGTGTTGACGACGATAGCGTCCGCACCCTTGCGCAGCAGCTTGGCACGGCCGTTCTCCATGCGGTTTTCGGTCTCTGCGGCGAATCCAACAATGAGCTGGCCAGGGCGACGCCGCCGAACCACCTCGGCCAGAATGTCCTCTGTCGGCGCGAGTTCAAGCGTCATCGGGCCGGTGCGTTTCAGCTTCTGATCCGACACAATGACTGGGCGATAATCGGCGACCGCGGCGGCCTTGATGACCAGCGTCGCTTCCGTCATGCGCTCAAGCACCGCATTCCGCATCTGGTCGGCCGTAGTCACCTTGACCACGTCGCAATGCGCGGGAGGATGCAGCGCCGACGGGCCGCTGATCAGAATTACCTTTGCGCCTCGACTCTGCGCCGCTTCCGCCAGAGCATAGCCCATTTTTCCACTGGAACGGTTGCCAATGAAGCGGACCGGATCGAGCGCCTCGCGTGTTCCGCCGGCGGTGACGAGAACAATCTCGCCGGCCAGATCGTGCCGTCGACCCAAGGCTCCCAAAACTGCATCGGCAATCGCTTCAGGCTCGGCCATGCGGCCCGCACCCACCATCCCGCAGGCTAGCGATCCGGTTCCAGGCTCAACGACGCGCACGCCGCGCTGGTGCAGGATTTCAAGGTTCGCCTGCGTCGCCGGATGCTCCCACATGTTCAC
Organism: Occallatibacter sp.; assembly: GCA_049508975.1. GTDB lineage: Bacteria > Acidobacteriota > Terriglobia > Terriglobales > Acidobacteriaceae > Telmatobacter. The sequence continues at coordinate 8,772 of JBELAI010000216.1, read as the reverse complement.
GTTCATGGCGGGCGCTACCAGGACAGGCGCGCGCGTTGCCAGGTACATGGTGGTAAGAAAATCGTCGGCAATACCGTGAGCGAACTTGGCCAGGATATTGGCCGTTGCGGGCGCTACAACAAGAGCTTCAGTCCACTGCGCCTCGCCAATGTGTTCAATTCCATTTTGCTCGGCGCTGGCTTCGGCGGAGTCCCACTCCTCCCACAGGCTGCTGATCACCTTGTGCCCGGTGAGCGAGGCAAAAGTCAGCGGCTGGATGAATTTAACCGCCGCCGCCGTCATGACGACGTGGACCTCAAGAGCCTGACGCTGCAGGGCTCGCACCAGTTCCGCGGCTTTGTAGGCGGCAATTCCGCCGGAGACACCGACTGTGACTCTCATGCCTCGATTGTAGCTGGTTTCGAGGTGCAAAAAACGGCAGACTGAAGATCGAGGCACCCCACCCTTTCGCCCACAAAGGGACGAAAGGACTGGGCAGGGAAGCAGTTGTTCCGCCAAGAGTTCCCCAAACATCGCCGTTTGGGGAGAATGAGTTCGATGACTTGTTAAGTGAGCAGAATCGGGATGTTCGGTCCCTCAACCAGCGGCTTGTGGAGTTCCGTCGCTGTCTTGACGTAGGCGATCTTGCCCGCCTTGATTTCGTCTTGAGCAATGCGACACACCTTGTTGGACTGGCTGGGGACAAGAGCGTGCGAGCCGTTCTGCAACTGCCGTGCGCGGCGCGCGGCTACCAGGACCTTGCGGTAGTTCGAGTCGAACTGTGTCTCAATCGCCATGGGTATCGTTGTCCTCTCCTTTGTCAGCTTCGTTGCCGTCCTCGTCCTCGGGGTCGTCGATGAGGTCGTCTCCAAATTCGAGTAGCCGCTGGTCGCCCTGAGAGCCTAGAATCCCAAAGGCTTCCAGCACCGGTTTGAGCCGCTCCTGTGCGTTCATCTGCAGGCAGGCGGCAGCCACTTCCAACACCCTTCGCGAACGGTAAGCGATTGTTTCGCCATTGCGATAGAAGCGCTCGGCCAGCACAATGGCCTCCAACTGCGCTACCGCCCGGTCCAGTATGTCATTTACCAGAATATAACTGTATTCGCGATAATTCTCAATCTCCTTGCTTGCTTCCGAAAGCCGGCGATAGAGTTCGGCTTCGACAACCACACCCTCGGCACGGCTGCGATTGCGCAAACGCGTGCGCAAAACCTTGGGGTTGGGAGGCAGGACAAAAATGCTCACCGCCTCAGGCATTCTCGCCCGCACCTGGGCCGCTCCCTGCACGTCGATGTCCAGCAGCAGGTCGTGGCCGGCGGCGCGCGCCTCGTCCAGCGACCGGCGAGCGGTGCCGTAGAACTGGCCGAAGACTTCCGCGTGCTCGAGGAAAATACCGGCATCGAGCATGCGTTGAAATTCTTCGCGCGTCGTAAAATTGTACTCGCGTCCATTCTCCTCGGAGCCGCGTGGGGCGCGGGTGGTCCATGAAATGGCGAAGTCGACGCCGCTGACTTGCTTGCGCAGCTCGCTTACCAGCGTGCTTTTGCCAGAGCCTGAAGGCGCCGAGATGATGAATAGGATTCCTGCCACGTTTTTATTTTTCCTTTTCGAGCTTTCAGCTTTCAGCTTTCAGCCTTCAGCTCCCAGCCTTGTCTTCTGCGCCCTCAACCTTCGATTTACCTGGACAAAAACTGAAAGCTGAAGGCTGATAGCTGATTCTTATTCCACGTTCTGAATCTGTTCGCGAGCCTTCTCTATCTCTGACTTCATCGCCAGGCCCAGTTCCGTCATGCGCGTTCCCTTGCCTCCCACGCCGCCGGTCTTCGAGAGCATGGTGTTGGCTTCCCGGTTCATTTCCTGGAGAAGAAAATCGAGCTTTTTGCCCACTTCACCGCCGGCAGCAAGCAACTCGCGAAAGTGGCCGACGTGCGTGTGCATGCGCGCCAGTTCCTCGGCTACGTCGCTGCGCTCCACAATCACGGCAACCTCTTCGAGCAGCCGCTGCCGGTTGAATTCAGGGCCCGTGGCGGCAAGCAGGCGTTGAGTAAGCCGATCTTGAAAGCGCTGCTCGATTTCGGGGCGCATTTCGGCCACGCCATTGGTGGCTTCCGTCAGCCGGTCAAGCGTCGTATTGAGAATCTCCGCCAGCGCCTCGCCCTCGCGCGCTCGCATGATCTTCAACTCATCGAGCAGTGGCGCGATCTGCTGCCGCACGCTTTCGGCGAGAACCGTCAGGTCGTCGTCGCCGCGATTGTCGCTCTGCAACGCACCTGGAAGTCGGAGGATTGCGTTCAGGTCAACTTCGCCGCCCAGTCCAAATTCATCCCGCGCCGCGGTGAATGCGGCAACATAGCCGGCGACCAGTTCGCGGTTGTAACCGGCCTTCTGCTGTATAGAGCGATCGACAGACAACGTGAGATCCACGTGGCCGCGAACCAGCGAATCCTTGAGCGCCTTGCGCAGTTCCACCTCCAGCGCGTCCAGGCCGTTGGGAAGGCGCAGTTGCACGTCGAGAAAGCGATGATTCACGCTTTTCACACTGAGCGTGTAACTAAGTTGATCCTGGACGCGAACCTGAACGCGCGCAAACCCGGTCATCGAATAAATAGGCATTTTTGTGCTACTCCTTGCCCACTACTTCTGGGCACCGTTGATCAAAACCGGGGCGAATTCGAAGCTATCTTGACCCAAAGGCGCTATTGCCTGCGCTTCCGGCATGTCCCGGAACTGCAATTGATAAAGGCGTTGATACGTGGGCGAAGAAACCAGCAATTCCTCATGAGTGCCCACTGACGTGATGCGTCCGTCTTCAAGCACGGCGATGCGATTGGCGCGACGAATTGTCGATAAGCGGTGCGCGATCACCAGCACGGTGCGACCCTGCATCAGGTTGGCCAGTGCGGCTTGCACCAGTGATTCGCTTTCTGCATCGAGTGCGGACGTGGCCTCGTCGAGAATGAGAATGGGCGCGTCTTTCAGGATGGCGCGCGCAATGGCCATGCGTTGCCGCTCGCCTCCGGAAAGGCGAAAACCCTTTTCGCCGATCACGGTGTCATAGCCTTGCGGCATGCGCAGAATGAAGTCGTGAGCCAGCGCATTCTGCGCCGCGTGCTCAACAACGGCGGCCTTCACGTCCGGTTGCCCATAGGCGATGTTGTTGCGCACCGTGTCGTTGAAGAGAATGGTCTCCTGCGTGACCTGCGCAACCTGGCGGCGCAAGGAAGAAAGGGTTAAAGTGCGAAGGTCGTGCCCATCGATAAAGATAGTGCCGGAAGTCACGTCAAAGAAGCGCGGAATGAGGTTGACCAGTGTCGATTTTCCCGCACCGCTGGGACCAACCAGCGCCAGCAATTCACCGGCGTTTATGTCCAGGTCCACGTTGTGCAGAATCTGATGTTCGCCTTCTTCGGTGGAATAGGAAAAACCCACGTTCTGAAACTGGATGGACTTGCGAAAGCGCTCGATGTTGACTGCGTGGGACTGCTCCTTGACATCGTCTTTGGTATCGAAAAAGCCGAAGATCGACGACGACGCGCCCATGGCCTGCTGGAAGAAATTATAAAAATAAGCGAACTTGCGCACCGGGTCGTAGAGCTTGAAGAGCAGGATGATAAACGCCCCGAAGATGCCCATGGTCATGTGGCCGTGGAGAATTTCGTTGCGGCCAATGAACAGGAACATCGCAATTGCAATCGCCCCGACCGTATCCATCAAAGGCGAACTGATGGATTGAATACGCACGCTGCGCAAGTTGGCGCGAAACAGTCGGCTGGCCGCTTTTTTGAAGCGCAATACCTCCCACAACTCGGTGCTGAAGGCCTTTACAATGCGATTACCGGTGACAGTCTCATGCAGGATGTTCTGGATTTCAGCGAGCTTGTCCTGGCCGCTTCGTGTCCGTGTGCGCACCTCTCTGCCAATCTTGCGCGACGACGTAATCACCACAGGCACAAACAGCAGCAGAGCCCAACTCAGCTGTCCGCCAAGCTTGATGACGAACACAATCCCAACTAGGAATGTGAAAAGCTGTTGCAGGAATTCGCCGATCACAGCGCTCACCGCGAATTGAACCTTGTCCACATCGTTGATGAGCGTGGAGAGAATGGTGCCCGTGGCGTGCTTGTGAAAGAAGCTGGAAGAACGCCGGAGCGTCGCTTCGTAAAGGTGATTTCGCAAGTCGGTAATCATGCCGAAGCCGGCGTAGCTGACCAGGTAGGTGCCGAGGTAGTCGCACAGTCCCTTCAGCGCCGTGGAAACGATCAGCGAGAATGCCACAACGTGCCAGGCATTATGCATGTGCAAGAAATGTGGAACCAGGTTCCTCAGGTCGAATTGCCATTGGCTGTTTTTCAGCCCCAGCAGGATCGGGCCTTCGGGTGCGTCGGGCTTGAGCACCTGGTCGAAAATTGGCTGAAAGAGAAGGGTGCGAAAGGTGTCCAGCGCTCCGACCATGGCGAGGAGCAACACACCCGGCAGCCACTCCAGCGAGAACGGGAGCCCGTAGCGCAGTAAGCGCAGCAGATTCTTCATGCCGGACGGCCTGCCTCGCGGACAGTTGACCCGGAGTCAAGTTGTGGGAATGGAGTGCAAAACCTCATCCCAGTATTGTATCCGGCTGACCGTTGCACGGCTTTGCCCTGGCGCCTATTTGCCGGCGCCCCGGCCCCTATTTTCCCAAGCCTCGATCGAGCAACCGGGTAGTGGAATAGCCCTCCACGATGGGCACGATCTTCACCTGTCCGCCCCACGACAGCACCTCCGGCGCGCCAACAACCGTGTCCACGGCATAGTCGCCGCCCTTCACAATCACGTCAGGTCGCGTGGAGAGGATGAGTTCCATCGGAGTTGGTTCGCTGAAGACCACTACGGCATCGACAGCGGCAAGGGCAGCCAGTACACGGGCACGTTCCCGCTCACCCACGATGGGGCGATTGGGACCCTTGAGGCCGCTGACCGATGCATCGCTGTTGATGGCCACAATGAGCCGGTCACCGAACCGATGCGCCTGTTCAAGCAGGGTAATATGCCCCACGTGCAGCAGGTCGAAACAGCCATTGGTAAATACAACCTGGTCGCCGTTCGCCCTCCATAGCGCGACGCGCGCGATCAATTCCTCGCGCGAGACGACTTTGTCCTCGGCGTGGAGCGCCAGTTCAGGAGCCAGTGCGGCCAGCAGTTCGTGCTTCTCAACGGGCACAGTGCCAACCTTGCCGACCACGATCCCGGCCGCCACATTGGCCAGTTGCACCGATACTTCAGGATCCAGACCCGATGCGAGGCACAGCGCCAGCACAGCGATCACGGTGTCTCCCGCGCCGGAAACATCGAAGACCTGGCGAGCGACGGCTGGGGCAATTGAATGTTTTCCCGGACGCACCAGCGCAATGCCCTTATCGCTGAGGGTTGCTGTGATGAATGCAAGGTCGAGACTGGCCAGCATAGCCTCGGCCGCATCGAGGACAGCCTTCAAATCGCCTCCGTCGAGACGAGAAGCTGCGGCCAATTCGCCAAGATTGGGGCAAATGGTTGTAGCGCCGCGGTAACGGCCAAAATCGGCGCTCTTGGGGTCCACGAGCACCGGAATCCCCAAGCCTCGCGCAGCCACAATAACCTGCTGACAAACATCCGGCGTGAGCGCGCCCTTGGCGTAGTCCGAGAGCACCACCGCGTGGCAGCCGGGAAGCTGCTCAAGTACAGCTGCAATCAAACGGTCGTAATCGCCCTGTGACCGCGCGCCGAGGCGCTCACTGTCAAGGCGCAGCATCTGCTGGCGTCCGCCCAGAATGCGCAGCTTGGTGATGGTGGGGAAGCCCTCGGAGACAACAAAACTCGTGGCGATTTCCTCGCATTTAAGCCGTGCCGCCAGCAGTCCCTCGCTTTCATCGCCGCCGGTAAATCCGATCACGTGAGTCTGTGCACCGAGTCGGGAAAGATTCATGGCCACATTGGCCGCCCCGCCCGGTTGCTCGCTCCGGTGCGTCGCCCGCACCACGGGCACCGGCGCCTCAGGCGAGATGCGGCCCACTTCGCCCCAGATGTACTTGTCGAGCATCACGTCGCCCACGACGAGCAGGCGCTTCGAGGCCCAGTTATGCTCGATCTCCCGGATCACCTGGCGCAGTTGCTCGATCACTGTGCGTCCTCGCTTTCGGACCAACATTGAGCAGACTCAAATCTCACAGTTGCTATCATAGCGGGGTGAGCAACGCACCTGACAACTCGTTGCCGGCTCCCACATTTTCCGGCTCGCTCGACACCGCCCTTGTTGACCGCGATGGTGTTTTGAACGAAAAAATGCCGGAAGGCCAATATGTTACGCGATGGAGCGAGTTCAAAGTGCTGCCCGGCGTCGTGGAGGCAATCGGCATGCTGAATGCGACGGGCGTTCGGGTGGTCGTTGTATCCAATCAGCGGGGCGTTGCGCTTGGACTCTACGCCGAAGAAGACGTTCACGAAATCCACGCTGAATTCCAGAAGCTGCTTGAGACGTACGGGGCCCATGTGGATGCCTTCTACGTTTGTCCGCATGACAAGGGGCTGTGCAACTGCCGGAAGCCTCTGCCGGGTATGTTCGAGCGGGCCGTTGCGGATTTCCCGACGATCGACGCAGCAAGCAGCGTCATGATTGGCGACGGGCTGGTGGATATTGACTTTGGCCGGCGGCTGGGGATGAAAACCGTGTTTGTGGAAGGCGATCCGGAACGGCGACAACCTGGCGCAGAAGAAGGGCGTGACTTGGCAGACATGAGCTTTCCATCGTTCTATGCGGCAGTGACCGGCCTGCTGGCAAAGCTATCAGCCTATCGCCAATCAAGTGGGACCATGTGCTTGGAATTTCCAGCGAATCCACGCTAATTCGCGATTGCCCGCATGGTCGCAAAGGTCTCCGTGATCCCCTGCTCCAGCGTGGTGAATTCCAGATCGCAGCCAAGTTCACGCAGCCCCGTAAGATCCGCCTCAGTGAAATGCTGGTAGCGGCCGTCGAGGTCGGCGGGAAAGGGAATGTACTCGATCGGAACTTCCCCGTGCACGGCCATTAAAGCGTGGGCCACGTCGTTGAAGCTGCGGCTGAGGCCTGTTCCCGCATTTACCACGCCGCGAAAAGCCTTTGCGGCTTGACCAGCCCTGGGCGCGTAAGGTCCGAGCTGCGCAAAGAACATGTTCAGCCGGGCAACGTCGCGCACATACACGAAATCGCGGCGCTGTTCGCCGTCGCCATAACCGCCAGTGCCCGCAAAAAGTCGCACCTTGCCCGTCTCTTTCATCAGTTTCGTGAAGTGGTGAATCACCGACGCCATCCGCCCCTTATGTTGCTCGCGGGGACCGTAGGCGTTGAAGTAGCGCAGGCCCACGGCGGTCATCGGCACGCGGCCCTGGGCAACTTGATTGCGGAAGTAATGGTCGAATGCAAGCTTGGAATAACCGTACACATTGAGCGGATTTTCGTTATTGAGCGTAGGCGCGAAGTGGCCGGGGCCGGAAAGCCCATACACTGCGGCGGTTGAGGCAAAGACCAGGGGCGCTTCCCAGCGAACGGCAAAACCCAGCACCTCTTTGGTGTACTGGAAGTTGTTGTCCATCATGTAGACGCCGTCGTCTTCCAGCGTGTTGGAGCAGGCGCCCTGATGCAGAATGCCGTCGATCTGGTTGGTGCCGAGTGCATTGTCGCGGATCGCGCGGCGAAACTCGCGCTTGTCCATGTAGTCCACATAGCGAGCGCCGTTGAGGTTCACAAACTTCTGAGCGTTTGCCAGGTTGTCGACTACGAGAATGTCAGTGATGCCGTTGGCATTCAGTTCGTGAACCAGGTTGCTGCCAATGAAGCCCGCTCCTCCAGTGACGATCAACATGCGCGACATCTCCCCCGTTGCGGCTCTAACGAATCACAATCAGTTCTCGGCTTCCGTCCTGGCCGTTCATGGCTCTGTCCACAGCCGCTTCCATCTCAACTACGGAAATGGACGCGAGGCAGGGATGCCCCTGCACATTGCATTTCTCCAGATTGCAGCCGGAGCAACTGGTCTGATGATAGACGATCTGATGCTTGCTGCCCCGCGGAAACCACTTGCCCGCCGAGCCCGCGGCAGAAAAGGCAATCGCGCATGGAACCCCAGCTGCGGCGGCCAGGTGCATGGGGCCTGAATCGGGTCCGAGAAAAATACTGGCGCGCTCAATTACCGCGGCAGTCTGGCGTGGAACAAGGCGGCCACAAAGGTTCACCTTGGGGCCGGTCCAAAGTTGCGCTGCGTTCTCGGCGCCGTCGAATTCCTCCTTTGCACCAACCAGCGCCAGACCATGGCCTGGATACTTCGCAGCGATGCGCCCCAGCAGCGCTTGCCAATTTTCCGCGCCCCAGTCCTTGGCCGGCATTTTTGTGCCTGGACCGCAAACGATCAGCGGCCCATCCGCGAGCGTACCCAACGCATCGCGTGCCGCATACCGCTCCGCGTCCGACAGCAGCAAATCCCAGTTGGAAAGGTTTGCAGTGTCTGCATCGCCCAACTCTGCAATCAGGCGCGCCAGGCGGTCGGCCTCACATTCAAAAAAGCCCGTCGCCGCGTCGAAACGAAAGCTCATCTCCTGTTCGGAAGCAAAGCCGACCACACGCCGGACTCCGGCAAGACGGAAGAACAGCTTGTCGCGGCGGACATTATTCCAGGGCCGAATGTGGAACAGATAGACCACTACATCCGGACGAAAGCGGCGAATCTCTCCGGCGAGCCGCAACAATTCCGCCGGGTTGCGCGTACCTGCTGTGTACCGCATGTAGCCGTGAACCAGGCCAGAGCCCTC
>JBELAI010000215.1:0-10278 GCA_049508975.1 Occallatibacter sp. | reverse complement strand
AGTTGACATACATCTGCATCTGGCCGAGGTCCTGATGCGAGAGTTTGCCAATCTTGAGGTCGATGAGTACGTAGGATCGCAACAGCCGGTTATAGAACACAAGATCGACGAAGAAGTGCTCTTCGTCGAAGGTGAACCGCTTCTGCCGGGACTCAAAGAGGAAGCCCTTCCCCAGTTCGAGCAGGAACTTCTCAATGTGGGTAACGATAGCCGATTCCAGATCGGACTCGGAGTAGCGGATCTTTTCCTCCAAGCCGAGAAACTCCAGCACGTAGGGGTCTTTGAGCAGGTCTTGCGGCTTGGCGACATGCTGCCCCTGCCGCGCCAGGTCACGGATCGCCTGCTTGTCGCGGCTGAGGGCCAGCCGCTCATAAAGGCCGGCATCAAACTGCCGCCGGAGTTCGCGCAGGGTCCAGCCCTGCTGGTCAGCCTCAATTTCGTAGAAGTTGCGCTCCTCCGGCTTGAGTCCGATCAGGAAGACGTAGTGCGACCAACTCAAAATGAATGGTTTAGATGTCGTATTGGCGGTAGTCTGCAATTCACCAGACAATGTCTGGTGAATTGGGAAGGCGGGGAATTCGCCAGACAGCGTCTGGCGAATTGCTGCGATGCGCTCCGGGTAAGCCAAGTAGAACTGGCGCATATACCTGAGGCTACTAACCGAAAAGCCGCTTCCGAACTCACTGGTCAGCCGCGCAGCCAACTCATTCAAAAGCTCTTTGCCATATTGCGCACGCTCCGCTCCCTTCTGTTCCTGCTCAACAATTCGGCGGCCAATCTCGTAATTTGTATAGACCTGAAGCAGGTTAACGCCGCGGGCGGCGCTCTGACGAGCCGACAACACTAAAGTGCGGATGGCTTCGTACAGCGGAGTGGAATTCCGACTTGTGCTCATTGCAACCTCCGAATGCCCTGCAGAATCTCGGCGCACGCTCTTGCCATCAAACCGGGCCACGTACGGCAAATTCAGTCAATTCTTATGGATGCCTATCCATTCATAATAGAAGGATTACCATCGATCCGCAGGCTAGGGAGGCCGAGGACCAGGGTTGGAAAGTGGAGCCTATCCTACTTCCGGGCATAGAGTCGGGTGCAGTTCGCCGCAGATGCTTTTCGTTGTGCGGCCTACGCCCCAAGAAAGCGATACGTTTTGCGATACGTCGAATGGCGGGGTACTACGTGCTTACAAGGACTTAGGGAGCCACCGGGGTCTTGTAAGTTGTTGAAATGCTTAACGTCAGTACCTTGACACGGAAGAGGTCGCTGGTTCGAATCCAGTCGTGCCTACCATATCTTAAATAGAATCAAGCAGTTCCGAGGACGACCTCTTCATTCTCACTTTCCGCTGGTGCGGATTGGTGCTGAGGTTTCGGTGTAGGCAACAACATTTCCGCGACCCTCGCGCTCGCTTCCCGTTTTTGCGACGATACTGCTTGAGAGTAAAGGTCGAGAGTGATACGGCTGTTTGCGTGCCGGAGAAGTTCCTGAGCAGTCTTGATGTCTACGCCAAGAAATCTCAAGTTCGTCCCAAGCGAATGCCGAAACGTGTGCCACCCTACCAGCTTCTTGATACCTGCCCGCTTCACAGCGGGACGTATCCCCTTCCTGAGAAGCGTGTCAGGCCACACCGGAACCTCTCCGTTATTCCGAATTGACGGGAATAGAAAGTCGGTCGATTCCGGGTAAAGAGTGACCTCCCTCCATTCCTCAAGTTCGACTGCAACTGAGGGGTGAAGCGGCACGGGTTTGGCACTGGCGCGGGTTTTCGTCTCTGCAATCTTCCCGTGGACGCATCCTCTCCTCACTTGAATTTGTAATGTCTTGAAATCCACATCCTGCCAAGTGAGCGCAATTAGTTCCGACCGGCGTAAACCGGTTGTCCCCGCCAACAGAACCATCACACGTTCACGCCGGGGAAGTTCCTTGACCAAACGGCTGAACTCGTCAGGCGTCAGAACATCCGGCTCACGGAGGCGGATTGCAGAACAACGGACACCCTGAATTGGATTTGTTTGAATGAAGTCATACCGTTTTCCGTGTGCGAAAAGGGCCGACATCACATTTCGGATTTTTGACCTTGTGGCTGGAGCATACTTGAGGGCACGTAACCATTGCTCGACCTCTACAGTCCTAATCCGGTCTATTCGCGTGTTTCCCCATTTTGACTGGACATGCAATCCCAGTAGGGTTTTGTACCCACTACAAGTTGAGTTGCGCTTGGTTCCACCCTCGGACAACTCAAACTTCTCGTAGTGGTTAATGAGGTCGGTCACCGTTTCTGGTGCGCGTACCTCGGAGTTGATTTTGACGCGAAGAGCAAGCACAGCCTTCTCAGCATCTCGACGAGTTGGCAGTTCCCGGACTGAGCCAATTCGTTCCCGACGATACGACCGGTGACCATCCCGCTCCTCATATAAAACGGAAATACCACGTCGATGGGGCTGTCTTGTTCTTGTACAAAGTGAGGCTTCCATTCTGAAATCTCGGTGCTCCAATCATTGGGAATACCCTCCGGTTGGAGCATCGGCGGCTGGACTGAGTGTAGGCGAGCGTCGGGTGCTCCCTCCGGCCCCGCGCCAGTATACCCTTGGTCGCGACCGACAGGTTTACCCCCACCAGAACCGTTGCGGCGGCGCCTGCACCCCGCCCAGCTCGTTGGCGCCCCATCCAGTGTTCCCCTGCTTCAAAGTTATGGCACAGTTAGGCAGTCCCAGATCGTGACCACGACAAGCTATCTAGTCCTGCCTGCGGCCGAAGGTCCAGGCGCGTCCGAAGCGAAATTGCCGCTCAGTCCTCTTTGAGTGCCCCAAACACTGAATCCTACCGCTGCAGCGATGACTAGTCCGGCCGCGAACCAGCAGGTAAGAACACCGATTGGAAAGGAGAACGATCCGTCTCACGAACACCCAAAAACAGGTTCAGCCAGGGCCATGGAACCGCAGTGAGGATACGGAAGAATCCCGCTGTCGCCGTGATGAACTTGGGGACAAAGTACATGCCCACGAAGAACAGCATCATCGATGTGTACCCGAGCCAGCTCATCAGGCCGATCGCGGCCCCTCGTGTGCGCGGTGCGAGGCGCAGCGTCATTCCTATTTCAAGCGCCTTGCCGAGGCAACCCACAGCGCCACAAAGAACAAGCAGACTGGAGAGAGATAGCATGAACAGCACCACAAATCCGCCCGACGCATTTCCCGGCCACGACAGCGGTCAGTGGGCACCCGTTGCAAGCGAAGTTGTGGCATCCTGGCCGCGCGGGCATTTCGCTGAGAACCTCGCCATCGATTCCACGGGGGCTGTGTATGTGAGTCTTCACTCCCACAATCGCATTGATCGATTCGATCCGAAAACGGGGAAGGTTGAGGAGTTCGTGCGGCTGACTGCGCCTGCGGCAGGGCTCGCATTTGATGCCGCTGGATCACTCTGGGTTACAGGCGGAGCCGCGGGGAAGGCTCCGGGGTATATCTGGCGCATCCGCTCCGGTGAGCCTGAGCTGTGGGTGGAGATTCCCGATGCGTTGTTCATGAATGGCAGCACGCCACACCCCGACGGCCGGACCTTGCTGGTTTGCGAGAGTGTCACGGGACGCATTCTCGCGATTGACCAGAAGGAGAAACGTTGGAGCGTCTGGCTTCAGGACGATCGCTTGCGTCCGAAGGCGCAGCAGAGGTCCGGCGCCAACGGAATCAAGTTACGAGACGGCTGGGTGTGGATATCGGTTACGGATCTCGACCGAATTGTCCGATCGAAGATCGCCGCCGATGGGAGGGCCGGCCCCATGGAAGTGGTCGCGGAAAACCTGCACGCGGATGATTTCGCCTTTGGTGAATCCGGCACCGCCTACATTGCGACCCATCCCGCGCAGACCGTCATGCGACTTCATACCGATGGCAGGCGGGAGACGATTGTCGGACCCGATGAAGGCGCCGTTGGCTGCACTGCTTGCGCATTTGGACGGGGATCGGAGGATCGCCAATCGCTCTACGTGACAACGACGGGCGGTCTTCTGTACCCCTATCGGGGAGCGGTCCAGGAAGCGAAGCTGCTGCGATTGAACGTCGGGGAAGGCGGACAACCGTTGCTGCCCTGAGGCCATGACCGCCATAACCGACAACGGTTCTTCGATGAACATGCTCATCCGCTTCCGAAGCGCGCAGGCCAACTGCGCAATTGGCTGTTTAGTTTTCGACATGAATAGAAAAGCGTTCTACTATTGACGCGGCGCAAGTAACGGGCTAGCGTGGTGCGCAAACAGCTTTCGGAAGGTTGGTACATTAGAACGATGAAAACTTCATTTTCTTTTTTCGTTCTGTTTCTGCTTGCGGGGGTAGCAGCGGTTGCGTCGAACTCGACGCTTCCTGACGGGACTGAGTTTCCGTCCTGGGAGAAAGCACTGCAGTTCTCGAAGACCTATTACGTGGATGGGCAGGCGAAGAACGCCGATGACAGAGGTCCTGGCAGCAAAGAGCACCCGTTCCGCACCATCAGCGCGGCGGCCCAGGTGCTGCAGCCGAGCGAACGGGTTGTCATAGCCGAGGGCATTTATCGCGAGTGCATCCGTCCGGCCCGCGGCGGAACGAGCCCCGATGCCATGATCGGCTACGAAGCAGCGCCTGGCGCGAAGGTGGTAGTGAAAGGCGCGTCAGTTGTGAAGGACTGGAAGCCCAGCGAGGGTTGGAACTTTGGTTTTGACCCGGAAACGCACCAGCCGGTAAAGGCATGGGAGTTACGCCTGGATCCGGCGCTGTTCCCGAACGGCTACAATCCGTTCGAAGTAGACAACGTGATCGGCAATCGCGAATGGCTGAGATATGCCCAGGACAACATGGCGACCTACTTCCGGCGTCGTGGGCTGGTGTTTGTCGATGGCAAGCCTCTGGAACCGGTAGAGCTTTCCTCCGAGTTGGCCGGACCTTCGCCGCGCTCGATGAACTACTTCACAGACGTGCATTGGAAGCCGCTTTTCAAGGAGTTTTCGCCGGAGGCCGGCAAGGTGTGGATCGAAACCAACGGCATGACGCTGCACATTCGTCTTGCCAATGACGATGATCCCGCCAGGCACCTTATCGAAATCACTACTCAGGAGCAGATCTTTTCTCCGGCGGAACGTTACCAGTCGTATATCCGCGTGAAGGGCATCGTCTTCCAATATGCGGGCAACGGTTTTCCGGTTCCGCAGCGCGGCATGGTATCGACCAACCGCGGCAATCACTTCATCTTTGAAGACAACACCTTTGAGTGGGCAAACAGCGTCGGTCTCGATATCGGCAACGAGGACTGGGGCGCTTCGCGGCCGCCGCAGCCGGTGGGCTTCGACTTGATTCGCGGCAATACCTTCCGCTACTGCGGCATTGAGGGACTGGGCGGAACTGGCGGCCCGCAATCCACGCTGGTCGAAAAGAATCTGTTCGAATGGATCGGCTGGCAGGACGCGGCCATGATGTCGGAGTCGGGCGGCACCAAGATGCATACCGCGCGGAACCTTCTGTTCCGCAACAATGTGGTCCGGCATATCCGGCATGGGAATGGTATCTGGCTGGATATAGGCAATGCCAACGACCGCATTACAGGTAACGTGTTCGCTGACATTCCGGGCGATGTGAATCCCCACGCAATTCACATCGAAGGCAGCAATGTGCTGAACGAGATCGACAACAACATCTTCGATCACCTCACGGGCGGCATTCTCATTCGCGACACCAACAACGTGATCGTTGCCTACAACCTGTTTCTCGATTGCGCCGAGGTGTGCGTGGATACGGTTTCCGGGATCAACGGGCCCAGGCCGATCGGCGGTCATACCAACGATGTGCACAATCTGATGGTGCACGATAACGTGTTCTTCAAGCCGGGACGCTCAGCCATTGAGTTCACCAACGCGCGCAACGAAGCCGATGGCAACATCTATCCGGGGTCCGCATCGCCGTTTGGGGGTGCTCCGTATCTGCGCGTAAAGTTTCCCGAGCCGCCGGAATGGCACAACCTGGAATCGTGGCGCGAAGAACATGGGTGGGATATGAACGGAGCCCTGGCAACGATTTCCGCGGTAATGGATCCGGACAAGCTGGTGTTGACCCTTTCCGTGAAGGGGGATGTGAAGCGAGCCCCTGCTTACAAGGGAATCGACATAGACTTCTTCGGCCGTCCAGTCGCCGGTGACAGGATGCCGGGACCGTTCGCGGATCTTGGAGCGGAGGCCGCAACGTGCAGCATCGACCCCAGGTGAGTCGCGAAAGCCGAGCGCAGGCCTGGGGCTCTCAACCAAGACACAATATCGAAGCGAGTTTCAGGCGGGGCCTTCCGAGATTGCTGTAGATCACTCAATGAGATCTGCCTCCATTGGACCAAGCACCACAGCTTTCTCAAACTTGCGATTGCTGAGAATTCCCCTCTTGACGCTGGAGATGGGAACTCTCTTCTCTTCCCCCGTTGTGTTCACATAGAGAGTCCGGCCATCGACGACCCTTGCGTACACTCCCTCTGGCGTTTCTGGTCCCGGTTGAATGCTCGCAACGGTGCAGAGGTACTTCATCAGCGGCGTGATCGCGGAACGATTCGATTCCGTCGCCAGGTAGATAGCATTTCCTTTGCCGAACTTGTTGATCGTGACGGCAGGAGCATTGTCCGCGGTATTCGTAAATCGCGCAACGACCTCGGCAGTAGACGGTTCAAGAACTTCATAGTGGTGTACTGCAGTCTCGAACGAGTCACCACCCATCTTGAATTTCAGCGCAGCCGGAGAGTCGTAGAACGCATTTGTCTTTAGTCCAAATACATCGCTCAAACGGCCAGGCAAAGGTGTGTTGAACCATTGCCCGTGCTCGTCGACCTTGGCTGAAAACGCGGTCATCAGGACAGTGCCGCCTCCATTCACGTATCCCCGAAGCGCATTTGCACTTGCGCTGTCCATCAGATAATCGGCCGGGACAACGACCAGTTTGTAGGCCGACAGGCTGTCGCGCCCGATGTTGACGATCGCGGTATCCATGTTTGCGCGGAAGAAGGGCTCAAAGGCTCCTTGGACCTGTTCGGTATAAGAAGGCTTGAAGTATTGGCGCGTCGTACTGGAGGGACCGTTCGGGTTTGAATCGACAAAGGAATCGAATGAATATGCGATAGCCACCTCGGGATGTGTGTAACGCGGAAACCCGAGTTTCGAAAGCTGTTTGAATTCGGAAGCGATATGCGCAAACTCATCCACCTTCCACGAGGGAGAGTCGTCGTGGTCGACAAGTCCAAAGAGCGCCTGTTCCTCTCCTCCAAGATGACTGTTGA
Organism: Occallatibacter sp.; assembly: GCA_049508975.1. GTDB lineage: Bacteria > Acidobacteriota > Terriglobia > Terriglobales > Acidobacteriaceae > Telmatobacter. The sequence continues at coordinate 3,003 of JBELAI010000215.1, read as the reverse complement.
ACGTCCATGCGAGCACCCCTTGCGCGCCCATCATGAGCCCGAGATACGCATACATCCGGCTCCTGCCCGGGGTTCCGTAGAAACCTCCGCCGCCCGCTGTAAACTCGTTGAACCAGATGGGGGTGGCGAGATCGCCTTTGGTCATCAGTGCCCCAAACGCGCCACTGGTTGGGTCACCGGGGTAAAAGCCCTCAGCGCCGTAGGACACATACGACTTGTAGGTGGAGAGATAATCGAAGCCTCGCCTCGATGCCGTGTCCCAGAGATTCGAAATCGACGGAAGATTCGGCGTATTTCGCTGGCGAATCTCATCGAGTTCTTTGAGCCGAGCCACCGTGACATCGGACCAATAGCGATGGAGATCCAAATAGCGCTCAGGAGGCCCGGGTCCATCGCCGAGCGGCAAGTCGACATTCTCGAAGCTGCTTAGCCGACGTGACCATCGCTGTGTCGCCCATGCCTTGTTGAGTTCGTCGATGGTTCCGTATTTTTCCTTGAGCCATACGATGAACCGCTGCCGGTCGGCCTCTGAATACGACATGAATCCGTTTCCGATTTCATTGTCATAGCCGATTGCGATGACCGCTGGATGCTTTGCATACCGCTTCGTCAGTGCGTCTGCAAGAATCCTCGCCTCGCGCACATAATCGGGATCGCCGATGTCATCCATGTAACGCTCTGCAGGCGGAAGGCGTGTCCCATTCTGGCTGACGATATCGATACCCGGGTGCGCGCGATGCAGCCAGATGGGCGCCGGTGAACCAGGAATATCCAGGATCACTCTAATCCCGTTTGCCTGCATCTTGTCCATCACCTTGTCGAACCATTCGAATTCGAATTTGCCTTGCGAGGGTTCAAACGAGTCCCACGACAGGTCCCCCATGCGGACGACGTTGAACCCAGCGTGCTGCATGATCGCGATATCGCGATCAATCTGCTCAGCTGTGCGATCGATGGGCTGATAACAGGTTCCGACAAAGAGCTGCCCAGGCCCCGGCCAGTTGGGATGTATGGGAGAAACTTGTGCAGCGGAAAATGCGCTTAGAGCCAATCCGAAAAACAGAGAAAGCGCAAGTTGCTTTAACGAGGTACTTGAGCACTGCCGATGACTAGACAACTGAATCCTTTTTCTCATGAAACCCTTCTTACGTGAGGAACCGATCTGAACGTTGGATGTTTCCATAAGACTACCCCGGAACCGATTGACGCCTCCAGGGAATGACGACGTTGGTTCCTGTCATCGTCCCCTTCGACAGCGCGCCGGCCGAAATGGTGAACAGAATGCCCGGGGTTTGTCCGCCTTTATGTTGACAGAATCTTGAAACAATAGGCGTGATTGCAAGGTGGATCTTGCGGAACCCGGATGCTGAGTCCTTCTGCGCCCCTCGTCCAACTTACTTCGCTCTTTGCTCCCAGCAGCACAACGTTGCGAATCTGGCGCTCGAAATTCTGTGACGTGCTCGCGAGCGATTTGATCAGCAACCGATTATCTGTGGGCCAGCCGAGAGCGATTGCGTACAGTACATCACCCTTGGTTGTGAAGCGTATGTCGGTCCGATCGAATTTGTATTTGGACAGTTGGTATGCCGCGATGCCTTTGACTTCGGTCGAAGGTCCTTCACCAAAAATCTTCCACGGGTGAGTGCCCTTGATTGCCTCGCCATTGATCTGCTGCCACTGGGCGAGCTCTTCCAGGAAAGCGAACTCATCGCTGTCGGGTTCTCCGTGGCCGGGCAACGGAATGTTCAAGAGCAGGTTCCCATTCTTGCTGACAATATCGACCAGCAGGGGAATCAACAGCGAGGCCTTCTGGTAGGTGTGGTTTTCGAAGAGCGCACGCTTGTAGTGCCACTCCCCGATGCACGCCTCCGTCTGCCACGGGTTCTCTTGCAGTGTGTCCGTCAGGCTCGCTTCGAAATCACGCGTCAGCGTGCCCCATATCGGCTCATCGACTTCTTTCAGGTCCACCACGCCTTCCAGACGCCCCGCGTGAGTCTGGATATTCTTGTTGTAGTAGTAGGCCATGATCTGAGGAGCAAGGTCCGGAATGCCTAACCAGACCTTCAAGTCCGGAGCGCCGGTCCAACCATTGTCAAAAGTGAATCGTGCTCCGTCGTCGAAGTTGAGAATATCCGGGTTGTAGCTATCGATCACATCCTGCACACGAAGCAGGAACTGCTGAACGAACTCCGGACATGGCGTGTTTTTCTTGTGGGGCTTGCCGTTGAGCAACTGTGGGTCCAGTCCCTCCCACCACTTCCCCTTGCCGTCGGCGATTGTCTGCATTCCGTCGTAGGGAACGCCGGCCAACGGTCCTGTCGTGTCGCTTTTGTAGCGGACTGGGAGAAATTCATCCCAAGTGCGATGCGGGGTTCCATGATAGCTGACCCCGAAGCGCAATCCGTTCGCGCGCGCCACCTTGGCCCAGGTGCCAACGATATCCCGCTTGGGGCCGACGTTTACCGCGTTCCAAACCTGGTGCTTCGAATTCCAGCAATCGAAGTTGTCGTGATGCGTTGCCAGGGAGACGAGATACTCCGCGCCGGCCCGCTTGTAAAGCTTCACCAGCGCATCGGGGTCCCATTTCTCCGCCTTCCATAAATGACAAATGTCCTTGTATCCGAACTGCGAGGGGTGCCCGTATTGCTTGACGTGATACTCGTATTGGGACGTGCCCTGGATGTACATATTTCTCGCATACCAATCGCCTTGTTCAGGGACACACTGCGGGCTCCAATGGGCCCAGATCCCAAACTTCGCATCCCGAAACCAATCCGGGCAACGATAAGACTTTAGAGACTCCCAAAATGGCAGGAAAGGGCCCTGAGGAACTTGCCCCTGAAAAAGCTGCGAGTCCCCCAACGCATGCGCGATGCGAGACAGCGCAATTACGGAAAGTCCGCTCGCCAGAAACGATCTGCGATTCATAGTCTCCGTCCATGAAACTTTTGAAAATGAGTCTTCGCAGCTCAGACGCTTTGTTGCGTCAGGCCGATTCCAACG
>JBELAI010000214.1:0-10334 GCA_049508975.1 Occallatibacter sp. | reverse complement strand
CTGCCACATGGTGCGTGATCGAGGGTTTTTCCTTTTTCAGCCGTGGGGTTCACAGCGCCACATCGGGCTGGAGCTTTGTCATTATCATTCTGGCCGGCTGGCTTCTCGGAAGCTCTGCCGCAATCAGGGTAGCAACCGCATCGGTGCTGGTCTTCCTGATTGAGGCCACCCTTGAAGAGAATGGCCACCCGCTGCCCGCCTATTTTCCCGGCGAGCCGATGGGGTTATGGCTTTTGTATGTCCTATTCCTGGTCCTCGCCATCGTACCCATCCTTGCTTTTCAGGATGAGTTGCGCAGGCAGCTTTCCGCTCTGCGCGAAAGCGAAGAGCGCTTCAGCAGCCTCTCCAACGCAGCGCTTGAAGGGATCATGATCCACGAGAATGGAGTGATTCTCGATGCCAACATGGCCTACGTACATCTCTTCGGTTATGACCGGCCGGAAGAACTGATTGGCCAGAATGGACCCAATCTTTTGCTGGCGCCTGAATCGCGCGAACAACTCCTTCAACGAATCGAAAAAAAGGAAACCGGCGTGGTGGAATTGACCGGCCTCCGCAAGGACGGCAGCACGTTTCCTGGTGAGACGGATTCCCGGCCAATCCATTACCGCGGCCGCAATGCGATGCTCGTTGCTACGCGCGATCTCACTGAGTGGAAACGGGCCGAAGAGGATCGCAAGAACTTGATGACAAGGCTCATTCAGGCCCACAAAATGGAGCTGATTGGGCGATTGGTCGGAAGCATATCCCACGACTTCAACAACCTGCTGACTGTCATCATCGGGTCCAGCGAACTGGCGCTGGATAGAGCCGAGAAGACCGATCCACTCAGAGAAAACCTCGAAGAAATTCACGGCGCGGGCCTGCGCGCCGCCGGGCTCACGCAGCAGTTGCTGGCCTTCAGCCGCAAGCAGGTTCTTCGGCCGCGCATCGTCGATCTCAACGGACTGGTGCGGGAGATGCAGCCGATCCTCGCACGTGTGGTTGGGAAAAAGGCCAAGCTGACCCTCGACCTGAAAAGAGAACCTCTGAACATCCGCGCCGATCCCCTGCAGTTGGACAGCGTGATCATGAATCTGGTTGTGAATGCGCGCGACGCCATGCCCAGGGGTGGCTCCGTCCGGATTGAGACTGGGACCGTGGATTACGGCCAGCAAGACCGCCCGTCGGAGCCGCAGGAAAGAGTAGGCACCTATGTAACACTGTCCGTGCGGGACTGGGGTGTGGGTATGAGCAAAGACCTCCAGGAGCACATTTTCGAGCCGTACTTCACCACGAAAGATCTCGGCAAGGGGACCGGGCTCGGGTTGTCTGTCACCCTGGGAATCGTAGAACAAAGCGGCGGCACGATCGAGGTAAGGAGTGAACCCGGACAGGGTACCACGATTATCGTCTTCTTCCCTTTGATAGAGGATTCAGCCGCTGAACCCGAGAAACGCGAGATTGTTCAGGGAGTGAAAGGCACTGCGACCATCCTGGTAACGGAAGACAATCCCGAAGTAAGGAAATTCACGGTTTCCGCACTGCGGTCTTATGGCTACCGAGTTATCGAGGCAGATAACTCGGAACACGTGCTGGGGTTGATTAATCGAGAACGGGGCCGCGTCGATCTCATCGTGACAGATGTGGTGATGCCAGATCTAGGCGGCAGAGAAATGGTGACCATGGTGCGCAATCGCTGGCCCCATGTCAAGGTCCTCTTCATGTCCGGTTACAGCGAAGACGCTGTCCTGCTTCACGGCGTACTCGAAAAGAATTCGACGTTTATCGAGAAGCCTTTTACCCCCGGCCAGCTCGCCTCCAAAGTCCAGGAACTGCTGATTCAATCTGAACCCGCCTGACGTCTGAAGTTCATATCAGAAAGACATGTAACTCTGAGCGGAGCGTACTTCAGCGGAGTCGAAAGCCAGCCCTGAGCGAACCCGAATCGGGACCTCCTTTTAGGGGATGGCCCAAGACGCCGCTTCAAAAAATGAAATGAACTTCAGATTCGCAGCTCCTAGCGCACCGCGCCTCTCTTTTCCGGCCCCTTCGGCATTCGGGAGTCCTCGCGCATCTCAACCGAGTAGGTCTGTACCTCAAGATCGATGCTGGCTAGATCTCTGCGACAGTCCCGCAGCTGATTCAACGTGCATTGGCACAGTTCCGTAAGAAGAATGTGCCCGCTTTGGCTCAGCACCAGGCCCATGCCGATCAACTCGCCATAGATGTCCACGCATCTCTGCCGTTCGAATTCAAAGAACAGATTCACCATGCCGGACTCGGTGGCCCCGCGGCTAAGCACCCACCCGCCGCATCCCACAATAGCACCCGAAAGAGCTTGTATCAGCCTTCCCGGATCCTCAATGGATACAGCCTTCATCTCCATCGCCCAGGGTGCGCTTGTCACTCGTCTTGTGTCTAGGTCTGGCACTTTATTCCTCGATGCAGCCTTATCGGAGTAACTCATGACGATGTTCAATTCAAACACTTCGAATGTCCAGGTTCTACTACTCCAAAGTTTTGTTACCCCGGACCTCATTGACTCGTTAAGTTACGCAAGAGTCATACGGATCTGGAAGCAGCCACCCGTTTGACTTAGGGCTGGAAACTAACATGGTTCCCTGCAATGTTACGAATCAGATGCCAGAACTTATCCACTGGCAGCGGCCGGCTGTACAGATAGCCCTGAAATGCATGACATCCAAGGTGAGCGAGAAACTCTCTCTGAGCCTCGGTCTCGACGCCTTCCGCGATCACGGACAGGCCCATTGCGCGGCCCAATGATATGATGCTGTGCGCGATTTCACCGCTGCATGCATCAACAAGAAGGTCGCGAATGAACGACCGGTCGATCTTCAATTCATCCAATGGCAAACGCTTGAGATAGGAGAGCGATGAATACCCTGTGCCAAAGTCATCCAGAGAGAATCGAAGTCCGTGCGACTTGAGGTCGCTCATCTTGTTGATGACCTTTTCGAAATCGTCCACTAACATACTCTCGGTCAGTTCTAGCTTTAAGTTCTTCGGGCTCGCTCCAGTACGATCGAGTGCCGAAAGCACGTCTTCAACAAACTTCGGCTGGCGGAACTGCCGCGCGCTGATATTCACCGCAAATGTAATCTCCGAAGCTTCGTTGCGGGCCGCCATCGATGCAATCAGCATGCAGACGTTTTGCACAACCCAATTCCCTAATGGCAAAATCAGCCCTGTTTCTTCAGCCAGCGGTATGAAGTCGCAAGGCAGCACGATGCCCCGTCTCGGATGCAGCCAGCGAATAAGAGCTTCCGCGCCGATTACCAAACCACAATTCACCTGTGGTTGAAATTCAAGCAGGAATTGGTCTGTCCCGATTGCTTTACGCAGATCGTCTTCAAGCGAAACGCGCTCTTGCACGGCGGCCTGCAAGGCCGGCGCAAAGAAATGAACAGTATTGCGCCCCGTCGCCTTGGCCTGATAATTCGCAATATCCGCCTGTTGTAAAACCTCTTCCGCGTTGTCGCGCTGGTCACCGAATACTGTGACACCGATGCTGCAGGAGCCCCGCCATTCATGACTCGGCAACTGGTACGGAGCGTCAATCGCAACAAGAATCTTCTCCGCAATTGTCGCTGCCTGGGCCGCTGCTTCTTCCGGCACTTCGCTCAAATCCTCGATCATCACCACAAACTCGTCCCCGCCCAACCTTGCTACCGTATCGGTATTCCGTATGCACGCGGAAAGACGTATCGCAACCTCCTGCAACAATACGTCGCCTGTCTTATAACCAAGAGTGTCGTTCAGCGTCTTGAAGTTATCCAGATCGACGAATAGCAGCGCCTTCCGGCTATGATCGCGTTTGCGGGCGCCAGGTGTCTGTCGCAACAGATCCAGCAGCAATCGCCGATTCGGCAACTGAGTTAGCGAATCGTAGAACGCCAGGTTCCTGATCTCATCCGCTGCCGCTTTCGCATGCGAGACATCCTTCATAACGCACATGATGCAGGATTCGTTATCGAGCACCATCGGGGTTGCGGAGATCAGCACCCAAAGATTTTCGCCGTCCTTCTTCTGCACTTGGGCTTTGAAATTTCGGATTCGGGATTCCCGATGCAATGCTTGTGACAATTCCTGAAGTGTCTCCGGCTGCGCCCAAATGACGCATTCCCGCACAGTTCGTCCGATTACATCCTGCGGCTCGTAGCCCAGAAGATCGAGGAATGCATCATTCACTTCGATAACGTGCCCATCGCCTTGGCGGCAGACAATAACAGAATCCAGACTGGTTTGAAGCAAAGTACGGTAGAGTGCCTCGCTTGCCTGAAGTGCCCTTGTAGCCGAAGTCAAGCGTTCCTCGTCAGCATAAGCGGTATTGATGCCTTCCAATTGAATTACTGAGTGAAGAGCTCGCCCTCCGCAGTTAGGTGTTGCCGGAGCGCTACGCTCTTTCGCTGCACTTCTGGTGGGCACACTACACCTCTATTCCGTAACGCCTGAACATTAAATATCGACAAGTGCGCGGTTTATTTTCAAGACATTTGTTGCCGCAACAAGTGATTTGGATCGGTCAGTGAGTCACCTGGCGGTGCTCGCTCGACCGAATCATTGCAGGCCGGCCCCTGTCGCGATCGCAAGGTTCGCTTTGAAAACGAAGGTGCTTCCTCTTCCAGGCTCGCTCTCGACGAACAAATCTGCATTCATCAAATCGCAAAGCTGTTTGCAAACCACCAGACCCAACCCCGTTCCGCCATACCTGCGGGAAATAGAAGCGTCTGCCTGCTTGAAGGAATGAAAAACATTTACGAGCTGTTCCGGGGTCATGCCGATTCCCGTATCGGAGACTGAGAATTTGAAAAGCCCCTTATCTCCAGTTACGTCTGAGACCGTCAACTTGACAACAATCTCGCCTTTTTCCGTGAATTTGACCGCGTTGTTGATCAGATTCACGAGAATCTGCCCCAGGCGCAGCGGATCCCCAACAAGATAGCGAGGAGTCTCGCGCGCAACCGAAAACACCAGAGCGAGCCCCTTCTGCGCGGCTCTCTGGGCGACTATGTCGCTGACGCCGTTTATAACATCGTCAAGCAGAAACGGAATGTGCTCAAGTTCCAGTTTGCCGGCTTCGATTTTCGAGAAATCGAGAATGTCGTTGGTGATCCCGAGCAGGGATTGAGCGGCATTGCCGATCTTCGTCAGATAGCGCTCCAATGGTGGGCTCGGGCTCGTTCGCATCGCCAGATAAGTCATGCCCATGATCGCGGTCAATGGCGTGCGAATCTCGTGACTCACATGGGCAAAAAACTCCGACTTGGAGCGATTGGAGGCTTCGGCTGTATGCGCAGCTTTCTGCAAAGTCTCCTCGTGCTGCTTGCGCTCGCCTATATCCATTGCCACACCGCGCAATTGAAGTGGGTGGCCGTCATCGTCAAAAGTGAACTCGCCGCGCAACAACAGCCAATGAACGCTTCCATCTGGCCAGATCACTCGAAACTCGCTTGCAAGCGGCTTTTGGCTGGCAATACACAAATTGAGTTCGGCGGTGATGTCCGGCAAGTCTTCGGGATGCGCACGCTCCAGGAACGCTTCATTCACACCGCTGAATTCCTCCGGCCTGGATCCCCACAGTTCGTCGTACATCCGCGATGAGATCAATCGGTTGCACGTAGAGTCCCAATCAAACGTGCCAATGCGCCCCGCCTCCAGCGCTTGCCTTACACGGTCTACAGATGTGCGCAGATTATCCGCGCTTTGTGTGTGTTCGGTGATGCCCCAGTTTCCGCCTGGAATCAGCAAGGCCTGCCGGTCTTCAGCGATCCAACTTGTTGCACCCTTCATCGAATCCCCTAAATACCCATCCCAGAGTTGATGTCGTCTTCAACATCGCTCACAACGGAAGTCGCTCGCATCAATTGCACTTGGAACGCGAAACCTTAGAGCTATGCCCAAAGCCCGGCATTCGATCGAAAGAGGCTCCTTCCTATATATCGGCAGCTTACGGAATCTCTTTGCACATATTGAAGAGATTGATTGCACATTGCCAAATCTCCCGTGCACCTTGAAAACATCTGTGGATCAGCCGATGGGAGAGCACCCGTAGACCATCGGCGAAGGCGGGATGCGAAATCGCCACATAACTCTTGCCGCCGACCCCACTAAATCGAAGCACAATTCTTTAATAGGTTTGAATTTAATTGGCGAAAATGCCGATAGAAGTCGGTCGGGCGCTTACCGCATGGCCCTTCTGGACATGCGGTGATTTGAAATGCGGACCGCGGACAAGAGAGGCATAATGGAGAACCTGAGCGCAGAAGATCAGGAGATGATTAGAGAGTTCCTGGTCGAATGCGATGAGAATCTCTCACGTCTGGATCAGGACCTTGTCGAATTAGAGAAGAAGCCTCGCGACAAGGATCTGCTCAGCAGCATCTTCCGCACCATTCACACCATCAAGGGCGCGTGTGGCTTCCTCGCATTCACGACGCTGGAAAAGATCACGCATCAGGCGGAAACGTTGCTCAGTCAGCTGCGCGACGGAAAACGTGAGCTGAATCCCGCCCTCGTTTCGCTGATTCTGGAGACAGTGGACGCCACCCGCAAGGTGCTGGCTGCGATTGAAGAGGACGGGAAGGAAGGCCCAGCCCGCTTTGAAAACCTGACCGAGCGCCTGCGTACGGCCGCTCAATTACCCGGCAACACTGAGCCGCAGCCGGCACCCGCTCCACCTGCTCCAGTTGTTGCCTCCGTTGCAGCGCTACAACCCATTGCCGCGCCTCCCGTCGTCAAAGAAGCCCCCCCGCCGGTTGGAATCCAGGAGCCGGAAAAACCCGTAATTGAAGATCGCCGCCAAGGCGAAGACAGAAGGCAGGACGAGGACAGAAGGCAAGAAGAGGACCCGAGAAAAGATCTGGAGAAGAAGGATGAGGACGTAGCGCGGCACTCGGCCGCTGCTGATGCCAACATCCGTGTCGGCGTGGGTCTTCTCGATAAGCTCATGGATCTTGTCGGTGAATTGGTGCTCACGCGGAACCAGATTCTTCAGTTCAACACCGAGCGCGAAGACGTCGCACTCAACGCCACCTCGCAGCGCCTTAACCTCATTACCACCGAGCTGCAGGAAGGCGTAATGAAGACGCGCATGCAGCCCATCGGCGTCGTTTGGAACAAGCTGCCGCGGGTTGTGCGCGACATGGCAATCTCTCTCGGCAAACAGATACAGCTTGAGATGGATGGTGCTGACACCGAGCTCGACCGTACCATAATCGAGGCCATCAAAGATCCGCTCATGCACCTCATCCGCAACTCCTGCGATCACGGCATCGAGATGCCGGATGTGCGCGTGCGCAACGGCAAGCCGGCGGAAGGAAGACTGACCCTGCGCGCCTTCCATGAGGGCGGACAGGTCAATATCGAAATCATTGACGATGGCGCCGGAATCGATGCCGTACGAGTCAAGCAGAAGGCCATCGAGAAGGGCCTGTTGCGACCTGAACAAGCTGAAAAACTAAGCGATCGTGAAACCTATAATCTCATCCTGCTCCCCGGATTTTCGACCGCTGCGGCAGTGACCAAAATCTCCGGTCGCGGCGTCGGCATGGATGTGGTCAAATCCCACATCGAAAAAATCGGTGGTGTTGTCGATCTCTTCAGCCGTCCCGGTGAAGGCGCTACTGTAAAAATCAGGATTCCTCTCACGCTCGCCATCATTCCCGGCCTGGTCATCACCAGTGGCGGCGAACGATTCGTCATTCCTCAAGTCAGCCTGCTCGAACTTATTCGCATTGAAGCAGACGCCAGGGAAAAGCACATTGAATATGTGCATGGCACGCCGGTATATCGTCGCCGCGGAAGCCTTTTGCCCATCGCCTATTTGAACCAGGTGCTCAATCTTCAGGATTCCGGCGGAGACGAAGCCATCAGCATTGTCGTCCTGCAGGTCGAAGACCGGCAGTTTGGCCTGGTGGTCGACGGCATCAACGACACGCAGGAAATAGTGGTCAAGCCTTTAGGTAAGCAATTGAAGGGGCTCACTCTGTATGCCGGCGCAACCATTATGGGCGATGGACGCGTGGCGCTTATCCTCGACGTGCAGGGCATTGGCAAGCGCTCCGGCGTGTTCGACGAGTCGCGTGAACCCGCGCGGGCAGCGGTCAAACAAAAGTCGCAATCGGAGCGCGAGCAGCAGCGCCTGTTGTTGTTCCGCGCGGGTTCATTCGATCGTCTAGCCATTCCGCTGTCCCTTGTCGCCAGGCTTGAAGAGTTCCCGCGCTCTGCCATTGAGCATGCGGCTGGCGGCCAGGTCGTTCAGTACCGTAACCGTATTCTGCCTCTCGTGTCTCTCGCCGGCGTTATTGAAGGCGGCTGCGGTGGCGAGAGCGAATTGGCAGATCCAGTGCAGGTGGTGGTCTTCAACGATGGCGATCGCAGCATTGGAATGGTAGTCGATCAGATCGTCGATGTCGTTGAAGAGGCGGTAAAAGTACGCAAGAAGTCAGGCCGTCCGGGCCTTCTCGGCTCGGCTGTCGTTGGCAAACAGGTTACTGATTTCCTCGATCTCAATGCAGTCATTCGTGCATCCGCAGGCAACTGGGAAGAAGGCGCGGAGAAGAAGGAAGCGGGCAAGATTGTTCTCGTCGCCGATTCATCGAACTTCTCGCGCAGCATGATCCGTGGCGGCCTGGAGATGGCAGGTTACGCCGTTCTTGAAGCCGCCAATCTCGATGATGCCGTTCGCAAGCTTGAGCAACAGCCGATCGACGTTGTTGCCGCGGCCCTGGACCTTGCGCCCAAGGGTGGTTCCGCCCTGCTTGCGGCCATGCGCCGTAGTTCGGACTGGCGTGGTATTCCGGTGCTGGCGCTGTCTGACTCGACCGATCCATCCCGTGCATCCGCCGCACGCAAGGCAGGATTCAAAGATTGCGTTGCGAAGCTGGATCACGAACTGGTCGTTGAAGCAGTAACGCAACTGGTAGCGCCACCCGCCTCTTTCGACGACGAGTTGGCTTACCTGGCACAGGAGATGACCAATGGCGACTGATATCGCAACACCAGGCATTGAACCGGTTGAAGCGAGCGGACAGTTCTCGACGTTTTTCGTAGCGGATATGTACTTTGGTGTCGATGTTCTCCAGGTTCAGGAGGTATTGCGCGCTCAGCAGATGAGCCCCGTGCCTCAGGCCCCGGACGTCATCGAAGGGTTGATCAATCTGCGCGGACAGATTGTGACGGCCATCGATATGCGGCGGCAATTGCTGCTGCCTCCGAGGCCCGGCGGCCAGGCGCCCATGAACATGGTGGTCCGCACTGCGGACGGCGCGGTCAGCTTGCTCGTCGATGAGATTGGCGACGTGGTGGCGATGGATGCCGCTAATTGCGAACGCCCGCCGGAGAACCTCGATCCCACGGCGCGCGAACTCATCCGCGGTGTCTACAAATTGAACGATCGGTTATTGCTTATTCTGGACACCGAAAGAGCCGTTGAAGTGGATTACACCAAGGCTCCACGAAGCAGGAAAAACGAAGTCGTGGATGACGAAGTTCAGGGGCCTGTTCAACTGCGGAGTTCTACGAAAAAGGGAACAAAAAAGGCATCAGCCAAAAGAGCGGCCAGCACAGCAAACTAGGAAATATCGGATAAAAGAAGAGCGATCGGGCCTGCGCTGGTGTCTCCCCTTCGTTCATGCGGGTTTGCAGTTATTACCAAGCTACAAATTGGGCAGGGCATAGCAGCAGTTCAATCGGAGTTTACGTGCAACCGATTGAGCGAAACGAGGCAATGTGCCGATAACGAGTTGCAACGCTCAACGCTGACGCAATCGCATCGATTGAGATCGCGGGATTGATTCACGGAGCGTGCCTGGCTCGGGCCGGGCAAATGACAGGCAGGGGAAGTGCCGAAAGACGCGCCCACCCTAAGGAGCAGGAAAATGAAATGGTTTTATAACATGAAAATCGGCACTCGACTTATCTCGGCTTTCATCATCGTTGGGGCCATCACCGCCGTCGTCGGCTTTACGGGCATCGCACGCTTGGCAAAAGTTGCGGAATTGTCCAAATCCACTTATGAGCGGGAAACACTGGGCATCGACTACCTCAAGCAAGCCAATATCGATCTCGTCCATACAGCGAAGGCCGAGAGGAGTCTCCTGCTCTCCAACACCGTGGAGAGACGAGAAAAATACAAGGCCACAATTGAGGACAAGGTTGGGAAGATCGACGAAAGCATCGAAAAGGCGAGGCCCTTGATACACACGGACGCGGGCAAGGCCTTGCTGGCCAAGTTCGATGCTGCTTGGCAGATTCGCCAGCAGGCAGCCAATCAAATTATTGAAATCGGCATGAAAGAGCCGCTGCCGAAGGATCGCGAGTCCGTCGAACTG
>JBELAI010000213.1:0-13031 GCA_049508975.1 Occallatibacter sp. | reverse complement strand
GCGCGCAGCCAGTCGATCAATTGACGATCGCTCTCCTGCGGGGGCACATTCGAGTCCACCAGGCAGATGCAGAGCTTGAGCGTCGAACGGATCGCCAGGTAGGGCTCAATGAACGCAGGCCAGCCCGCCGAAATCGACTTCGAAATCTTGGCGTATCCATAGCCGGGCAGGTCAGCAAACATCAGCCTGGGTTTCTGGCTGGGGTCAAGAAGAGCAAAAAAGTTGATAGCGCGGGTGCGTCCTGGGGTGGAAGAAACCTTGGCAGCCTTGGCGCCGGCAAGAGCGTTCAGGAGGCTCGATTTGCCGACGTTGGAGCGGCCCAGGAAGGCGATCTCAGGTACGCTCGGCGTTGGGAACTGCTCCGCCGACATTGCCGAAAGCAAAAACTGTGTCGTATAGCGCATAGGGATTTTTGGAATAGCAAGTTAGTAGGCATGAGCAGAGATTGGGTGCCCCAGATCTCGCTTTTGAGATCTGGGAGTAAGGCGGGTTCAGGCCATCGATCTTCAGGATACAGGAACCGGCACGGCAAAGCTTTTCTCGATGCCAGGGAGCCTTAACGCCAGCGTGATGGCGCGCAGGACCATGAAGCAAACAAGCGCGCACCACAGGCCGTTGTTGCCGAACCAGTGTTCCAGGGTGATCGCAAGAGCGAGGTAGCCGAAGAATGAGATCAGCATTGAATCGCGCAGATCGCGGGCTCGCGTAGCGCCGATGAAAATGCCGTCAAGCTGAAATCCCCATACGGCGATTGTGGGCATGGCTATGGCCCACGGCAGGTAGCGCATGGCCAGCAGCCGAACCGGCTCAAGGTTGGTCAACAAGCGGACGATCTCCGCGCCAAACACGAGGTAAGTGAGCGACATCAGGACAGCAACCACTCCCGCAGCAACAGTCGAAGCGCGAAGAACGGCGCGGTAGTCGGCTACACGCCGTGCGCCAATCGCCGCGCCCACCAGCGCTTCAGTCGCATTGGCAAAGCCGTCAAGCGCGTAAGAAGCAATCATGTGCAGATTCAGCAGCACGGCGTTTGCGGCCAGTGTCGCATCGCCCTCACGCGCGCCCGAGCGAGTAAACCACGCGTAGGCGGCAACCAGGCTTAAGGTGCGCAGCAGCAAGTCGCGATTGAGCGCAAACAAATGGCGCAGGCTCGGCCCATGCAACAGTTCGTGCATGCGAATGCGGCTGCGCGCTTCACCGCCTGAATTGACGGCAGACAACGCCTTGGATTGAATGGTGATGGCGAGGCCCATCAGCAGGCCTGCGTAGTCGGCGGCCATGGTCGCGGTAGCAATTCCAGCCACGCCCCAATGCAAATGGAGTACCAGCCAAAGAGCAACGGCAACGTTCACTACGTTGATGGCGGCTTGGATGGCGAGGGCGGTTCGCGCGCGCTGACGGCCGAGGAGAGAACCGAGGATCACGTAGTTGGCCAGCGCCGCAGGGGCGGACCAGATGCGGATATGGCAATAGACCGCTGCGTTCAGCGCGACTGCTGGGCTGGCTCCGAGCAGGCTGATCGAAAGCGAAATCAGCGGGCCTTTAACGGCGAGAATTGCGGCTCCAATCGCGAAGGCGGAGAGGAGCGCGCGAGCAAAATGGAGGCGCAATTCCTGGTGATCGCGTGCGCCGTAGGCCTGGGCTACGAGGCCCGTGGTGCTCATTCTGAGGAAGCCGAAGGTCCAGAAGACGGAGTTGAAAATGATGCCTCCGACGGCCACGCCGCCCAACGCTGCAGCGCCCGGCAAATGGCCGGAGAGCACCGTGTCCACTGTGGAGAGTAGCGGCTGGGTGAGGTTGGAGAGGATGAGGGGAATCGCCAGCAGGAAAACCCGCCGGTACCAGTAGGCCATTGCAAAGATTGTAATGGGGCAGTCTGCGAGGCTGCTCGCTGCCCTATTGGTGCGCCACCTGGCCGCTTCCTAGATCCGTCTGCGGAACTGCAGCCATCACCTCTGCTTCTTTTGGCACGAGCGCAATCAGCGGGCTTTCAAGGGCCAGCGTCAGCACCTCGTCCATCTGATCGACAAAGTGGAGCTTCATGGCCTTCTTGATGTTGTCCGGCAACTCAGCAATGTCTTTTTCATTTGCGCGCGGGAGGATGATTTCAAAGATGCCTGCCCGCAGGGCGGCCAGCAGTTTTTCTTTGAGCCCACCGATGGCGAGGACCTTGCCGCGCAGCGTGATTTCACCGGTCATGGCGATGTCGCGGCGGACGGGAATCTTGGCCAATGCGCTGGCGAGGGCTGTGGCCATGGTGATTCCTGCCGACGGGCCGTCCTTGGGAATTGCGCCCTCGGGCACGTGCAGATGCAGATCGACGTTGCGATAGAACTCGCGTGTGAGGCCGAGCGCCTGCGCCTTGCCGCGAATATAACTCAGCGCGGCCTGTGCCGACTCCTGCATCACATCGCCGAGTTGGCCGGTGATGGTGAGCTTGCCTTTGCCGTCGAGCACTTGCACTTCCGTAGTCAAAATGCTGCCGCCAACTTCGGTCCACGCCAAGCCGGTTACAAGGCCAACCTCGCTCTTCTCGTGCACTTCGGAATCGCGATAGCGAGCCACGCCGAGATACTCGTTGATGTTGACGGAAGTGAGCTCTTCCTTGTGCTTGGCTCCGAGTTTCACAACCTTGCGCGCGACTTTGCGGCAGACATTGCCGATCTCGCGCTCTAGATTTCGCACGCCGGCTTCGCGCGTGTAGTAGCGAATGATTTCGAGAATCGCATCGTCGGCGAAAACGATGTTCTTCTCGCTCAGGCCGGTCTGCGCGCGCTGCTTTTTCACCAGATATTGGCGCGCAATTTCCAGCTTCTCTTGCTCGGTGTAGCCTTGCAGACGGAGCACTTCCATGCGGTCCTGCAGCGCGGCCGGAATGGTGTGCATGACGTTAGCCGTCGCCACAAACAGCACTTGCGACAGGTCGTAGTCCACGTCGAGATAGTGGTCCTGGAATGAGGTATTCTGCTCCGGATCGAGGACCTCCAACAGCGCCGACGCAGGATCGCCGCGGAAGTCCGAGGCCATTTTGTCTACTTCGTCGAGAAGGAACACGGGGTTCTTCGTCCCCGCGCGCTTCATGTGCTGAATGATCTGGCCAGGCAGAGCGCCGATGTATGTTCGGCGATGGCCGCGAATCTCAGCTTCGTCGCGAACTCCTCCAAGAGAGAGCCGCACAAACTTGCGCCCCGTAGCCTTGGCGATCGACATGCCCAGAGATGTCTTACCCACTCCCGGAGGCCCAGCGAAACAGAGGATGGAGCCCTTTGGATTCTTGACGAGTTGGCGCACGGCGAGAAATTCAAGAATGCGTTCCTTGATTTTTTCCAGGCCGTAGTGGTCGGTGTTCAACACCTTTTCCGCGTAGTCGATGGAGCGGGTTTCTTTGGAGCGCTTCTTCCACGGCACGGCCAGCAGCCAGTCAATGTAGTTGCGGCTCACGGTCGATTCGGCGGACATGGGCGGCATGGCCTCAAGCTTTTTGAGTTCCGAAATCGCCTTGTCTAGCACTTCCTTGGGCATGCCGGCGGCTTCAATCTTCTTGCGCAGTTCGTCGAACTCGCTCTTTTCGCCGCGGCCTAATTCCTTTTGTATCGCCTTGATCTTTTCGTTGAGGTAATACTCTTTTTGTGCGCGCTCCATTTGGCGCTTTACGCGCGATTGAATGTTGCGGTCGAGGTCGAGCTTTTCAATTTCGATGTCGAGGACGTCCGCGATGCGAGCCAGCCGCGCGGCCGGGTCGAAGATGGCGAGCAACTCCTGCTTCTCTTCAATGCCGAGTTGCAGGTTGGCGGCGATGGTGTCGCTGAGCTTGGCCGGCTCGTCCATGCGCACGGTAGCGATGATGGTCTCGTAATTCAACGACTGCTGCAGCTTCACATACTGCTCAAAGAGAGTGGTCACGCGCGTCATCAACTGTTCGGCGGCCGGCGTCATTTCGAATTGCGATTTGCCCACGCGCACCGTGGCCACAAAGAAGCCGTCGCGGTCGTTGACCTCGATGGATTTGGCGCGCTCCACGCCTTCGACGAGGACTTTGATATTGCCGTCTGGCATTTTGACGCTCTGCACGATGTTGCAGATGGAGCCAACCTGGTAGATGTCCTTGGCTTTGGGTTCGTCGATGGAGGCGTCGTGCTGCGTGGCAAGAAAAATCTTGCGGTCGCCGGTGAGCGCTTCTTCCAGGGCGCGCACGCTTGACTCGCGGCCCACCACGAAGGGCGTCATCATGTAAGGAAAAATCACCATGTCCCGAATGGGCATCATGGGCAGCTTGCGCGGCTCATTCTTTTCGCGGGGAGCAGTCATAGGGCCCTCTGGGGAATTGGACGTTTAAAAGAAGCGCCGGCGTCAAGGCCGGATGTGCGACTCATGTTCGGATTGTATATCAAATTCAGTGTAAGCCCTTGATAAGAAGCTAGATAAGATGTAACCTATTCATTTCAAATAGCCTTTCGGTCATTAGGGCTGCCGGCGCGCGTCTGGTTTGCTCATGCTAATGTACGTGTCGTAGGCAAATTGCCGTCCAAGAGCCACCCCGAGAAGACAAATGACTTTACGCGAGGATGTATTGATTGCAAAGCGGCAGGGCGATGCGGTTGCGTTGATTCCGAGCTTCGCGGACTGGATCGTCTATGGCGGGATTTGCTTTTGCAGCCTGATGAATGCGCTCTTTGGTGCATACCGCACCGATGCCGATACCGTGGCCTACTTCGACATTTCGGACGCGATAAGGAATGGGAATTGGCACTCAGCGATGAACGCCAACTGGTTTCCGTTTTATCCGTCGCTGCTTGCGATAGGCCGGGCGTTCTTCGGGTTACGGGTGCAATACGAGTTCATGGCGGCACGGCTTGTGGATGCTCTGCTGGGCCTGCTGTTTGTGTTGGCTGCGGTGGTTCTGGCTTCGGCTGGGCGACGACTTATGATTGCTCGCGGGATCAGTGCCGATGCGTTGGTTCCGAAGCGAACGCTCTTCATTTGGGTGGCAATTGTTGCTTACTTTTTTGCTTCGCTGGATCTGAACAATGTCAAACCGGATACTCTGGTTTCCACTTTCATGATCCTTACCGTGGCGGCGCTATTTTGGGCTCTGGCAGAGGGCAGGATTCTGCCTTACGTCGCGGTTGGGGTATGCGGAGGGCTGGCGTTCTGGGCTAAGTCATTCGCGTTTCCGTTCTTCCTGCTCTGGATTTTTTTGGCTGGCCTGGCGCACATTCGTCGAGTGCGGGTTCTGGGCAGGCTGACATTGGCGTTGATGGTGTTCGGGATCATTGCGGCGCCGCTGGTCTGGCAGATTTCAGCGCTGCGCGGGCGCTTGACGATTGGAGAGGCGGGACGGCTGGACATGGCCTGGTATGTGAACCGTGCCGACCGCTTCAATCCTGTCGATGATCCTGCTGGATGGCAGCCGCGAACGGCGATCGCCAACTTCAAGCATCCGGGAGAGCTGCTCTCGAAGACGCCCTCCATTTCGTATTACGGGGGGCCGGATTCGTTTGGTTCGACACCGCAGTGGACGGATCTTTCTTATTGGTCGGACGGGCTGAGGCCGCGGTTTGTGCTGCGCGACACACTCGCGGAGATCCGGTATGACTTATCGGTTCTTGGCGGCACACTGGTGATGAGATTTCAGGTTTTCTTGTTCGCCGTTTTGCTGGGTCTGTGGGGATTTCGCTTACGTCGAGCTTCGTTCGCCAATCCTATGGTGTTAATGGCCTTTGCCTTGGCGATTGGGTGCATCGGTCTTTATACCGGGGTCTATCTGGAAGCGCGCTATGTTGTTTTCGCGCTGGTACTGATGGCGGCTGTGTACGCAGCTTGTTCAGTGACGACCGCAGCGCAGTTAGAAGGGCGCTCACTGCATGCTGCGGTCTTGTTCGCGGCAGCACTGGTGCTGCTGTTTGGATTGCAGAATACTTTGCATGAGTGGAAGGCTTCACTTCAAGAAGGGGCTCAGCCGCTGCATGGGATTTATAACGCGGCCATCGACTCGGCGGGAGCAGAGCTTGCTGCGCGCTATCCTCCAGGAGCCGAAGTTGCATGCATGGGTGACGCGGCGTGCTGGGACGATCCATACTGGGTGCGGTACGCTGGGCTGCGGATGACAGCGATTGTCGAGACGGGGCGTGGGTTCGTGGAAGAGAGCGCGGAGCAGGGTTGTGGGAAACTGATGCAGAATCCCGCGTCGCTGGAAGTATTGCGGAAGAAGAACGTGCGCGCGATTGTGGCTCGATTCGATGGGACTGAGGCGTGCTCGGCAGATTGGCGGCGGCTTGGATCGTCGCGGAATTTCTTTTATTTGCCACTGGACTGAACCCGTCCACGAAAAATCACCACGACAAACCTGTCATCCTGAGCGAAGCGTACTTCAGCGGAGTCGAAAGCCTGCCCTGAGCGAAGTCGATGGGGACCTGCTTTTGGTCAAGTCGGGGGCGGCACTCCTACATTGCTTCGGGGCTTTCGATTCCCAGCCAGTTCAGTACCTCTATCAATTCGCGGAGAGCTACAGCGGTGGTGGCTAGGAGGAACGTTTTTCGCGCGGGGCCTTCTTCGGTGAGGATGTGGTGCTTGTGGTAGAAGTTGTTAAACTCTTGGGCTAACTGGAAGGCGTGTTTGGCTAAGTATGCCGGCTCGGAGCTACTAATGCACTGCTCCAGCATCATGGTGCGGCGGCCAGCGCGCAGCCAGAGTGCCCAGATATCTTCATTCTCGTCGCCGGCGAGATAACTCGCAGCGTCGATTCCGACTAACTCGGCGAAGACTGCTTCCGGCTCCGTCGCGGCTTTGCGGAAGATATTGCGCGCACGCACTACTGCATATTGAATGTAGGGGCCAGTCTCGCCTTCAAAGCTCAAGGCATCTTTAAAGTCGAAGGCGATTACGGAATTGCGCGTGAATTTCAGCATGAAGTAACGCAGCGCACCAATGGCAATCTGCTCGGCTATGCGCCGGCGTTCGACTTCGTCGCTGACCGTCTGGCGTGCTTCGACCTCGGCGCCTGTAGCGGCGATGAGCTTGTCGATCAAGTCGTCGGCTTTCACGCCGAAACCCTTGCGGCCACTGACGAGAATATAGGGGCTATCGAGGTCTTCCTGCGAAACATCGTATCCCATCTCCAAAGCACAGCGGGGTGTAAGCGCAACTTTTTCGTAGCCGAAGTGGATGCAGTGATCGGCCTGATCGATGAAGCCCATCCCGCGCAGGGCCTGAACCAGATTCGCCTGTGGATCGTTTTGCCGCACATCGATTACGTTATAGATTGCCTGGGCGCCGCCGAACTGCGGATGAGGCTCATCGCCTTCCACCGCGGAGATCCAGCACTCGTGATCTGGATAAGTGAAGAAGGGCTTGTAGCCGAAGTCTTTGCCTAACAGGCCGAATTTCCATAAGTGGTAAGCGATATCTTTCCCGACATAAGTTACTGTGCCGTTAGAGCGGACGATCACTTTGGCGTCTTCATTTGTTTCGCCTTCTGCAACATCGGCGCCCGGACGGGTCATGACCCAGCAGCCTTTGTTCTTGCCTTCGGTTTCGAAGTAGAGTACGCCGGTTTGCTTCAACTGCTCGAACGCCGCGTCCCAGAATTTGAGGTGCAGAATCTCGCTTTCGCGGGGCAGAAAATCGTACTCGATGTCTAGACGCAACATGGTTTCAAGATGGCGGCGCAGGACGGCAGTCGAAATCAGCTCCGCAATTTCCGCAGTCTCGTTGCTGCCCTCTTCGATTTCGTGCAGGGTTGCGTAGCGGAGTTTTTTTCGTGCCGCATTCTCTTCTTCACTTCCCTGCTCGTACCATTGCGACGTTTTTGCGTAGAGGTCCCAGCAGTAGTAGTCGATGCGCTCCCCGCTGCTCTGCAGGTCTTCGAGCAGTTCCCGCACTTGAGCAGCGGACTTCCCTTCCAAATGAAGAAAACCGACCACTACATCGGCAACCTGTACTCCTGTGTTGTCGATGTAGTTCTGCACGTCGACTTTTTGGCCAGAGGCGCGGAGCAGGCGCACGAAAGTGTCGCCCAGGATGGCGTTGCGCAGATGACCAACGTGAGCGGCCTTGTTGGGATTGATGCTGGTGTGCTCCACCAGCGAATGAAGGCCGCTCGACGGCTGCGCCAGGGTCTCTCCCCCGGCGACCATGCGCACACCTGCGCCGCGGTCGATGCGCGCGTTGATGTAACCGGCGCCTGCTACCTCGAAGCCTGCGAAACCATCGACTGTACCCAGCGCGGCCACCATCTCCTGGGCGATCGCTTTGGGAGCTTTGCGGAGTTTGCGCGCCAGTTCGAAGGCGATGGGCGTTGAGAGCTCGCCAAATTTAAGATCGGGCGGAATTTCCAGCGGAATTGTCTCAAGCTGGAGATCGTACTTCTCTTTTAGAACGGTGCGAAGAACTGTGCTGAGCCGTTTTTGTAGTTCGAGATACACGTCGATTTGCCTCAGAAGACCTTGATTTTCAAGGCCGATTCTACCACCTTGGGTGGATTCGCCTGCGCTGTGGACGCCTCTGTTCGCTGGCCTTCCGAGCAATGCCGTAAGATGATAAGTAGATTGCTGTCTGACCTATAGCTTGAATTTCGAGCGGGAATTGAAGGCGACACCGCACCTATGAGCGATAATTCCAGTCCAACCCGCTTTTATCTCACCACGCCGATTTACTACGTGAACGCGCGCCCGCACCTGGGCCATGCCTACTCCACTATTGTGTGCGATGCCATTGCGCGGCGGAAACGGGCGCTGGGGATCGATACATGGTTCCTTACCGGGACGGATGAGCATGGGCAGAAGATCGAGCGGTCGGCGGAGTTGGCAGGGCGTACGCCTGCGGAATTTGCCACTGCTATTTCGGCCGAATTTCGCGGCCTTTGGGACCAGCTTGGGCTGACGTACGACGACTTCATCCGGACCACGGAAGAGCGGCACAAGCGAGGCGTGCAGCACCTGTTTGCTGCGCTGCGTGATCGCGGCTTCATCTACAAGGGCTCGTACACAGGGCAATATTGTGTTTCCGATGAGGCCTTTGTGGACGGCCCTCCGGGGACGCCATGCCCCGACTGCGGACGCATTACGGAAACGGTGAGCGAAGAGAATTACTTCTTCAAGCTCTCTGCCTTTGAGCGCAAACTACTGGAGTTTTACGAGGCCAATCCCGATTTCATGGGACCAGAGTCGACGCGCCGCGAAATCATCTCGTTTGTGCGCTCCGGGTTGAAGGATCTGTCGGTCAGCAGGACAACTTTTTCGTGGGGCATTCCGGTTCCCGGCGACGAGAAGCACGTGATTTATGTCTGGCTTGACGCGCTGGCCAATTACATTACCGCGCTCGGGTATGGGTCTGACGATCCTGCTGACCAGGCTCGCTTCGCCAAGTTCTGGCCGGCGGACATGCATCTGATCGGCAAAGAGATCAGCCGCTTCCATTGCGTTTATTGGCCCGCATTTCTGATGGCTGCTGGGCTTCCTACGCCGCGATCGGTGAAGGCCAATGGCTGGCTGCTTTTCGACCAGGGGAAGATGTCGAAGTCGCGCGGCAATATTGTGCGGGCTGAGACCGTTCAGGCCGTGCTGGGTGCGGACGCGCTGCGGTATTTCCTGCTGCGCGAGATTCCGTTTGGACAGGATGGCAACTTTTCTTTTGACGCACTTGTCCAGCGCTACAATGCAGACCTGGCCAACGGCTACGGCAACCTGGTGAGCCGCGTCGTCAACATGGTGCACAAGTACTTTGGCGGAGTAGTGCCGGAGAGTCCTGCGGACGGCGGACTCGAGGAGATCGCGGTGCGGACAATTGCTGTGTTTGGTCCGGAATTCGATGCACTGAATTTCTCCGAGGCACTCAAGGCGCTGTGGAATCTTGTGGCGGAGACCGATGGCTACCTCACGGCGAATGCTCCGTGGAAGAAGCCCGCGGATCGAAGCGACACTGACCATTCGGCGCTTCAGGCGCGCGTGCTGGCAACAGCTGCCGAGGCGATTCGCATCATAACGGCACTGGTTTATCCGATTCTTCCTGACTCGGCCGCCAAGGTTTGGCGGCAGCTTGGCCAGGGGGAGATTGCCGATGCCGCAAACAACGCCTTCCTCACGCAACTCGAGTGGGGCGGGTTGAAGGCTGGAACGACGTTTGGCGAACCCGCGCCGCTGTTTCCCCGCGCAGAAAAGGACGCAATCGAACGTATGCAAAACCTGGAAGACGAGAACAACCGCACCGTCATTGAAGCCGCCAGCAAGCGGGAGAGCGCAGCGCATTCGTCTCCTAGCAAGCGGGAGAGCGCAGCGCATTCGTCTCCTGAAGCTGCTGCGACTTCGCTTGGAATTACGCCAGATCCAGCGCCTCCGGCACCAACTGTGGCCCCCTCTCCGGCCGTTGCATCGCCTTCGGTTGCTCACGTGGCGGATGCTGTCACGCCGAATACTACCGGGCCAGTCGATGCAGAGAAGCCGGTCCCTACAACCCATGTACATGCGGTGCCCGCTGAGCTGGCGAGCAGCCGGCTAAGCTCGACGCAGATTGACGCTCCGAGGGGCGCGCCTTTGAATCCGGCGGAGGGTGCAGCGCCGGCGCAGGAGCCGCAACACATCGGCATCGACGACTTCGTCAAGGTCGACCTGCGGGTGGCGCAGATTCTTGTCGCCGAGCGGGTACCGAAGGCGGACAAGCTACTGCGCCTCGAAGTGGACCTGGGGTATGAGAAGCGACAGATTCTGGCCGGGATTGCTCAGTATTATGAGCCGGAGAAGCTCATCGGACGAAAGATCGTGATCGTGGCCAACCTGGCTCCGCGAAAGATGAGAGGGTTGGAGTCGAATGGGATGCTTCTGGCGGCTTCGCTGCCGGATGGCGCGCCGGTGCTGGCCGGGTTCCTGGAGGATGTGCCGCTTGGGGCGAGACTTAAATGAGGCAAACCATTCTGAGATCACTACCATGAAAAGAGCAACGAGGCGGCTTGCGTGTAGGGCAGCCGCTTTGCTGCCTCTGCTGTCTTCTTGCGGGCCGCACCAAGGTATGATCGCACACTCAGTTGTTCGCGAAGTTCGCCAACGGTGCCACCCGGTTACCCCGTGCAGCATCCAGTTGAGGCATTTGACCCCATTTGATTGGGACAAGGGTTTCTACTTCAACGACGCTACAACCGAAGAGGAACGCACCAGGACTCTGGGCGTGAAGGATGAGAACTATCAAGAAATGGAAGATCGGTACGTCTTTTTGAAAAACGGCAAAGTCGTCCACCAAGAGAATGAGCCGACAAATGTAGAAGGAAACTTACCTGACGAACTCGGAATCGTCACTCCGGAGGGACAAAACTTCGCATCCTTTGACTCCAACGCGACCTTTACAGTCTCTCGGGAGACGGGCTCAAATGGACCTTGGTTCTTGTTGCACCCAGCACGTTGATCCAGCCCCAATACACATAAATCGTGCTATCCTTACACATGGGAGGGTGCGGGCGATGCGGACCAACATTGATATTGACGATGAATTGATGGCGAAGGCGATGGCTGCAACTGGCGCGGCCACCAAGAAAGCCGCTGTGGAGCAGGGACTCCAGATGTTAGTTCGATTAAAGGCTCAGGAAGGCGTCAAAAAGCTCCGAGGCAAGGTTCAATGGGAAGGCGACCTTGCGGCCATGCGCGAGGGCCGCTTTCTGAATTGGGAAGAAGACGCTCCGAATGAAAGGCGTACGGAACCTGCGGCGTAGCAAAACGCGGATTGAATTCAAGGAAGCACAGGCAGCATGGTCATTGTCGACTCCTCGGTGTGGATTGACTATCTCAACGACAAACTGAGCAGCCATACGACCTGGTTGGAAAATGCGATCGGGCAGCGAGAGATCGGGCTGACGAGCCTGATCCTGTGCGAAGTTCTGCAAGGAATTCGTCATGATCGACAATTTCGCGAAACACGCGAACAACTACTGACGCTTTCAGTCTTCGAAGGTCTGAGGGCAGATTTGTCCATAGCTGCCGCACAGAACTTTCGATTGCTGCAAAGGCGGGGCGTTACCATTCGCAAGACGATTGATTGTATTATCGCCACATTCTGTATCGCGGAAGGTCACCAGTTGCTTCACCACGACAGTGACTTTGAGCCATTCGAAAAGCATCTGGGACTGCGGGTGATTCATCCACCAGCGATTTCTCCAAATTGACGTTCATGTTTCTTAGAGGTCTTACTTGCTGATTGATTCCCACGCACACCTGGACAGCGAACGCTACTTCGAAGACCGGGCAGCCATGCTCACGCGGGCTTGGGAGGCCAACGTCGGGATAGTGCTGGCTATCGGGATTGGCGAACACGCTGCTGGGATGGACGGGGCTTTGGCTCTTTGCCGCGAATTCAACCCGCAGTCAGCCCAAGGCGCGAAATTCCCCAGGCTCTATGCGAGCGCCGGAGTTTATCCGCACAATACGACTGAAGCGGACGACGCTGTGCTTGCGAAACTCGACAAGCTGCTGGCGGAGCCTGAGGTTATTGCGTGCGGGGAAATCGGCCTGGACTATTACCACGAAGGCGCAGCACACGAAATCCAGCGCCAGATACTGATTTGCCAGATGGAGATTGCCGCCGCGCGCAAGCGGCCTATCCTGATTCATTGCCGGGGAACTTACGAGTCTACCGACGCCTGGGACGACCTTTTGCTGGTTTTGGAAGAGCACTGGAGACAAACCGCGCTGGGCGGCGTGATGCACTGTTTTGGCGCAGGATGGGAACAGGCGCGGCGATCGCTCGACTTGGGATTCCTGATTTCTTTCGCTGGAAATCTCACGTATCCGAAAGCTCAGCCCCTGCGCGATGTGGCTGCCATGCTACCACTGGATGGGATTCTGGTGGAAACGGACGCGCCCTGGCTGGCTCCGGCTCCAGATCGAGGAAAGCGGAATGAGCCGGCATGGGTGACCCGCACCGCCCACACCTTAGCTGGTTTGCTGGCTGTTTCCGACGAAGAAATTGCTTCCGCAACCACGAAAAACTTCTTCAGGCTGTTTCGCCTAGGGCCAGACGTGGGAAACTGATAGTACTGCGTACGGCAGCCC
>JBELAI010000212.1:0-10345 GCA_049508975.1 Occallatibacter sp. | reverse complement strand
CTGCAGCAGCCAATCGGTTCGTCGATCTTTTGGGGAGATTAGAGTCTCCGCATGTCTCCGGCGTCTCTCCTGAAGCGAGATCAACTGTAGATACAAGGTTTAGCTGTTGTGAATTGAGATTGTCAGCCCCGAGCAAATATACATTGTGGCGTTGGGCAGATTTGCGAACGCAATTGATCACTTTACTCCGAGAAAGAGACACACATGAAGCAGACGAGACTAATGACAACGACTTTTGCGGGTGTCCTGTCATTCGGCGTTCTATTCAGCAGTGCGGCGGCTCAAGACACGCCGCAGGATCCTACAGTAACCTCCTCCACCCCCCGCGAGCGGCAGATCGAACTGGCCTTGAGCGCGGCCCCAGTCGAGGTATCCAATAAGGCCACAGTTTATGTTTTGGGACCTAAAGGCTACGAGAAAGCTCGCGAGGGGACTAACGGCATTAGTTGTTTCATTTGGCGCTCATTCAAAGAAACAATGCAAGTTTCGGCAGCGCCGGCGTGCTTCGACGCCGAAGGCAGCCGAACTCTTATGATGACTGCCATGCGCAGGGAAGAACTGCGGGCACAGGGTAGGTCAGAAGCAGAGATCAAGGATGACATCGCGCGGGGATATGAGGATGGCCGTTACAAAGCGCCCGGGCCGGGTTTTCTTTACATGATGTCGAACGAAAACTATTTCTACGATTCCGGGGCCAAGCAGTGGGGCGCCGTGCCTCCGCACGTGATGTTTTATGCGCCAAACAAAACCGTGAAAGACGTGGGATACGAATCGAAATCGCCCTCAATGGTGCCTTATTTGACAGGCGACGGGCCGGAAGCACTGATGGTTGTAATGGCGAAAAAGCCGCCCCAGGCGAGTTCCTCTGGCGATTCCCATAAGCACTAAGGGAGGGCCTGGTGGACATTTGGCGAAGCCCTAAGATGTAGGAAAACGAACATGAATCTTACGAGATGGATGAATAGGAATCCTGCCGGAGCCCGGTTAAGCAGCTTAGCAATTCAAACTGAGGTTGCGGAAGCCGCGAAACGAAAGGACATGTGGACGATGAATGGCATTCTCATATTGACTATCGTCGGTTTGCTCATCGCGCCCTTTGCGAAAGCTCAAGCTGCCGGGGACGCCAAGCCAGCGGCGGGACCGACCGCGGACAGCGTGTGGGCTGCGGAAGTGGAATTGGCAAGAGCATTGCAAAATAACGATGTGGATGGCATTGCACGATGCCTATCGGATGACTGGGCGGTTATTTCTGCAAGGGGCGGCGTGGCCGAAGGGAAGTCGATCTTTCCCGAAGGAATAAAGCAGGGCTACTTGACGCGCAAAGCATATGAGGTTTCAGAACCCAGAGTGCACCTTTACGGAAATGTCGCCTTGGTGACGGCGAAGGTCCACACTTCAGGCACATTTGGCGGCAAACCCTTCGATGTGATGGAGCGTGCAACGGACGTATGGATTTGGAAAGACGGGAGCTGGAAATGCGTTCTATCCCACGAGACAAAGGAAGGAGCGTAAAAGACTCAGCACCAAGCTACCGAGTGACTTTGGGTTCTTGATTGACGCGCGCGCATGAACCGAAGGCCATCTACGTACAAGTTGCTGGCTTCTTTCCAATGAAGGGAATCGAACGCCCAGCAAAGTTCGCCTGGCGTTGTGTCAAATATCTTCCTCTTCGCACTGCTTCAGCGGCCGCCCGCAGGTTGACGCCGAGGGATACTCGTCGGGGAAGAAAAGCAATATGCGATTCGGATCGCCGTTTGCCGTTTCGCACCGTTTGAGGCGCGCCCTGCGACATGTCGCAACCATTGATCGGCAAAAATAGATAACTTAGTCGGTGAGGGTGAGACTATGGCTGTATCGCTGCTGCTGAATGGTAGAAACCTCGAGCTGGAGGTGGAACCGGATGTTTCGCTTCTTTGGGCCATCCGTGAATCCGCAGGGATCACGGGGACGAAATATGGCTGTGGAATGGCTCTGTGTGGAGCGTGCACGGTGCATCTCGATGGTCGGGCGATTCGCTCTTGTGTGACGCCGGTTCACTCCGTCGCTGGCCGGCAGATTACCACTATAGAGGGTGTCTCCGGTTCAGTGGCGCAGGCTGTGCTTGAATCGTGGGAGAAACTCGATGTTCCCCAATGCGGCTATTGCCAGCCTGGACAGATTATGTCCGCCATTGCTCTGCTGAAACAGACGCCTGCCCCTACCGATGATCAGATAGACACGGCAATGAGCGGGAACATCTGTCGATGCGGCACGTATGTACGCATCCGGGCGGCGATTCATGAAGCTGCCTCGACTCACAGAGGGTAAGCGATGTCCTCCGGCACTCAGGTTGCGGCCTTCGACCGGCGCCAGTTTCTCAAGGCTGGCTCTTCGACCGCTGCCGGTTTGATTCTCGGCTTCTGGCTTCCTCGGCGCGGAGGTCGATTCGTCGAAGCACAGACTGGAGCTGGACAGCACACCCTGGCGCCTAATGCCTTTGTGAGGGTCGCACCAGACAACATTGTGACGATTATTTCCAAGCACTGCGAAGCCGGGCAAGGCATCCATACAGGCCTCGCGACAATCCTGGCGGAGGAACTCGACGCCGACTGGGCACAGGTACGCGTGGAATCCGCACCTGCGGATCGAGCCTTGTATAAGAACCTGCAATTCGGTTCTCAGGCGACCGGAGGAAGTAATTCCATTCCTAATTCCTGGGAGCAGTATCGCCGCGCGGGAGCAACAGCGCGAGCCATGTTATTGAGTGCCGCGGCGAAGAAGTGGCGTGTCCCGGAAAGTGAACTCCTTACGGATCGTGGGATCGTCAAGCATGATTTATCGTCACGGCAAGCGACCTTCGGCGAATTGGCGGAAGAGGCGGCATTGCTGCCTGTACCCGCGGATGTAACGCTCAAAAATCCAAGGAACTTCAAATTGATTGGCGCGGTGCGACTGCCCCGCATCGATTGCAAGTCGAAGACTCTGGGGACCGCCGTCTTTGCAAGTGATTTTTCGCTGCCAGGTATGCTCACAGCCGTGGTAGCGCGCTCACCCCGCTTTGGCGCAGTGGTGCGTGGTTTCGACGCGGCTGCTACAAAGGCCTTGCCCGGTGTGACAGATGTGGTGCAGATATCCACTGGCGTCGCGGTGATCGCCAACTCGTTTAGTGCAGCCCGGCACGGACGCGACCTGCTGCACATTGAATGGGACGAAAGCAAGGCTGAAATGCGCGGCACTCCTGAGCTCATCGCGGAATACCGAGCCCTCTTAGCGCAACCAGGCGCCATTGCGCGCCGCGACGGGGACTGCGCGCAGGCGCTTGCGCGAGCTGCCCGCACGATCACGGCGGACTTCGAATACCCATATTTAGCTCATGCCCCTATGGAACCATTAAGCGCTGTTGTGCGCTTGTCCACGAACCAGTGCGACATTTGGACAGGTGATTGGAGTGTCTCGGATATCCAGGATGATGGCGTCCGAATCACTGGCCTGAAGCAAGAGCAAATATTCATTCACTCCCTCTACGGGGGTGGCAGCTTCGGACGCCGCGGAGGCGACGCATCGCAAGCGGTGGAGATCGCGAAGGCCATCGGCGGGCGGGCGCCGGTGAAGTTGCTGTGGACGCGCGAGGAGGATATTCAAACCGGGCCGTTCCGACCCATGTATCTTCACAGGCTTGTGGCGGGACTCGACGAACAAGGGAACCTGATCGCCTGGCAACATCGGATTGTCGGACAATCGGTCCTCGGCGCCGATCCCGGCTTCATTATCGATGGAATCGACATTACCTCGGTCGCAGGCGCGAGCAACATTCCGTACGATATTCCGAACATTTTTGTTGACCTTCATACGACTGCTCTCCCCATTCCCGTGGATCAATGGCGCTCGGTAGGAGACAGCCATACGGCGTTCTCGGTCGAAACATTTCTGGACGATGTCGCCCATGCTGCGGGAAAAGATCCTTACGAGTTCCGTCTGGAACTTCTCTCGAAGGATCCGCGCAACAAGACGATCCAGCAGCTGACGGCACCGGCACCAATGCGTCAGTCTCTGTTTGCGAAGTTTCCCCGCGACAGACAGGTTATGCAACTGGCCGCGGAGAAGGCTGGATGGGGAACGGCTCTTTCGCCAGGCAGGGGGCGCGGATTGGCAGTTCATTATTCCTTTCACACCTCGCTTGCCTATGTCGCCGAGGTGACTGTCGCTTCGGATGGCAACGTCAATGTGGATCGTGTCGTCTGCGCAGTCGATTGCGGCATTGCGATCAATCCCGATGTGATCCGCGCACAGGTCGAGGGCGGCGTTGCGTTTGGCCTGGGAGCATTTCTAAGCAGCACAATCACGCTGAAACAGGGCAGTGTCGAGCAATCGAATTTCAACGGCTATCGAGTGTTGCGCATGAACGAAATGCCGAAGGTGGAGGTGTACATTGTAGACTCTGCGGAGTCTCCCTCCGGAATCGGCGAGCCCACCGTGCCTCCCATCGGGCCGGCGGTCTCGAACGCAATTTTTGCCGCCACTGGAAAACGAGTGCGGACACTGCCGTTAAGCTCTTCGACTTAGCTCTGGAGGCGACCGTGG
Source organism: Occallatibacter sp. (assembly GCA_049508975.1). Classification (GTDB taxonomy): domain Bacteria; phylum Acidobacteriota; class Terriglobia; order Terriglobales; family Acidobacteriaceae; genus Telmatobacter. Next base: position 5,785 of record JBELAI010000212.1, on the reverse strand, counting down.
TCATGAGCAGGCTTACAGTATTACCCTTCAGTCAGGACGGGGTCTGACTATGCGAAATCTCGTGCGAATGCGATTTGTGCTTGCGGGCTGGGCGCTCGCATCATTCTTTTTCACTGGTGTTCTCCTGGTCGGAAATATAGGCGATCATAAGCCTCCCACGTTCGCCCTTTATGCAAACGCTGTACATTTCGCTCTATGGGCTCTTTTATTGCCATTTCTGACTCGATGCACGCGTAGCTTTCCACTGGACGGACCACGCAGGAGCCGGAACGCGGCGACGTTATTGCTGATTGTCGCTGCCCTTGCGGCGCCAGTGATGGTCATCCAGTGGGCCATCTTGTTCTACACATATTTCCCTTATCACTCAGCCGACCTGACGCTTTGGTCATTCCTTAAGTCGGAATCAGGCAGGTTTTTCCCTGTTGACGTTCTAATTGGCATCGTTCTGGTTGTCGCATTGGAAGGATTGAGAATCTGGCAAAGCCTTCAGATGGAGCGGACACGAGCAGCAGAACTGGAGAGGCAGCTTGCCGTTTCGCGACTCGACGCGTTGCAAATGCAACTGCATCCCCATTTCTTGTTCAACACCCTGCATACCATCTCCGGCTTGATCGTAGAGCAGCCGCCTGCGGCTCGCCGCATGGTCATTGCACTCGGAGAGCTGCTTCGGCTCACTTTGGAGGACACGGGCCGTCCGCTGCGCAGTCTCGCCGAAGAACTGGAATTTGCAGACCTTTATTTGGGAATTGAGAAGTTACGGCTAGGGGAACGTCTGGTAATCGACTACGATATTGAGCCGGAGGCCACGCGTTGCGAAGTTCCCCAGTTGCTGCTGCAGCCGCTCTTCGAGAATGCCATCCGACATGGTGCAGCACGCATTACGGGCGTGTGCGAGGTCCGCTTCAGGGCGCACCGAGAGCAAGAATGGCTTCGTCTGATGATCTCAAATGACGGGCCACCCAACCTTTGGGCATCGAGGCCTTCTCGGTCCGGAGTGGGGCTCACCAACACCAAAGACCGTCTCCGCCTGCACTACAAGGATTCATTCACGTTTCAATACGTTAATCGGCCACAAGGCGGCGTTCAGATCGATATCTCCATTCCGTATAAGATCACCGAGAAGAAAAGCAGCCGTGACGGGTCAGCTTTGCGCCTCGAAGGATTCGAGGACACTGAAATCGATTTTGGTTCCGGGAGAATACCGGCTAAAAGTCACATTGTTCATTAGCTCGAATAGACCGGGCGGATCGAGGAATTCCGGACAGATGGCACAAACACCAATGCGCGCATTGATCGTAGATGACGAGCCTCACGCGCGCCGTTATATGACCGAACTTCTGGAAGGCGAAATTAATGTCCTGGTCGTAGGTGAGGCATCGTGCGGTGCTGAAGGCATGGAGCAGATCGGACGGCTCTTGCCTGACATTGTGTTCCTCGACATCCAGATGCCCGATTTGGATGGACTTGACATGGTGGAGAGGCTCGACTCGCCGAATCTGCCGCTCTTCATTTTTGTAACCGGCTATAGCGAATACGCGGTGCGCGCCTTTGAAGTCGAGGCGGTGGATTATCTCCGCAAGCCTTTCGACAAAGATAGGCTTGTGACGGCCTTGGAGCGCGCGCAGCGGAGGCTGAATCTTACCGAAAGAGAGATCGAAAGGGATGCGGGCCGCTGGCTCACCCGGCTCTCCATTCGAGTTGAGAGCGGTTTTGTTTTCGTGCCGGTTGACCAGATTCTTTGGATCGAAGCGGCCAACAAATACGTTGTGGTTCACACAACAGCCGGGACCCACATTGCGCGGCAAACGATTCAGAGTTTGCAGGGCAAACTTGACCCAAACCAGTTTGTTCGTATTCATCGATCGACAGTTGTCCGTAAATCCGCGGTCCGGGGGCTGCACCCGCTTTTTCATGGCGATTACATCGTAAAGCTGGTTAACGGTGCTGAGGTGACGCTAAGCCGAAATTTCCGTGCATCGTTCTTCCACGAAATGGGCGGCTGATCTCCCTTCCCTCCTTCCTTAAATTGTCCATCCTGCACCCGTAAAAGAGCGTCTTACGCCAAATCGGTGGAAGAGAGAAACTCATCGGGGATAGCCTGCATGTACACAGCTTTGGAAATGACTTCCAAGCAAGAAAGCTCCTGTGAAGCTCCAACACTGATGGTCCCATTGAGGAGGCAGGTCGGGTGAGAGCGAAATGGTATGGAATTCGATTGGTGCTGATTGTTCTAGCGACCTTTACGGTGTATTCGGCAACTGGTCTTCGACTCTTCGCGGCCGCCGCAGCCGACTACCATCTGTTGACTCGTTTGACCCTTGGCGGAGAGGGTTTCTGGGATTATCTTGCAATCGATCACCAGGCCAGGAGAATTTATATCTCCCGCTGGTCCCATGTGATGGTAGTAGATGTGGACAGCTATCAGGTGGTTGGAGACATTCCGGGAATTCAGGGTGTTCATGGAATCGCAATTGCGCCAGAATTTGGCCGAGGCTTCATCACCGAGGATGAAGCAAATCAAATCACGATCTTCGATCTCCGAACTCTGAATAAGATTGCAACTGCCAAGACCGGGAACAGCCCCGACGGGATCATCTACGATTCAAGTTCAAAGCGAGTCTTTGTCTTTAGCGGCGACGGCAAAGTCACAGCGGTGAATGCGGCGACAGGTGAGGTCGTAGGAAGCGCTGAACTCGGCGGCAGCCCAGAGTTCGCGGCGTCCGATGGCCGCGGTCATATCTACAACAACCTTGAAGACAAGAACGAGGTAGTTCAGATCGACTCAATAAGCCTTCGGATTCTGAACCGCTGGTCGCTGGCGCCCGGTGAGAGCCCGTCTGGAATGGCGATCGATGCCGTGCATAACCGCCTCTTTGTAGGTTGTCGCAATCGAACATTGGTTGTGATGAACTCCAATACCGGCAAAGTTGTGACAACCATTCCAATCGGCGAAGGAGTGGATGCAAATCGATTCGACCCAGCCACGAACTTGGTATTCAGCTCGAATGGGGATGGCACTTTGACGGTGGTCCACGAGGACGCTGCGAACGTGTTTTCGGTGATCGCCAATGTACCCACACAGCGCGGTGCACGTACGATGGAGCTCGATCCCAAGACCCACCGCGTCTATCTGGTGACCGCCCAACTCGGCCCTCAGCCTACACAACCGCATACGCCGCCAGAAATGGTCCCCGGAACGTTTGAGTTGTTGGTATTCGGTCAAACGCCGGGTAGAGCAGCGCCGTCCACTCATTGAGTTCCCAAGCACACCCGTTGTCCCTGAATGTCGCGCGACACCGGAGCGACGCCATGCCTGTACAAGGAGCCACTGTGCGTTGTCGTAATGGTTGGCGATTCTGGGTTTGCATCGTGTGTGCCTGGATTCGTTGACGTAGGGTCAGCACATCTGGATTCCAAGATAACGTCGAAAGGAGCCACGTCCGCATGAGTCGACTCTGGACGTTTTTGCTTCCGATACAACTCTCTTTGGCTCTGTCGCTTTCTGCGCAGGCGGATGTTCATCAACAGCTCCGCACTGCTGCGCAGCTAGCTTCGCAAGGTCACTACCAAGAAGCGATTGAACTAGCGGGACCGGCACTTGAGTCTAAGCAAGTAACTGGAACCGAGCCCGGCAAAGGGTGGACAGTTCTCGGTTCAGCTTACGAGTTTCAAGGCAGGTATCAGGAGGCAACGACCGCCTACGAGAATGCCCTGCAGATTCTTCGTAAGCGCGAGGAGGATGCCGCTGAATACGCAACGGCCTTGAGCGCCTTTGGAACGCTCTACCGCGACATGTTCCAGTTCGATGCCGCCGCTCGTATGGAAATGCGCGCACTCCAGGTGGATTGGCAGATTAACGATCACGCAGGCGTTGCCAGTGACTGCGCGAGTCTCGCAGATCTTGAACTCGGCCTAAAGCACACCAGGAAAGCTCAGTTATGGCTGGATAAGGCAATTGAAGAGTCAAGGATGGCGCCAACACTGGGGAATGACTTCTATGCATTTGTTACCTCTTCCCAGGCCTGGCTCGCGGAGCTGCGGGGCAACAAGCCCGCCGCAAGAGCCGGTTTCCAGACGGAAATAGACTACTTGGCGAGTTCTCAAGACGAACAGAATCCTACCCTCGGCTGGGCCTACATGCTGTTGGGCAAAGCATATCTGAAGAATGGCAATATCGGAGACGCATTGAGCAATATGCGTATCGGATGCTCCAACCTGCTGCAGACCGTCGGCGTGGGCAACCCGCGCTACCTGCTGGCGCAGGTTGCATATGCTGATGCACTGAATTCCGCTGGAATGCATGCCCTGTCTGTTCAGACGAGGGCCGAAGCTGAACAGAAGTTGAGAGGCCTGTACAAAGAACAATGCACGCAATGCCGGATCACCGCCTTGGCTCTGCACTAGCAACCTAATCTTGCGGGAAATGTGAACAAGGTGAAGGTGGTTCTTGTAGCGGCGGTTTTCTTCCGGATGACGATCCGCCGTCGATACGAATCACGAGCAGCCAAGTTTATAGGACTCCCTCGTACTGCCTCCGCCTTGGAGACCGGTCCTTGCGGCTCGCGCTGGGTGCGCTGCGGTTGATTCCCACACCCGCGACACTCTTTGGGTACAGTCAATCTGGATAGCACAAATGTATCGCCAATCGCCGCTCTGTTGCAGAGACGTTCCTTCAAATCGCTTAAGGGGCTGTTTCGATTATGTGACGATCCAGGCGCAACATCGATTCTGACCGCTTCAACGCTTTCGTGGAGTAATCACTACAATCGCGCGTAACCAGGTGTCGATGAGTGGTTATGGCATCAGTAGCGCGAAGGGCTACCTTTCCCGAATGCCGATTTATCGGCCATGTGGAAATTTAACCTCTTCGGTGACAGCTTGTTGTTTCAGGTTTTTCAACGACATACAAACCCGGTAGGAACACATAAGTCCATCGAAGTCGTGCAAGCCGGTAGATGTTGTGGATCGGAATGTGGATTGGATATTAGCAAATCGGAACGAGAGCGCACTCCCATTGCTTCGGCGTTCTGATGATCCGTGCGCGGCTCCGAAACCGCGCAGAAACACTCCGCAAGTTCCGTGCGGCGGACGGAGGCCTGAGAGCAGTATGACAATCAAGTAATTAACTACGGTTTGCAACCGTAGTTGGTAGGGTGAAATGAAACGTCGCGCCGCGCCCAGCGGCGGAGTCGGCCCACAAGCGCCCACCGTGCGACTCAATGATTGACCGGCTGATGCGGAGCCCCATGCCGGTGCCATGGGGTTTGGTTGTAAAGAACGGATCGAATATCTGTTCCGCAAGCTGCGGAGGAAGCCCAATGCCGGTATCAATGACCGAAACAAGAATCTGCTCGTTGTCACTCCACTGCGACTTGATGACCATCTCTCGTATTCCGTCAACGTCCTTCATCGCTTCGATGCTGTTCACGATTAGATTCATCGCGACCTGCTGCAATTGCACGCGATCGCCGACGATCTGAGGCAGATCGGCTGCCAGTTCCGTCCGGACCGATATGTTGTATCGCACGGCCTCGCCGCGCAGGAGCGCGGCGGTTTCTCGAATGATCTCGTTGATGTCAAAAACCTCCCGATTCTGGGCCCCCTTCTCGAATTGGAAGCGGATCCTGCCGATAATTTCAGCAGCACGTTGCACATCTCTTGCAATTCTGGTGGCAGCCTTGCGCAGAACATCGAGATCAGGTTCGTCCCGCTCGAGCAATCGCAGCGAGACGTTGGCGTTGGTCATAGCACCGCTGATCGGTTGACTGAGTTCATGAGCCAGGGA
>JBELAI010000211.1:0-10420 GCA_049508975.1 Occallatibacter sp. | reverse complement strand
AAAAGCTGCCCGAACGCGTCGCTCTTGCATTCGAAGATACATTCGGGATTCGCCCGCTGGAGGGTTACGGCTGCACCGAGTGTTCGCCGGTAGTGACGGTGAATGGCCGCGATTTTCGTGCATCGGGATTCCGCCAGGTGGGTGCGCGGCGCGGCAAGATCGGGCATCCGCTGCCGGGCGTATCGGTAAGAGTGGTCGATCTCGACACAGGTGAACCGGTTGCGCCTGGGACTGCCGGAATGCTGCTCGTGAAGGGGCCGAACGTGATGAAGGGCTATCTTGGCAAGCCGGAAAAGACAGCCGAGGTGTTGCGGAATGGCTGGTACACAACCGGGGACGTCGCGTTGATGGAAGAGGACGGCTTTCTCACTATCACCGACCGCCTTTCACGCTTCAGCAAGATTGGTGGCGAGATGGTCCCGCACATCAAGATTGAAGACAAGCTGCACGATCTGGCCGGCGTCACAGAGCAGGTGTTTGCTGTCACATCACTTCCAGACGACAAGAAGGGCGAACGCATCGTAGTCATCACAACCCTTTCGAACCAGAAGCTGGCACCGGTGCTGGAGAAGTTGCCTGGGTGCGACCTTCCTGCATTGTGGAAACCGCGCGCCAACCAATTCTTCCATGTTGATGCGATTCCAATGCTGGGAACGGGGAAAATCGATCTGCGCGGGGTCAAGGTGCTCGCTGGAACTTTGGCGCAGACTGCGGAGGTTTAGGGCGTGCTTCCGCGAGCAGGAAGATATCGGGCCGTAGATTCTCATAGAGTCTGTCCATGAAGTTTGAAAAAGTCCAGGGACGACAGTGCGTTCAAGCCGCCGAGGGAATGCAAACTCAATAAAGCCATCCCTCAGGGCTAAAGCCCAACCACTATTGGGCTTGGACGTACGGGCTGAAGCCCGTACCTTTCAGGCAGACCCACGCTGGGACGTACGGGCTGAAGCCCGTACCCTTCAGGCGGACCCAAGCTAGCCGTAGGTTTCGGGATCACTTCGAAGGGGCGCATCATTTCGTTCGCGGCGTGCTCCAGCAGGTGGCAGTGCCAGACGTAGCGGCCCACGTAACCCTCAAATCGCACGATGATGCGGGTAACGGTTTCAGGATAAGTCTGCACTGTATCTTTCCATCCGCTGTCTCCTGGCGGAGGCGACGTGCGGACACCGACATAGTTAAGCTTGCCGGACAGGAGATATTCGTCGGCGTCGAAGCTCTGGCGGTCGAGTACCTGAAAGCGGACCAGGTGCAGGTGGATGGGATGAATGTCCCCGGTGGTGTTGGCAAAGCTCCAGATCTCGACTGAATCCAGCTCAGGGCGTTCGGTGACGGGTTCGTGCCAGCGGGTACCGTTGAGCAGCATGAGCATGCGTTTTGGTTCGCGGCTCATGTACTCGCGCAGGATCATGAGGCGCGTCTTCACCGACTCGGATTCGGGAATGCGGGGAATGGTGCGAAGAAGGGCTGGGACTGAGGGACCAGGGACTGAGGGACCAGGGACTGAGGGACCAGGGACTGAGGGACTAGGGACTAGGGACTGCCCGGCGTTGTTTGCAACCCGGAATTGCATCAGTTCCCAGGACTGATTATTGAGCGTGATGCTCTGGCCGCGGGCGCTGCTGAAGTCGATGACCACGTCGGCGCGCTCCCCCGGTGAGAGAGAGACTTGATTGAGTTCGGCAGGCGCAGACAGCAAGCCCTGATCGGTGCCGATCTGCACATAACTCTGCCCGTTGGAAAGAGAAAAGATGTAGGTGCGGGAGTTGGCTGCATTCAATATCCGAAACCGATACGACCGGGGCTCGACGTCGAGATACGGAGTCAGCTTGCCGTTGACCAGCATGGCGTCGCCGTAGAGTTCGGGAATCCACGGAGCAGCGGGATCGCCCGAGTCGGGGTAATAGAGCGAGCCGTCTTCAGAGAAGAGGCGATCGGCGAAGGCGAGGGGAATTTCATATTTGCCGCTGGGCAGCTTGAGCGCGTCCTCGGCTTGATCGCGGATGAGGAAGAAGCCGAACAGGCCGGCGTACTGATTAAGGCGCTCGATGCCCATGGCGTGGTCGTGGTACCAGAGCGTCGCCGCATCCTGGTTGAGCGGATAGACGGCCTGGATGGATTTGCCGGGGATCTGCCAGTCTTCAGGAAATCCGTCGTACTGCGGTGGAACCTTGGAGCCGTGCACATGGACGGCAGTGCGGACTTCCGGCTGATCGGCAGCTGCGCCGTGGAGGGTGTGGTCGATGGGCAGGAAATGTTTGGTGGGAAGAGCATTGGCCCACTCAATCATCAACGGCTGGCCGCTGCGGGCTTCGATCGTCGGGCCGGGAACGGTTTCGCCGTAGCTCCACATAGGTGTGGGCGGCACATCGCGATGGACGCTGGTTTGGATTTGCCGCATGGTGAAGCGGTAAAAGGGGAGCGGGTGGGCGGACTTGGTATCCGGAGAGGTACGCTGGCCAGCTCGACGAGCGACAGGCGGGATGGGTAGCGGATCGACAAACTTCTCCAGGTGATCGACGCGCAGAGGGCGATGAACGGGGATTGCAGAGGCAGGTGCGGAAGGATGATCCATGGCGGGCATGGCGTGCGTGTGCGCCGGGCCGGGCTGCTGCGGGGATTGAAGGCCAGCTGCGTTGAGAACGCCGATTTGCGATGCGGCTAATGCAGCGGCACAGCGGCCGGCTTCGATCAAGAGCTTTCTACGCGTGGTGTCCAAGAGTGTTCGTCGTTTCCGATGAGATAAATAGTACTTGAGCCGAAAGATAGTAAGAAAGGTGTGGGCTTCCGAACATCCCTCGCTTTGAGAAATGTGCGGAAGCCCGTTACTTCATTAGCTTACTCGATTAAGGAGCTATCGTTGGCCCTGTTTTCTGCCGGTGAAAGGGTCAAGCACCAGCATCCTCTTCTGGGAATCTATAACGTCCGGGTTGGTGGCTTTGAAGGTGAACATGCCTTCAATTGACCCGGCGATGGTGTCGTACGAGCCGCCTTGTTGAATTCTTTGTCCGCCGAGCCAGTTGTCCTCAATGAAGCGGATTACAGAACTCTGATCGAGGAGCGTGTGGTCGATGTAGTTGGTTTTGGCGAAGGGCGAGATGACGACAAACGGAATGCGGGTGCCGTAACCGCAACGGCCCAGGGCGGGATTGCCGTCATTGCCGAGCAACGGAGTGGTGGGCGTGGTGATGCCCTGTTGCGAGGCAGCGCCGGTCACGCCGGTGCAGACGCCTGTGCCACCCAGTGCGTCGACGAGAGAGCTGCTGGAGGGGTTAACGATGGGCGGCATCTGGTGGTCGTACCAGCCGTCGGAGTCGTCATAGGTGATGATGATGGCCGTCGAAGCCCATTCCTGGCTATTCATGACGGCATTCAGCACCTGCACGATAAAGCGCTGCTCATCGATCGGATCGGAGTAGCCAGGATGGCCATCCGCGTATCCAGGAGCCTTGAGGAAGGAGACCGAGGGCAGGTTATTGAGGTTTAGTGCGGCGAAGAAGTCGCTGGTATCGTACTCGTGGTTGGCGGGATCGGGCGTAGTGGTTCCCGGGATGTTCGTATAGCCGATGGCGGTTTCCGAACTGGGCCGCTGGTGCTTCAGGTTCTGCGTGGATTTGTAGTACTGGAAGGGCTGATGGTGCTGGATGTAATCCGGATCGGTCTCGTAGTTTCCCTGTGTTCCGGGAGTGTTGCGGTTGCAGCCGTAGCTGCCATTGGAGTTGGGCTGAGCACCGAGATTAAAGCCGCCTTGAAACCATCCCCAGGTGACGTTCTGTGCGTTCAACAGATCGCCGATGTTTTTGCCGGCCATGGATACTTCGACAGTTCCCGTGGAGCAAACATCGCCAATGGGGTCGGCGTCGCCCACTAGCGTAAAGCCTCCGTTGCCGTCGGGTACGGCAGTTCCGGCACTGGTGGTGCAGGTGTTGGTGGCGCTCGGCGTGCACTGTCCGGGCTGCACACCTGTGGTGCCGGGAATCAGATTGAGCGTGGCAGAAAGGCCGTTGGTTTGGCCGGAGATGAGATTGATGGCTCCTGGAGTCGAAGGACCAAACTGCGAGGTGTAGGCGTTGTCGTTCATCGCAAAGGACTGCGAGTAGTTCCACAGGGCTGTAACAGTGGTGCCGTCAAAGTAGCCCATCACCTGACCTTTGGTGAGATCCGCAGGACTGTCGCTGGAGACGGATGCCGGCACCGAGGCCGTCGAACCTGTCGAGCCGGGGAACTTATCCACCGCGCCGTTGTCATAAGCAATCTGCTCCGGCTTGGCGGAGTGATTCTGGTCGGCCGTGGCGGCCTGATCGTTCCAGAGCAGGAAGGGATTGACTGCATTGGCGCCGTTATATGTCGCCCCTGAGCCGGTTGGACTGTTGGGGTTGGTGGTGAGCAGCGTGGGGCTTGTCAGCGCAGCCCAGGTGCTGGGGTTCAAGGGAGCGACCAGGTTGTTGTTTGCCGGGGCTGTCGCGGTCGCGGAGAAATTGGTCTGGTCGATCTCGTTTGCATCGGCGGGATTAGCCGCACTATAGGCGATCTTGGGATAGGTTCCGTAGTAGTGGTCGTACGAGATGTTCTCGCCGAAGATCACGATCAGATGGGTGATGGGAGTGACCGGCTGTCCAAGCGGTGTGGGTGTGGCAGGAGGGGAAGTCGGTTGTGTGCTGGCCGTATTGTTTGAGCTCGAGCAGCCAGCGATGGCCAAAGCCAAAGCTGCCGCAGCCGCGGAAAAGAGTAACCTGCGAATCATGACGGACCATCCTCTGAAGAGATAACATGTGGTTCTTGTGGTTTTGTCCGCTAAGGGGTTGCGGGCAAAGGGGAACGATTCCCACGCTAGCTGTCGATTGTTAACAGAAGGTGACAGCCAGGTTTCGATCCTGCAAAAGACGAAAATCTTGTAGCCCTGGACTAGGGCTGGGGCGTGGTCTGGCTGGAGGAACTTTGCCCCGCCTGGTCGAGCCTGGTGATGTGGACTGTCGAGTCGTTTTCGGGAATGGTGCCGTCGTTCACCTGGACTTCCAGCGGCTTGCCGAGAATTAACAAGCGCTGGGGAGATTTGCCGCGGGCAGGGACGAGTACGCGCTGGGTTACCGAGTTTTCATTGGACCGAACAGTTATCGGGACCTCGACCGAAGCGAAGCCGTTGTTCGCCACGTCGACGGTCACAAGCCAGTTCCCGGCCTGTTCGACAGTGGGAAAAACGTTGGAGATGGTCAGGTCGGGCAAGCCTTTGTCGGCGTTAACCCAGTCGTTGAAGAACCAGGAGAGGTCGTGGCGGGTTCCGGCCTGTTCGAGCAGCTTTTCAAACGTGCCGGGACCGTTATCGTGACCGTAGCCGAGGCTTACGTCGGCCTTGGGATCGTAGGCGCGGAGGGCGGCGGAAAGGGTTGCGTCGCCACAGAGGGCGCGCAGCATCCAAAAGACATACGTGGCCTTGGTGCGGTAGTAGACGGGCGAAATGGCCTCGGCTAGGGGCTGGCCCACGCTTTGGCCGGGGCTATCCGGCTCGGCGAGAGCCAGGGCGGCGCGGGAGGCTTCGAGGGTGCCGAGTGCCTGGTCGCGGCCGCGCTGCTTCTCTATCCAAAGAGTCCCCATGAAGTGGGCGACACCCTCCGAGAGCCAGGCGCGCGGGGATTCCATCCAGGCATGAGTAAGCGCGTGCGCCATTATGCCGGTGAGTTGCTCGGGACTGGCGGTACGGACTGCAGTGGCGAGCAAGGAGCCGGTTTCGTAGGGGGCATCCTGAGAATCGGGCAGATCGAGAAGGGTGAGCTGCGAACGAGGACGCTGGCCCAGCCAGCCCTGAAGGAACGGGGTTACGGCTGCAGCGGCGTCGGACCAGGCGGGGACTGAGGCTTCGTCGTCGGGAAGCACCCAGATCATGGTATTCGCGGCATTTTTCGGGGTGCGAATGGCTACGAAAAGGCTAGGCGCTTCATAACCAAGGGTTTCGCCGCCATTGTCCGCAGTGGCTACGCCGGGGACTTCCGCGTCCGGTCCGGCGGATTCCGTGACGGCGAGCGGGGCAAGATGGCCGTTGATGAGCGCGACGGAGGCAGCACGACCGTGTGGAAACTCGACGGTGAGGCGCAGGCGGAAGTGGGCTCCAGCCATGCGCAGCTTATGCTCGCCGATCTCGTCGAAGAGCCGTGCGCCGTCGCCAAGAATGACGGGAACGCTGGAGACGGGGTACCAGACCACGTTGCCGAAGCCGCGCAAGCCAGTGAAATCCACGCCTATCTGGTCCCAGTCGGAATGAAGGGCCACGTCGTCGGGGGTGCCGATGACCCGGAGACGTTGGGCGTCAGGGGCAATCGCGCCGGAGTAGGTTACGTCGAGTTGGAGCGTTGCGCCGGCGGCAAGAGGCTGGGTGAGAGGGACGGCGGCTTCGTGCAGCTGGCCGGTGTGGTCGGCGTCGCTGTTGAGAATTGCGACGGGGAAGGCTACGTCCTTTACCGGAGCACCGCGGGCGAGGATGCGAATGCGCTCCCAGTTGAGCGAGGACGAGATTTGGAGGGGAATGCGGGCGAGCGGCTTTGTGCCGCCATTACGGACCGTGATCAAGGCGCGAACGGCGATGTGCTGATCCGCAGGACGGAGGTGCACGTCCATGTCGAAGTCAGTAAAGGTGATAGCGTGGCGCTCTGCGTCGTTCGCAGTGGGGGCATCGGCTATTTTTTGAGCGACAGGCGTTGCGACTGGGCTTCCCTGGGTGGAGACTTCGCCGTTTTCGTCAGTGGACCGGGAAAGGATTACCTTTCCGGCAGGCTTGGCCGGTTCGGAAGCTTGCGAGTCCTGGGCTGTTGGAGCCGCTTGTCCGGGAACTGGCGGAGTGGAAGGAGCGGTCTGCGCGGACGCGACTGCTATGCCGGCGGCGGCCAGAATGATCAAGCCGGCAGGTGAAAACTTCATGAACCCAAGCCTTTCTGCTTCTTTGGTTTAGACGGGGAGTGCTGGCTGGGGGAAGCGCCAGCGGCGGCATTGCGGCGCTGGCGGAAGGCTTCGTAGAGCACAACCGCTCCGGCCGCTGAGACGTTGAGAGAGCTCACCCCGCCCGCCATCGGAATCCGCAGCAGGTAGTCACAGGTCTTGCGGACCAGGTCGTGGAGGCCTGCGCCTTCCCGGCCGAGGACGAGCACGCAATCGCCGGTCAGATCGAACTGGTCGTAGTCAGCCTGGCCGCGCTCGTCCAGGCCGATGACCCAGATATTTCGCTCCTTGAGCTCTTCAAGGGCGCGAACGAGATTCACGACGCGGGCGATGCGGAGATGTTCAGACGCGCCCGCACTGGCTTTAACGGCAACCGGGCTGATAGGTGCGGAACGCCGCTCGGTGAGAATGACGCCATCGACGCCCGCGCCGTCGGCCACGCGGAGAAGAGCGCCAAGGTTCTGCGGGTCTTCTACGCCGTCGAGGGCCAGAAGCAGGCGGCGTGCAGTTGGATTGGCGGCGTCCGGGGCGTAAAGGTCCTCAATGGAGAGAGATTCCTGGGCGCGGACCATGGCGACCACGCCTTGATGCGCGGGCGACTTGGCCATTACCGACAACTGGTCGCGGGATTCCTGGCGGACGCGGATGCCGGCCTGGCGAAGCGCGGCGACCAGCTTTTCCAGCCGCAAATCGTCCCGTTCACGGGCCACCAGCACATGGTCAAAACGACGTTTGCCGGCTTTGAGCGCCTCCTCAACCGAGTGCACTCCGTAAAGAACTTCCATAGAGATAGTGTAGTGGATTGGTGTTGATGCAGGAGTGCACGCCGAAGCACGAGGGTAGTCCGTCTGCTCAACGGCTGACAACGAAAACCCGCAAGTAGCGGGTTATATCCCGAGGATTACTTCCGGATTGGCGACGTCCATGAAAGTCATTGTCAAGGGAAAAGCACGAGTTTCCTGGGCGCGCTTGGGAGAGCGCGCATTACGCGTCTGATCGGCTTCAGCTGCAGGCGTTCACGAACTGCCTGGCGTGCTGCACCGGAGACGGAGCGGAGCCTGCAGAGCGGAGCGGAGGCGCAGGTGCAGCACGCGCCGACCACCTTCACTTGCAAGTTTCAGCCACTTTCCGGGATCAGAATTCCCTACACGCAACAGTTGCCTCTCGGCTGGTGGTCCCTGCATCCCTGCAGGACCGGACATCCATTTGCTGTCTAAGACTCCGAAGAGTCCGCACAGAAGATTGAGTTTGTGTTCTCTGCCAGTCCCGAAACAATTCATAGAGAGTCTCCGGAGTTTGATCTCCCTTACTCAGTCGCCAAACGGCGGGACCTGGCAGCCTGCGCACCGGAATAATTCTGATGTTTTTCCTTCTTAGGGAGGTTTTTTCACGCTGCCGTGGTGGCTCTAAATTCCTCCGCAGGTACGAAATCCTGCTTCCTGCGGTCCACCGCGAGCAGATATGCAACTAGTTTCCTGGCCACGGCAAGTGTGGCTCGATTTGCGTTCCCTCTTTCTCGTTCCTTCTCGTAGACCTCCGCTAATTCGTGGTTGTATCGGATCGCCAGCTTGGCGGCCTCGATCAGTGTGCGTTGAATGTACTTGTTCCGCTGCTTGGAAAGCGGCATGCGCAGCACCTTTTCAGCCGAGCTCTTCTCGTCGCCGCAGAGCCCGCAATAGCTGATCGCTTCCTTCACCGATGGGAAGCGAGTGAAGTCTCCGATCTCCAGTGCCCAGGTTAGCGCCGTGATCGGACCCGCGCCGGGAACTGTTCTTAGCCGCCTGAGTCTTTCCGCCAACAACGGGTCTCGCTCCAGCGAGGTGACCAGCGCATAGTCCAACCTCTGTGAACGATCGATCGTCTCGCGGCTCAGCTTCAGCAGCGGCCGGATACTCTGGTTGACCTCGTTGTTAGTCGATAGCAGATCCTCGAAGTAGCCCACCTTGTGAAGCCGGTGTTTGTTGTAATCCGCCCCGGTCTCCATCAGAAGCCCCGATACCCGGTTCTTCATCTGCACCATCTGCTTGATCACCAGGCCCCGGTAGCGCAGTACACGGCGCCGGTCTCGGATCTCGGTCGAAGCCATATGGCACTCGGGAAGAAAGTCGCAGCGCAGGCAGTCGGCGATCTTGCGTGCGTCAATCTTGTCGTGCTTCTTCTTGGCCGCAGCAATCGCCCGCAGCATCAGCGGATGCGCAACCTTCACCTTCTCCGCATGTGGAAGCAGATGATCGTAAATCCATCCCGTGAAGATCGTCGCCTCCATGGCGATCGTCCGGGGTTGTGGCAAAGTCCGCACCCAGGCGCCCAGTTCGCGCCGGGTCGATCCGACCTTGCCTTCCTGGTGGACATGACCAGCTGCATCCTTCACGCAATAGCTGATCGTCTTCTTGTGAACGTCAAGTCCGATGTAGTACATATCGTCTGAGGAGCCTCCGTGGTGTTCTCTGAATCAGCGCCCGCTGAGTTCAGCCTTTTTGTAACACCTCGTGCTCCTCACTGACTTACATTCAAACAATCCGACCGGAACACGGTTAACTCAATCCGAAAGGCGGCTTGGCCAGCCTCAACGGCGGCGAGGCGCAAGTCCCCGAATGTTATCGAGGCGCGGCAACATCAAAGGAACACTTGGAACTATTGATGATTATTTACTGGCACATCGCTTCAAGTCTGCATTAGGATTCACGGAAAGTCCGATCGGCTTCCCGACGCGAGATCGGCTTGGAGAACACTACAAGGGTCGTCTCTAACCCGGTACCATCCCATTCCCCAGCGCTGAATCGACCCGATTCAGCCGGTTAAGAAATGAGGTCATTATGCAAACTTCAGGCAGGATTTTCGCGATCGGCGGCGAACCGCTGCGCTCAATTTTGGCGTTATCGCTTTTCTTGACTCCCATATGTTTCGGCGCTTCCGCATTTGCGAACGCGCAGGAAGCCGCGCAGGGAACGGCAGGACCGGCTGTGACAGCCACCCCGGTTGTTCCGCAACAAGTGCGCTACGCCGGTAAGTTAGCCACTCGCACTGGTGAGACTGTGGAAGCCGAGTTCCGTATCTACGCCGCTGCCGAAGGCGGTGATCCGCTATGGACCGAGACGCAACACGTAACTGTGGGAGAAGATGGTTCGTATTCCGTACTGCTCGGCTCTGCCAGTTCAGCTGGCCTGCCGCAGACGGTCTTTGCCGGCGGCGCGGCGCGCTGGCTTGGGGTTAGCGTAGAGCGAATTCCTGAACAGGAACGCGTCCTGCTATCCAGCGTTCCCTATGCCATGAAGTCGGCCGATGCCGAGTCGCTGGCAGGCCATGCCGCCTCGGATTTCGTAACCCAGAACCAATTCGCCCAGCTGGCCCAGTCCGCGCAGGCTGGCAGCCCGGCACCAGCGATTACTCCGTTCGATGTGACGGGCTCGGGCACCGGCGGCACCGTTCCGTTGTGGATCGGGGCAAACACGCAGGGCATCTCGGAAATCACACAAGTCGGTTCGGATATCGGCATCAA
>JBELAI010000210.1:0-10568 GCA_049508975.1 Occallatibacter sp. | reverse complement strand
GTGTCCTCGTTGTCTTCTTCGCTTCGATCGAGGCAGGCGAAATCCTTCTCAATCAGGAGCGCAAGTGACCCGAAGCTTCCTAAACTTATATCCTCCGCGATTCCGACCTGATCGGTTGTGCCCCACGCATTTGCCTGATCGGCAGGAATGAGAATCGCCACTCTGTTCTCCTTGTATTGGACGGTCGGCCGACTCAACGACTGCTCCCGTTGTAGGGCATAGGTGAGCTTTGCGACTGGCTCTGGCGTGAAATGAATTGTCTCTTCCAGGCAGCCGCCCGCCAGAAGCGTTGCAACTTCCGAGCGCGATACCCTTAGCCGCAAGGAATCTCCGTTAATGCGCAGCTTCATTCTCCAACTCCCATTGATATCGATGTGTATCCGTCGATGCGTTCTTTGCCGTGATAGATGTTGAAGTGGCCTTCTCGCAGGAACCCGACGAGGGTTATGTCGAACTCCTTCGCGACCTGTACTGCAAGGCTCGACGGGGCCCCAACGGCCACAACCATTGGAAGTCCACCCATCAGTGCTTTTTGCAAAAGTTCAAAGCTGGCGCGTCCAGACAGCAAGAGCAAACTTTCCCGCAAGGGTGTACGGTCCGCGAGGAATTCAGAGCCGATTAGCTTATCTACAGCGTTGTGGCGGCCCACATCTTCACGAAGCGCCAATAGATACCCGGCCGAGTCGAAGAGTCCTGCACCGTGCAATCCACCTGTACGATCGAACACTCCCTGCGATGCGCGGAGGCGTTCGGGGAGACGATAGAGCACCTGCGCGTCCATTCTGAAATTGTTCGTCGCACGCGGCGGGCAGACGGTGCGCAAGGCGAGCAGAGACGCTTTGCCACAGATTCCGCAACTTGATGTTGTATAGAAGTTGCGTTGAAGGCTTCCAAGATTCACCTCAACTTCAGCCGCTAGATCCACTCGAACGATATTCTGTCTGGAACCGAGCTTCAGCACATCCATTGCCTGAGGAGAGGGTACGTCCTCATTGAAAGAGTCACCTGCGCGAGTAATTTGCTCGATGTCGTTTGCATCTCGGATCACTCCTTCGGTCATCAGGAAGCCAGCTGCGAGATCGAAATCATTGCCTGGAGTACGCATTGTGACGGAGATTGATCGCGTCTGCCGAGCATTCGATGGCCCATAGGCGAGTTGAATTTCGAGAGGTTCTTCTATCGCGAGGCTGTCCTCCACCTCGCGCGACATTTGCCCCGTGACTTTTTCGACAGCGGCCTGCAACATCGAGTCGTTATTTCCGTGCAGCGGGCCGATAAAAGAGGGGGCTTTCATTGTGGGTAAAGTTTTCCTCCCGGTGCGTTCCGGTGAATCGTTTCTCTGTTTGGAGGCTGCACGTTGCTCGTCGTATTCACGCCGAGTTCTGTGATTCTTCACTTGAAAAGTATCTTGGCCATCATGCCTTTGTCTTCATGGCTCAGTAGATGGCAGTGGAAGAGCGAAACGCCTCGGATGATGGGGTCGGTGAAATCCATCATGAGATCAACATTCCCCTTAACTGGGACATTTACCGTATCCAGCCATTCAGGGCGTTTGAGCCGCACTCCGTTCTCGGCATAGATGAGAAAGTGTACCTGATGGATGTGGAACGGGTGAACCTCAAGCGTGCCGTTCGTCACGCGCCAGTGATGAAATGCCCCGATGAACACGGTCGTCATCGGCGGATCCGATGGGCTATATTTTCTGCCGTTGATGTAGAAGCCCTTCTTGTCCTCGGTAAAATGAACAACAAAGTCAGGAGAACTATCCTCAATCCGTGCGATCATCGCCGGAGACAGAGGCCTAGAAGTCGGCGGCCGGGCGCCGACGTGAGTTGCCTGATGCCTTGGGGTTGGCTCTGCGATATTTACCAGGTCCGCGAGCACCATTGCGGGATTGGGATCTCCATCACGGCCCGTATCGAAGCAAAGCGATCGAAGTGACGCTCGAATATCTCGCCTGGGCCCGGTGATAATTGCTTCCACCCGACCTGCGGGAGGCACGAGGATATGAGACACATATTCCAAGGGACGTGCTGGATCGTGGAAGGCAAGGGGCATACCATCGAGCGCAACGATCTCGAGCTGTTCCTCGTCGACTTGCAAATCCGCATAGAGGTCGGGGGACGCATTCACAATACGCCAGAACTGACGTTCACCGGGAGCTATGGGGATTTGCGGCCGCACGGCACCGTTTACCGTGAAGATACGCTCTGGCACGTCGGTCGATGTACTACAGGATTCTCTGGAGAGTTCCACTCTGCGCATCAATTCAGGGGAGGCTGGATCGTCCCTGCCGATCACCTGGTCGCGCAACACTAGTATGCGCTCCCGCATATGCTGAAGCTCGGGAAGGTAGCGTTCAATGCCATCAATCACGATCGCACCCGACATACCATCCAGATCCTGTTGATAGCTCTCTCCGTGAGGGTGGGTGTGATACCAGTAGAGACCGGGCGGTTGATCTAAAGGAATATTTACGACGTAGTGCAGCGACTGCCCGGGCATTGCCATCATGCCGATGACATCATCCTGCGGAGCATCTGGCGACACATGCAGGCCGTGAAAGTGCAAATTCGTCATGTTCATGCAGGGCCCGTCGATGCAGCGCTCATGTGAGTCAGCCGACATTGCATTTACGTATATCAGCCGAATATCTTCTCCGGGGACTGCGCGAATGACCGGGGGATCTCCGCGGCCATTGAACGAGAACGCCGCCTTGCCGGTTTGGGAGTCATCGATGGCCGTCAGGACGATGGGAGAGCGGGCTTCCGGGGGACTTGAAAGAAGCGGCTGCGAAGCAATTCGGCTTTGAGCATTGACGACCGGAGCCGCCAACGGCATGCCGCCGATGATGGCAAGACACATCGAGCATGTGAACGAAGACCTGCGCGCGTTTGAGGTGCGATAGGAGATCATGAGCGTTCCTTTCGGCCCGAGCGCCACCTATCTATTCGTGATCACACTTTCTTGAGAAAAGAGGATGTCACATCCGACCGTGCCATTCACGCAGCGCTCGATATCCCTGGCCTCTACGGGACATTGCACGATTAGTGCCATTCGGCTTCTCTTCCAAAGACAGAAGCGATGGGGCACAAACATCGGGATTGGTGTCGGAGGTTCGACATCGAGTGACGAAGCGCGCCAGGTGCAGACCGACATTGCGAGGTTCTTCCTTGGGATCAGTGGTTACAAGGGCCCTCTTCGACGCGACAAACCGTGCGCTATCAAAAGATCGAGGTTTAGAAGGCGACCCAGTGCCGCAGCGCCGACTATCCATTTCTGGAAGTAGCGACAACTCACGGTCCGCGGCTAGTGCAACTGCGGCACAAACCCCGCCGCCTGCAATGGGGTTCCGGTCATCTCGAGGTTGCTATCGAAAGCTGGTCGTGAAATCCCGTGCCTCTGCATCTTGTAGATGAGAGTTGTGCGCTTCAAGCCAAGCCTTGCAGCGGCGCCATCCCGTCCACCGATTACCCAGCCAGCTGCTTCAAGTGTGCGCAGAATCAGGGTGCGTTCGGAATCGATCAAAGTAGTTGGAGCAGGGGAGACAGCGATTCGCTGTGTTCCGACGGTCAGCAAAGGATTTGGAAGCACACCATCATCGGAAAGGATCACTGCGCGCTCGACCAAATTCTGCAGTTCGCGGATGTTGCCCGGCCAGTTGTATGAACAGAGAGCCATCATAGTGTCCGGAGGGATATGGTCGATGTGCCGGCCCACACGGCCGCCAAGAATCTCGGCAAAGTGCTCGACCAAGGCTGGAATATCTTCGTGGCGGTCTCGCAAAGGAGGCAACTCAACCGGAAATACATTCAGGCGGAAGTAGAGGTCGCTGCGAAAATCGCCATTTCTCACCATTTCTGCCAGGTCGCGATGGGTCGCAGCCACCAGCCGAACGTCTACTTGGTGAGTTCGACTGCTACCCAGGCGTTCGAACTCCTGTTCCTGCAATATGCGCAGCAATTTGGGCTGCAGCTGAGCTGGAATATCGCCCACTTCGTCAAGGAAGAGCGTGCCCTTGTCGGCCAACTCGAAGCGTCCGAGCTTCTGCGTAATGGCTCCAGTGAACGCGCCCTTTTCATGGCCAAAGAGCTCGCTTTCCAGCAGATCGAGCGGGATGGCTGCGCAGTTCAGTTTAATAAACGGGCGTCCGCACCGCGGACTTATGTTGTGGATCGCGCGTGCGATCAGTTCCTTGCCCGTGCCCGTTTCGCCCTGTATCAAGACTGTCGACCTTGTCGGCGCTACTCGCTTGACCCCTTCGAGCACCGCTTCCAACGCCGGGCTACTGCCAATGAGTTGCTCAAATTTGCGCGGGCGAGATCCTTGATCGCTGTTGTGATCGTCGCACTGACAATCATCGGACGGCCGCACGGTAAACCTGTTGCTCATCGTGTACCTTCCTTCTCGATTCAACGTTCGAGCGCTGCCCTGACACTTTCAATCAGAACCTCATCGTCGAAGGGTTTCGGCAGAAACTCTACGGCGCCCGCCCTCAGCGCCTGAAACCGCATTTCTTCATCGCCATGTGCGGTAATAAAGATGGTCGGAATTCTGCAACGTTCGGTATTCAGCCTGGCCTGCAACTCCAGACCGGACATTCCCGGCATGCGAATATCCGTAATGAGACACGCAGTGTCCTGTTGACGACCCGACCCGAGAAAATCTTCTGCCGACTCGAATGTTTGCGACGAAAATCCAGCCGCTCTGAGCAGCTGCTTCAAGGTGCCGCGCACTGCGTCGTCGTCGTCGACGATCGCTACTAATTTGTTCTCGTTATTACAGCTCATATACAAGACAATGCGCCTTCAGTACACCTGGCGCAATCATACATTGGTATGAGCCTTCACTGCCTTTGCGGCGTCACGCTCCCACCTCGACTGGCGCGGAAAGAGTGAAGTGGAAGCTTGCGCCGTGCGGAGAGCTGTCGGCGGCCCACAAGCGGCCACCATGTGATTCGACGATGGAACGGCTGATGCGAAGTCCCATGCCGATGCCATGAGGTTTGGTGGTAAAGAAGGCATCAAATATGCGGTCCGCCTGCTGCGGGGGAAGGCCCACACCGGTATCGCTGACCGAGATCATGAGCTTGCGGTCGCCTGTCCACTGAGAACGGATGGTGAGCTCGCGTTCCCGATCGACATCCTTCATCGCATCGATGCCGTTCATGATGAGGTTCATCAATACCTGCTGCACTTGCACAGAGTCTGCCATGACCTTGGGAAGTTCGGCGTTCAGTTCGGTGCGGACTGAAATGGAATACCTCTTTGCTTCGCTCCGCAGAAGGGCGATCATTTCTCGAATGAGTTCATTGACATCGGCCAACTGCCTTTTCGATTCGCCCTTTTTCGATATCGAACGGATGCGGTTGATAATGTCTGCGGCGCGCTTGGCATTTCGAATGACTCCCAGCGCAGCTTCGCGGGCCTCCCCAAGGTCCGGGTCTTCTCGTGCAAGCCACCGTACGCAGGTGCTGGCGCCGTTGACAGCTGCAGTGATGGGCTGATTCACTTCGTGCGCCAAAGAAGCGGTCAGTTCTCCCATGGCGGTCATCCGGCTAACGTGAGCGAGATCCGCTTGGGCCTCGCGCAACCTCTCGCGCTCTTTCTCCGCCTGCCTGCGGTCAGTGACGTCGATTATGGTACCAATGTATTCCACGAGATCGCCAGATGGACCAAGAATGGGATGACCTAGCGAGCGGGCGTCTCTGATTTCGCCGCCGGAATGAATGATTCGGTAATCGAATTCGAACTCCTCCTTTTCACGCACTGCTCTCTCAATCACTTCCAGAATTCGGGCTTGATCGTCCGGATGAACGGTTTGTAGGAACTCTTCAAAACTGGGTTGCCCACCTTTCGGGTCAAAGCCCTGCACACGGAAACATTCCTCGGACCAGTACCTGATGTCGCCCGGCGGCGGGCTCCATGCCCAACTGCCGGTGTGGCTCAGCCTCTGTGCCTCGGCTAAATAGGCCTCGCTCAGGCGCAGTTCCGCCTCTACCTGGTTATGCTTGGCGATCTCGCGTTTGAGATTGTCATTCAATTGAGTCAGCTCCGCGGTTCGCTCCGCGACTCTGAGTTGAAGGTCATTTCGTCCTCGCACAACCTGCGTCATGAGTAATGCAAAGACGAGAAACACAAGGTCGAAGAGGAGACGAGACTCCATACTGGTTTGGGGATCGAAGAGAAAGTCGCGCACGACTGACGACAGCAAAGCCGCGAGGATGCCGGGCTTGGTGCCAGCGTACCAGAAAGTGACGGCGATCGCGGATAGTGCAAATGCACCGAAGGTTTGAGGAATATGGAAGAGCACGAATGCGCTTGCCAGACCAAAAGCCACTGCGACCGAGACAAAAGCTAATCCATACCGTTGCACGATAGATATTGCCGGTCCCATGGCCCACTTCATCTTGACTATCTGATTCATGTTCGAAGCTTCTCTCCCTCGCAAGATTCTCGTGAATGAATCATAATGACGCCTTTGCGCCGGTTGCCGAGTTTCGGGAGACTCCCGATATCGGGCAGGTGCGGCATTCAACTACTTCTTGCTTATCGGTAGCTCAAGTTTCGCTGCCATTCTGACTAATTCGGCGAGTGACTCCGCGCGCATCTTCGTCATCACATGCCCACGCTGTATCTTCACGGTGATTTCGCTGGTCCCGAGCTCAAAGGCCACTTGTTTGTTGAGCATGCCGGAAACCACCAGGCCCATGACCTGGCGCTCGCGTGGAGTCAGCGACTCATAGCGATTACGCAATTCAACAAGCTCGCCGTGCTGGTGTCGTGTTACGCGATCACGATCGAATGCCTGATGAATCGCAATCAATAAATCCTCGTCGACGAAGGGCTTAGTCAGGAACTCCACTGCACCGGTCTTCATGGCCTTGACCGTCATGGGAATATCACCATGGCCGGTAATGAAGATGATAGGAATACGTAACCCGGCGTCTGCCAACTTCCGCTGTAGTTCCAGGCCGCTGACTCCAGGAAGAGAAACATCCAGAACAAGACAGCCTGGCCCACCGGGCTCTTTGCCGTTCAGGAACTCCTCTGCCGTCCCAAAGGATTCGGATCGTAAACCCGCAGCCTTGAGCAGACCCTGGATGGAGGCTCGCACCTCAACATCGTCATCAATCACGAATACCGTAGGAGTACTCGGAAGCGTCATTCGTGAGCTCCAGCACGAGGTCTGTCGGATGGCAGACATCGAGTCAAATATCCGACGCGTGAGGTGGATTCCATGAGGTTTGCTCACCCCCCGGTTGAAGTATACCGCTGAAACTACGGGAATAAGGTAGGTCCGGATGATTGGCATTCTGCGTGCAGTTTGCTGTGCGAGCGAGAGGCGTCGCTTTAGAGAAGGGCCTATCGAGATGGGGGCAGTCGTAGCGAATGATGAATCGATGCCTTAGCGGAACGGTGGACACCTTGGGCGCGGCTCACAGAAGTCACCATTGCGATGGGTCGGAACAAAAGAGGGTCAAGTATGACAAAGCAAGACAATCGGATAAGCAGTGACGGCGTCAGCCGGCGATCGTTTTTGGAGAAGACCTCGGCCGCTCTGGTGGCGGCAGCGGGCCTCCCGATTCTGGCAGCGGCGCAACAGACGAAGGATATGAGCCGAGACACACATACCGGAATCAACGAGCAGGAGTTGGGGCCAAGGAATCCAGGTCTGGAAGCGCAAGAGCCGGATTCGGTGTATCCGCCGGAGACCGATGCGGGCGGCCAGCCTCCGTTCAAGTATCCCTTTGCCATGGCGCACAGGCGCATCGAATCGGGCGGCTGGACCCGCCAAGTGACAGTCCGCGACTTCCCGCTGTCGAAGAAGATGGCTGGCGTGGAGATGCGTCTGATCGCCGGCGGTGTCCGCGAACTGCACTGGCATGTGGGCTCCGAGTGGGCTTTCATGACGGCCGGCAGCGCGCGTATCACGGCTGTCGACCAAAAGGGCCGAGCATTTGTCGAGGACGTAAACGAAGGAGATCTCTGGCTGTTTCCGGGCGGCGTACCGCACTCGATTCAAGGTTTGGGCGAGAATGGTTGCCAGTTTCTGCTGGTGTTCGATGATGGCAACTTCAACGAATTCGAAACGTTCCTGCTGACCGACTGGCTGCATCACACGCCGAAGGAGGTGCTGGCGAAGAACTTTAACGTTCCGGAGTCGACCTTTGACAATGTTCCTCCGCGAGAGAGATTTATCTTTGCGACCGATCTGCCACGTCCATTGGACGAGGAGAAGAAGCAGGTATACGAGACGAACGGCCCGGTTCCGGATACGTTTGCGTTCTTCACCGGGAAGATGGACCCCACCAAGGTGACGGCGGGCGGCAGCGTGAAGATCGTCGACCGTCACAACTTCCCGATCACGAATATCGCCGCGGCGATCGTCACGCTCAAGCCGGGTGGGCTGCGGGAACTGCACTGGCATCCGAACGCAGATGAGTGGCAGTACTACGTGAAGGGTACAGGCCGTATGACTGTCTTTACTGCCGGCGCACACGCTCGCACCATGGACTTTCACGCCGGCGACGTAGGCTACATCGAACAGTCGCAGCCGCACTACATCGAGAACATAGGGGATACCGACCTGGTGTTCCTGGAGGTATTCCCGACGGCCGAGTATCAGGATATTTCGCTGGGCGAGTGGCTTGCCCACACTCCATCGCGCCTGGTGAACGAGCACATTGGCACCGGCGAAGACTTTCTGGCGAAGATCAGCAAGAGGGAAGTTGTCATCACCCCGGAAAAGTAGACAGGAAGCAAATTGGCCATGGGTAAAACCCCGGAGCTATGCGCAATGCACGACCGCGCACTCCCTCAAGGAGATGTTGTATGCGTAAATTGGTCGATGTTGCAATGGCTTTTCATCTCTGGCCAGCTTTGGCTCGGGTTGCTGCCATGGTTGGGTTCCTTGCGTTTGCCTCCTCCGGATGGGCGCAGCAATCGCTGTATCCGCTGAAGGAAGGTATTGTCCAGCCCTTTCACAGTCGTGAAAATCCGAGGGTGACACTGGACATGGAACTGCGTGGGCGCACGGAGGAGCAAACCTCGTTGGGATACGTCTTGGGCAAGGATCGCTTGTATGAACTTACCCGCGTTTGGGGTGGCATGATGGTGGTTCCGACGAATTGGCTGACGGTCTATGGACAGTTCATGGATTTGCACGCGCTTGGGCTTCCGTTGCAAGATACGGCGGCGAACATGCGTGACACCTTCGACCTGAGGCAGGGTTACCTTGATTTCCATTACAAGCCGGTGCAATTCCTCGTAGGTCGGCAGGAGCTGAGGATTGGCGACGAGCGCGTGGTTGGTATCAGCGACTGGACAAACAACAGCCGTACCTGGGACGGCTTCTATATGCGAATTGGAAACGTTAACCAACTGAATCTCTTCAGCACCTCGGTGGTCACAGTTCATCCCACCAGCCTGGACACGCACGGCGCGGGACTGACCTTCCATGGCGCGCACGCGAAACTGGCGACGTACGTTCCGCGTACCACGATTGAGCCGTTCGTCCTGGTTCATGCATTGCCTCGCGTGACCAGCCAGCAGGGCGTGGTTGGCAGCCAGACCGAGGTGACCTTTGGGTCGTACTATGAGACGAAGCTGCCGTTGGGGTTTGATTCGTCGGGCACCGGGGATCTGCAGCGTGGCAGCTACAGCAACGATTCGATACATGCGGGCGCAGCGATCGTGCGCGGCGGCTATGGGACGAAGCACCTGCCATGGCAACCGCACCTTGGGCTGGAGTACGACTACGCCACCGGTAATCCGCACACAAATACCGACCGCATCGGCACCTACGATCAGGAGTATCCGAGCAACCACAATGCGTTTGGCCTGGTCGACTTGTTCGGCTTCCAGAACATCAAGCAGGATCGCTTGAACCTGCAGTTGACGCCGCGCAGCGACCTCCAGTTGCTCTTCCAAGGCGGAGCGCTGCATCTGGCGACGATCCACGATGGCGTCTACTCTGGTGCTGGCGCGAGCTTGATTGCAGGGCCCACGGGCGGGTTCAGGAGCGACGATATCGGCAGCGAGTTCGATGCTTCGGCGAAGCACATTTTCCACAAATCGTTCGTCACGAATATTGGTGTGGGTCACTTCTTCCCGGGCGAGGTGATGACGATCGAGAAGCATGGCGCTCCGCTGACCTATGCCTATCTCGGTTTCACCTATCGCTTCAAGGTCGAACACTAGAGCGCCGCACTGCTGGTGGGCTTCGACGAGAAATCGCAGGTGGCGAATCAGTGAAGATCAGTGGGACGCAGCGCAAACGGTCACTTCCGGCGTTTGTCGGATGGCGGACGCCGAATCGAATGCCCGACGCGTGAAGTGGGCTCCATTAGGTCCACCCACTCCCCCGGCTGAAATATATCGCTCAAACTAGCCGACTAACCGACGTCGGAATGTTTGGCAGGTAGCGTGCACTTAATTGCTGCGAAAGGGGCATAGACAATATGCAGGCGCTAGAGTCGCACATCGGAGACGGGCACCACTACGCCGTTCACACTCGCGAACAGGGCTTGAGAGAACTTGAAAATGCAGTTTTGCAATATATGCCTT
>JBELAI010000021.1:0-44646 GCA_049508975.1 Occallatibacter sp. | reverse complement strand
GTACCGCGGAACCAATGACGGTGCGATCCAGGTCGACATAGACAAGCTGGATGGCGCCGGAAGCAAAGAGGTCTTCGAGGAGAAAGCTCGAACGCAGCTCTTCGGTAGACATTCGAGGATATCGGACTTCATCGGCGAGTTCAAGAATTCTCATGGTGTGGCCTTTGATTGCGAATTGCTGAAGCATGTGTGAGTAAGTTGATAAGTTGAATTTGCAAGAAACGAAGGTGACTGCCGGACGCCGAAACCATCGAGTTTTTCAGAACAGCTTGATGCGGCTATTCTTTCACTTTGATCACTAATGCGCTGTACGTTGTTCCAGGAGCAATGAGCAGTTGATGCGGTGTCCCTGCCGGAATATGTACCACGTCACCGGCCAAAATGGGCTGGACGGTTCCATTGCGTAGGCCCGAGCCTGTTGTTTCTCCATTGCTCTCGGCATGCGGATCTATTATTTCACCGCCAGTTATGAGTGTCGCTTTTCCTTCCATGACAAGAAAAACGTCATCGAAGTGGGCGTGAATTTCCGCTCCACCACTTGTAGTTCGCTCATTAAGTTTCAGTGCATGTGAGCCATAGTCCCCCAAGGTAGTTCCGCTGCTGCCATTGGCCATTGCTCGCGGCGCAAGCTCAACGAAGTGGCCTTTAATCTGGGCAGCTGGAAAGACTTCCGCCTTGCCCGGTGATTGCGCAAGACAAGGCAAGGAAACGATTGCAAGTGCTATCGTAATTGCGAGTTTCATTTCGACCTCATCTCAATGCAGCTGTGTCCATCGAGGTTGTCATGCTCTGTATCTCAATCGAGATGGAAGACTTCCTCAAGAGGGAAAATTCGATCATCCGGCGCAGCCTCCCCGAGTGCCTCGAAGAATGGAGACATTTCTGCCTGCCACCGAGCGTTTATAGGGCGTTCCTTCATGCCTGCACAGGCGCGTTCAAAGTCATCGGTTTCGAGATAGCCGACAAGGAGTCCATCTTCCCTTAAGAATAGCGAGTAATTGTGCCACCCGGTCGATCGAAGCGCGTCCAGCATCTCCGGCCACACCTGAGCGTGTCGCTGCTTGTATTCATCCAGCCTCTCTTTCCCCACCTTCAAGAGAAAACAGACTCGCATTCTGAGCTCCAGTTCTTCTTCGCGTGCGACGCGATATTGAAAGCCCCGTTACGAAACGAACACAACTAAAATCGTCAGAGCAATGTGTCATGCATTACGAGAGCTACGGCGCTTCGCAGTCGAGCCTTGTTTCCTTCCTGCGCGGGTCTAAGTCGTGGAGTTTTGGCCAATGGGTGTCGAAGCATTGCGGTCTCGATGAGTGGGCCCGCGAGATGCCAAATTGTTGTGATCTCTCCAACAACAACAATCTCGGAAGGCGCGAGTGCCGAGGCAATCATGTGCATGCCGCGGCCAAGTGCTTCGCACATCCTCTCAATCGCGTTGCCTGCTGCGGAATCGCCAGTCTCAACCAGCTTTAACAGGTCATCAAATGCCGGCGAGGCGGTATTCGCAGCCTCCGCGTAGTAGCGCATTCCTGCGCGGTTAGCGGCCAAAGTCTCCCAGCAACCCCTACTTCCGCAGCCGCAAGGCAGGCCGTCCGGATCCATCTGTACATGGCCGAATTCCCCCGCAGCGCCACCCTCTCCGCGGAGAATGCGGCCGTTGGCAAAGATGCCTGTTCCTAATCCTTCAGATACGTTAACGACGACAAGGTCATGCATTCCATCAGTATCGCCAAACCAGACTTCAGACAACGCGCACGCGTTCGCCACATTGTCCGCTACAACGGGCATTCCCGTCGCCTGCTCTACGCGGGACTTGATGTTTGCAATTGGCCAGCGGACGTTGGGCGCGAATATAGGTTTACTCTGACGCGACCGTCCGATGCTGGAATTAGCGAAGTTAAGATCAAGGCGTCCGGGCAAACTTATGCCTATGCCATCGAAGGACCTATCTTTGTTCGCAGCAATAATCTGTTGGATCGCACTTACAATGGCGGCGATTACTTTCTGTGGGTCTTCCGGCAGAGGAATCAGACTTTGAGAAACAATCCTGCCACCCAGATCCGTCACGGCCAACGTGGTTTGCGACGGGTGAATATCCAACGCGAGTACGCCACGTTGGCTGTTTACATTCAGGAAAGTAGGCCGTCTGCCACGTGGAAGGCGACCCATCGAACCTTCCACAATCCAACGTTTGGCAAGCAATTCTTCGACGATGAGAGAAACCGTGCTTCGTTGCAGTCCCGAAACCCGTGCCAGGTCAGCTCGCGAGATAGGCTGTCGGGTCCGGATCTGATTGAAGATGAGATTCCGGTTGATTTGGCGCGGTATCTTATTTGACGCGCTTACTTTGTTGGTAAAGGAGAAGCGTGGCGCAGGCGACTTGGATCGGCTCTCCGGTTTGTCTTGCATGTTGGCCACCATCTCCGGTGTGAAAAAGCCGCGCCAGAAACGAGCGTGGCATGGGAAGGGCAGTGAAAGGTGAACTGCAGCGCGCGAGCATGAAAACTGCGCCGGCCAAATGCTCAAACGTTATAAGTGGACGATGACACTCGGCCACCTCGGCCGGTCCAGTTAGTGTGGAAGAACTGACCGCGCGGCTTATCGGTGCGCTCATACGTGTGTGCACCGAAATAGTCGCGCTGCGCTTGCAGCAGATTAGCCGGCAACCGCGCGGTGCGATAACCGTCGAAGAAATTGAGCGCAGTGGAAAACGCGGGTGTTGGTATACCTAATTCAACAGCATGAACAACGGCCTTGCGCCAGGAACTCTGATACTGGTTAAGGGCACTGGAAAAGAAGCTGTCGAGAAGCAGATTGTCGATTGCAGGATTCTTGTCGAAGGCCTCCTTAATCTTGCCCAGGAAGCGGCTGCGAATAATGCATCCTCCGCGCCACATGAGGGCGATGCCCCCCATGTTAAGGTTCCAGCCATTCTCCTTGGCCGCGGCCTTGAGCAGCATATAGCCTTGCGCATAGGAGACGATCTTGGAACAGTAAAGAGCGCGTCGGACATTTTCAATAAAGGTTGTACGATCGCTGTCAACGGGTTTGATGGCAGGACCGGTCAGCACTTTAGACGCGGCCACGCGTTCCTCTTTCAGCGCCGATAAGCAACGCGCAAAAACCGATTCTCCGATAAGTGTCACAGGTTGGCCCAGATCGAGTGAACTGAAAACTGTCCATTTACCAGTACCCTTCTGCCCGGCAGTGTCGAGGATCTTATCGACGATCGGTTTCCCGCCTTCGTCTTCCTTGGCGAAGATATGACTTGATATCTCGATGAGGTAACTGTCGAGTTCGCCCTTGTTCCAATCCGTGAAGACTCGATGTAAGTCATCGGCAGTGAGGCCAAGTCCGCGTTGCAACAGATCGTAGGCTTCGCAGATCAACTGCATGTCGCCATACTCAATGCCATTATGGACCATTTTTACGTAGTGGCCTGCGCCGTCTTCGCCAACCCAGTCGCAGCAAGGCGTCCCATCCTCAACCTTGGCTGCAATGGATTGGAAGATATCTTTCACGTGCGGCCAGGCAGCCGGGTTGCCGCCGGGCATGATGGACGGGCCAAACCGTGCACCCTCTTCGCCCCCCGAAACCCCAGTGCCGATGAACAGAATGCCCTTTGCGGCGAATTCCTTGGTGCGTCGATTAGAGTCGGTGAACAGCGAGTTACCGCCGTCAATGATAATGTCGCCGGCCTCAAGGTATGGCAGCACATGGTCGATCATCTGATCCACGGTATCGCCAGCCTTGACCATGAGCATCACACGCCTGGGGTGCTTCAGCAGTCCAACGAACTCCTCGATGGAATGGGCGCCAACGACCTGTGAGCCTTTCGCCTCGTTGCCCAGGAAGTCATCCACCTTGGAAACCGTACGGTTGAAGACCGCAACCTTGAAGCCGTGGTCGTTCATATTGAGGACAAGATTCTGTCCCATTACAGCGAGGCCGATCAGGCCAATATCGCACGATGTGTCTGGCATAAAGTCTCCAATATCCTGAGTGATTTCAGCGAAAGCAAATTGTACGTTGTTCAAACCAATGAAGACTACGAAGGAGCAGGTTAGCATTCCCGTCAGAGTGTTCGATAAAACTGTAAACGATGTGGAGCATACTTCGCGCCCTGCCCTTATTACTTGCAGCTTCCGTTGTGCGCCTTGAGTATTTCTAGAAACGTGATGCTGGCGGGCGCAAATGAAATCGTGCCCGAGTGAGTCGGAGATCCTTTGATTTCTGGCAATGCGTCGTCTCCTCTGAGATTGAGTTCAACCCCATTCAACTGAACATGGTTATCCTGAAGGGTTTGAGCTGTCAGAGTATATCGCTCAGAGTTTATCGGGATTTCAAGTGATTGCGACTTGTCGCGGTCGGTGTTAATAACCAGCAGAGCGACGCCGCCGGGATGGTTGCGCAAACACTGGGCGAATAAATGCAAACCCGGTACGGTTGAAGGTCCAGCATCGAGGACAGTGGTTGCCATCAACTTATGCCACAGAAACGCCGCCCAGTAGTTTGGCCGGGGTGCATAAGTTGTTTCGTCGAGCAAGCCATAGTCGCTTGCTGCAAGAGTATTATGCATATTTACCTGGACACCACGTTTGGCCAAGGTGCCGAGTTGGTTGAGATAGCGGAAGCTATCGAGAAATGTAGAGGCCCAGCGGTCTCCCCCGCAGGCAGTTTGAGCAGTCTCGGTATTCCAGAGAGGTTTGCCAGGCTCAAAGCGATCACGGATAGCCCCATAGAATTCCTCAATGCGTTCGGGGCGGGAAAGCCATTCGTCTGAGAGTGCGGCATCGGCACTGGTTGTTGCCGGTCCGCCAAAGGCACCACAGCGACTTGATACCGCTCCGTATGAAT
Source organism: Occallatibacter sp. (assembly GCA_049508975.1). Classification (GTDB taxonomy): domain Bacteria; phylum Acidobacteriota; class Terriglobia; order Terriglobales; family Acidobacteriaceae; genus Telmatobacter. Next base: position 39,789 of record JBELAI010000021.1, on the reverse strand, counting down.
GGTACGAAACAGCGTCGAATACCGGGCCTGTGGCAGTGAACAGATCGACACTGGTAAGCAGGTGCATGGCAGATGGGGGCATGAGCGTCCCTTCCCCAACTGACCCCGGGCCAAGAAAGATCAACCCGGGAAGGGCCTGCTTTGCAAATGCGCGAAAAGCCGCGATATCGCGCCCATACGCTGCGGCGTCATAACTTTTGGGAGCCCCTCCTATCTCGGCAATATTCGGCTCATTCATGAATTCGGCCGCGGAGATGTTACCCCCGATAGATTTGTTGTATGCGACAAACTGCTGGGCCTGATCCGAGGTCCACGCACCGCTTGCGTCTCGGGTACCGGGACTGATGGCGAAGGATGTCACTATCTCTGCATTAACCGCGTGAGAGAAATCAACCACACCCTTCCATTGGTGACGTGTAAGTACACCCTTGAATCCTGTGGGTGGAGTCGCCGACGCGGGGGCGTCTGAATTCTGGAACCAGGTTGTGTTAGCCCATGTGCCGCTGACGCGAAGATAAACTGGGCCCAATGCCGCAGCCATTTTGCGCAGGCGAGCATTAGCAAGATCGATTGGCTGGCGATATTGATAGAGCGATGGGTCCATTCCGGTGGGTTGATTGGAGGACGGCTCCTTTGCCGATTGGCCTGCATCGGCTTTGCTTGCGTAGGGCTTCCAGAATCGTCCCCCAGTTACTTCGACCATCTCGATGTTATAAGACTGAAAGCGCTCATCAACCGCGCCAATTCGAGGCATTGTGGCTGGAGAAATGTCCGCCGGCCTGGAATCCTGTTCGGCGAGAGAAAAAACTGGCCCCAGAGAAATGGTTGCACAGGCAATAAAGGTGATACTGATCTTGTGGCTCATTTTATACTCCCTCGCTAGCTTCAACATTGCTTTCAAGTTCGCATCAAATTGTTGAATTCACTGATTCACTCCGCTGGCGAGGAAGCCGCCATCGACTACGAGAACTTGCCCTGTGACGAAGGATGCGGCGTCAGACGCAAGGTAAATGGCGGCTCCAATGAGTTCTTCAGTCTTACCAAAACGGCCCATGGGTGTACGCAGCAGAAGTTCCTGGCCGCGAGGCGTGCTATCGAGTAATTGAGCGTTAAGCTCGGTGCGGAAAACTCCGGGTGCGATGGCGTTGACAGTTACCCCCTTTTTCGACCACTCCACTGCGAGTGACCGCGTAAGGGAGGCGACACCGGCCTTGCTGGCTGCGTATGCAGCCACTTCACTCAGTGCGACGAAGCTGTTGAGTGAGGCAATGTTGACGATACGGCCATAACCGCGTTCGAGCATGTACTTGCCAAAAACCTGGCACGCACGAAGAGTGCCGGTAAGGTTGGTGTCGAGGATAGCGGTCCACTCATCTTCCGGCATCGTGAGTGTGGGAGTACGCTTGATGCGTCCCGCGCAATTGATGAGGATGTCAACCTTGCCGAATTGTTCAAGCGTTGCAGCGAGGACAGTTTCAAGCGAACTTCGATCGCAAACATCGGAAGCTATGCGCAGGGTTTTGCCGCCGCGAGTTTCAATCGCTGCAGCAGTCTCATCGACCTGCTGTTGACGGCGAGCGGTGGCAATGACGCTTGCGCCTGCGTCAGCGAGTCCGAGGCTCAAAGCGCGGCCAATGCCCGATGTTCCGCCGGTAATTACTGCGACTTTTCCCTCGATGCTAAGAAGCTGCGCGTTCATATCGTTCTTTCTTTTCAGAGTCTGCTGCTGTGTGCCCAGAGGCCGAGACCTGGATTGGCGATAAAGAATATCTCTTCACCATTCACGCGATTGTATCCGTGCGACAGGGTTGATGGATTATAGCAATGAAGCATGGCGATGAGGTCGCCATAGTGGAATCCGACGGACTCAACCTCTTCGCGAGTTAGGTGTGCGGGGCACCAGGTGATGTTGAATCGGCCTTCAGAAGAGCCGTGGATAAGATGCGCGGCGGCACTTAGATCGCTGGCGAGATCGGGATTTGAATCGACCGCGGCCAAAGTAGACGGAGTCCCGCGATAGCCGTATTTACGAATCAATTCGTCGATTGTTTTGTCTTCTCCAAATTCATTCACGCCGGGGGCAAGGATGATGAGGTCGGCGCCGTCGGCCAGGGCCATGCGGGTGCGATAGACAGCCTTGTTGCCGAGCCATGTGGAATGAAACTCATGAGGATCGAGATACACAACGGCCTTTTGAATTGGTCTTTCGACTATTTCAAAGTTGACCTTAAGGCTAAGTTCGGCAGCGAGATGAAAACATTCGGAGTCATCGCCAATAAAGAGCCCGCGTACCGCAAGACCGTCGTCCTCTCGTCGCGCGACGACTGTCAGTGCATAGACAATCGGCAGGTGTTGTAGAAAGCGGTCCGAAGCGTAATTCAAAACTGAGCGGACTGGGTTCTCCGCGCGGCCCATGATTCGTTCCATGCCATAGACAGCGCCAAGGTAGTGACTTCGGTTGATGCCCTCCCGACCGCCGGTGCCGACAAGAATGTTCTTGGTATAGTTGGCCATTCCGATAACTTCGTGGGGCACGACCTGTCCAATGGATAGGATTAGATCGAATCCACCTTTTGAGATGAGACGATTGACCTGCGCTGGCCAGGCATAGCCCAATTTGCCTTCGGACTGTTCTCGTATGAATTCGGAGGGGACTTCGCCGAGGGTTTCAACATCTGTACGCCAGTTATGGACGTGGAAGAGGCTTTGCGGAACATTGCCGAACATGTGCGCAATCTGATCCGGCCGCATGGCTGTGTGTGTACCGAGAGCGGGGAGCACAGCCTTCAGGCGGTCGCCATAATATTGCCACGCGTAGCGAGTCAGTTCGCCTGCGCGGGAATGTAAGCGGCTTTGATCGGGAGGGACTGCCAAAACGCTGTTGCGACTTCCGAGTTTGTCAAGCGCACGCTCAAGCAGGTCTTGTAGCTGCTCGGCCGACAAATCGGTGTCTGGACTTCCTGCCGCACAAAAAAGGCTCATGCGAGAGACTCGACTTTCCTTAGCCCTGGAGCAAGCAGGACCATAATCAGCAGGGCAACAAGATAGGCGCTGGCTGCCATCGCAAACAGGCTGACATAGCTCCCAGTCAATTGCAATATGTAGCCCGTGAACGTCGCAAGCAGGAATCCGCCGACTGAGCCAGCCATCCCTCCGATGCCAGTAACTGAGCCGACAGCGGTGCGGGGAAACATATCGGATGGGGTAGTGAAGATGTTTGCCGACCAACCCTGGTGTGCGGCGGCGGCAAGGCTCAGCAATGCGATGGCCGCCCATTCTGAGCTTAAATAGTTGATCAAGAATACAGGCACCACCGCGCACGCGCACGAAAGCATGGCTGCAAGGCGTGCGTTGCTCGCTGACAATCCAAAACGCCGAAAGAGCGCGGGCAACCAACCACCTGCAATGCTGCCTACGGCTGATGCGTTGTAGACGACGATAAGTGGCAAACCTAGATGGGAAAGGTCAAGGTGAAACCGCTTGCTGAAAAAATCAGGCAACCAGAAGAGATAGAACCACCAGATAGGATCTGTAAGAAACTTGCCAATAGTGAACGCCCATGTCTGGCGGTAACTGAGCAACTTGAGCCAGGGTGTGGACGGGCCCATCTGCTCCGCTGCCTCCCTGTAGATATGCCGTAACTCGGCGCCTGTAAGTGTAGGATGGTTTGCAGGCTTCCGGTACTTGATGAACCAAAGCGCAATCCACAACGCGCTGAAGACGCCGGTAACAAGAAACGCAGCGTGCCACCCATAATGAATGGTGACCCACGGGACAATGAGAGGAGCAACGATGGCGCCAAGATTCGCGCCAGAATTAAAAATTCCTGTGGCAAACGACCGCTCGCTCTGCGGAAACCACTCGGCCACAGTTTTGATTGCGGCAGGGAAGTTTCCAGATTCTCCAACCCCGAGAAAAAAGCGGGCAACACCGAACTCAAACACAGTGGAGGCCAGTGCGTGTCCCATTGCCGAGAGGCTCCAGACGGCCATGATAACTATGTAGCCGATCCGGGTTCCGACCTTGTCCACAAAACGTCCGGCTGCCAGAAGACCAATTGCGTAAGCAATCTGAAAGGCCTGAACTACGTGGCTATAGCCAATTTCGCTCATACCAATGCTCTGCGCCAAAGTCGGCTTGAGGATAGAGATGACCTGGCGATCCATGTAATTGATTGAAGTCGCTACAAAGAGCATGGCGCAGATCGTCCAGCGCACACGTCCAAGGCGCGCGCCGGGGGATAACTCTTCATCGTCGAGCTTCCCGGGGATAATGCTAGTGGCCATTGTTGTTGCTCCCCTTACAAATGATAAGCCTTCTTTACGAGATTGTAAGTCAAGTCCTTTGCTACTTCGAAGGCTTCGTCTTCAGCGAGGCGGTGTTCGGTGACGAGTTGTGCGAGAAACGCGCAGTCCATACGACGGGCAACATCGTGCCGCGCAGGAATGGAGAGGAATGCCCGCGTATCGTCATTAAATCCAACGGTGTTATAAAAGCCTGCGGTCTCCGTGGCTTGCTCGCGAAAACGTAACATGCCCTCGGGGCTATCGTTAAACCACCAGGGCGGCCCAAGGCGCAGGGCTGGATAATGGCCGGCCAATGGCGCTAACTCACGGCTATAAGTCGACTCATCCAGGGTGAACAGGATAATAGTTAGAGTTGGCTCGTTTCCAAAGCGGTCGAGTAACGGTCGCAAGGCATCGACGTAGTTTGTCGGTCTGGGGATGTCAGCGCCGGTATCGCGGCCGTATTGCTCATACACTTTGCGATTATGGTTCCGAACACTGCCCGGGTGAATCTGCATAACCAGGCCGTCTTCAAGACTCATTCTCGCCATTTCGGTGAGCATCTGCGCGCGGAAGAGTTCCTGCTTTCGTGCATCGGCAGTGCCGGTAAGCACCTGGCGGAAGAGTTCTTCCGCGTCATGCGTGGATAAGTCGGCGGTTTGCGGCGTTGGATGACCGTGATCCGTGGCCGTGCATCCTAACAAGCGGAAGCGAGAACGGGCGATGCGAAGTGCACTGAGATAGCCGGACCAGCTAGCAGTGTCTTCGGCCGTGTGATTGCCGAGTTCAGCAATGTTAGCGGCAAATCCCGCAAACTCCGGATCGACAACGGAGTCAGGACGAAAGGTTGGAATAATGCGCGCCTTCCAGTTCGAATCCTGTATTGCTTGATGATCGCTTAGGGAATCGAGAGGAGAATCGGTTGTGGCGAGAGTTTCAATATTGAATCGCTCGTAAAGGGCGCGGGGAAGAAACTCCGGTGTGCGAAGTTTCTCGGAGATAGTGTCGTAATAAAGGTCTGCTGTGGATTCGGAAAGGCGCTTAGTTAGGCCAAAAAGCTCATGAAACGCGAAGTCGAGCCAGATACGCGTTGGGGTCCCCCGAAAGAGGTAGTAATGACTGGCAAAGATATTCCAGACTTTGCGCGGGTTTGTTAATTCGGGACGTCCGATCTCGAGATCTTCCAGTGAAACTCCCTGGCTGTAAAGCATGCGGTAGACGTAGTGGTCGGGTTGTACAAAGAGCTTGGCAGGATCGGGAAATGGCTCATTCTTCGCGAACCATCCGGCCTGCGTATGGCCATGAGGACTGACGATCGGCAATCCCTTGACGCTTGCATAAAGTTTCCGGGCAATACTACAGGCGCCAGGTTCGGCGGGAAATAATCGGTCTTGGTGAACTAACATGGCACTAACTCTCGCTCTCTATTTCAGTGCCTACCCTCGGAAACCCATGCCTGCGAGGATACCGCGCATGTAAGCGAAGGACTCGATGACGCCGGGCATGGGATCGTCGCCATGAATCTCGTATTCGAGGTCGACAAAGCCTTTGTAGTTTGTCTTGATGAGAGCTTCGAAGATTTCGCGAATAGGCATTATCCCCTGGCCGACCGCTACTTGGCTCTCCTTGCTGTGAAAATCTGCAAGATCCTTCATGTGCATATTGAAAAGCCGCGGGCCAATCTCGTGGATGGCCTCAACAACATCGGTGCCGGCGCGGACCGTGTGGCCGACATCGATGCAGCAGCCGATGCGTGGATCGAGATTCTTTACGAGTTTCAGTACATCCAGCGGCGAAGGCCAGACCTTGTCTTCTGGTCCGTGATTGTGGATCGCAATGCGGATGTCATATTCCTTCACGAACTTCTCCACGCGCGGAAGGGTCTCGGGTGTCGGGTCCCCGGCGACGATGACTGAGATGCCGGCACGCTTGCAATAGTCGAACTTGGCGCGAATATCGGCATCTTCGTCTTTGGGGAAATAGATGGCTCCGGCTGCATGCAGCGAGATGCCGGCGGCTGCGTAGTCAGTCACGGCCTTCGCTTCTTCCACTGCATCCATGGGAAGATGATCCTTCGTGTCCTTGCAGTTCAGCGCCGTAACATTGAGTTGCTTCATGAAGCCGATCATCTGGACGCGCATGAAGTTACGAAAGGTATAACTCGCCAGGCCGAGATGAACGGGCGAAGGCTTGCCGGTGGCCTGCGAGGGATCGGCGAATGCAGGGTCGGCGAAAGCGGGAATCGCGCTAGGTGCCGCACAAGCGGCCACGATGAGTGCGCCGGATTGCACAAAGCTACGCCTGGACAGAACTTGCGTCGAATGGGCCTGTTTCATAAAACGGGAGACTCCTCAGTTACTCCGGACGGTGGTTGTGTGTCGATTAGAGCTCATGGTCTTGCTGACTCGACGCTATAAGTGTGGAGCCCAGCCGTGCTCGTACTCACGCCCCCACATCTTCATTGCCGCGGGGTCGTTGAGAATCTTTCCGTCCGCTGTGTCCAGGGCAAGTGTGCGGTTCACCTCCCAGGAAACGTTTGAAAGTTGAAGCATGGTGACCGCAACATTGCCGACGGAAACAGGCGCATTCAGCTTGTCGCCCTTGCGAATCGCGGCGATAAAGTTGGCGAAGTGAAGATCGGTCATGGAGTCACGACCGAGCGTGTCAGACGAGTCGGCTGCCTTGCCGGCTTTGACCTCGGAGGTCCGGTTCCCCTTGAGATCGTACACTTCGTAGCCGCCCCGATCGACGATTACTGAGCCTGTGGTTCCCATGATGCAGGAGCCGCGATCACGTCCGTAGAACTTCATCCCCTGGCAGCATTTTCCTTCCCAGTCGATGACTTTGTCTTCGTATTCGAAGTTAGTCAAAAGCGTGTCGTAAAACTGCCAATCATCTTTGAAGTGATAACGTCCCCCCGAAGACGAGACACGACCCGGATAGTCGACGCCGAGGATCCAGCGACATACATCAACTTCATGTGTGCCGTTGTTGAGCGTCTCGCCCGTGCCATAAATTTTGAACCAATGCCAGTTATACGGTTGCACGTTGTCTTTATAGGGACGGCGCGGCACAGGGCCTTGCCAAAGGTCCCAATCGATCTGCGCCGGGACCGGAACTTCTTTGCCGACGCCGATGGATTTGCGGATATTGCTGTACCAGGCTTTGGCGTAGTATGCACGGCCGATGAGGCCACTGCCGATTTTATCGACCACCTCGATGGTGTGCGGAGAGGAGCGTTGTTGCGTGCCCATCTGAACTTGCTTGCCATATTTCTTCTGTGCCTCGACAAGCAACTCGCCCTCAGCCGGATTGTGGCTGCAGGGCTTTTCGACATATACATGCTTGCCCGCCTGCAAACCGGCAATGGCCATTGGAGCATGCCAATGATCCGGTGTAGCGATGGTGATGGCATCGATCTCTTTAAGTTGGAGGATTGAGCGAAAATCCTTGTCGGTGGACGGTGCTTCGCCCATTTCGCGCTCGGTTTCGGAAGCGAATTTCTTCAGAATATTTGCGTCCACATCGCACACATGGGAAATTCGCGCAGCACTCTTATTAGCTTTGAGCGAAGATAGATGCGCGTAAGCACGACCATTCAAACCGATGACAGCGAAGTTGAGACGATCGTTGGAGCCGAGAATCTGACCATAGCTCTTCGCGGTTGATCCGATTGCCAGACCTGCCGCGCCTACTGCGAGAGTGTCGAGGAATTCACGTCGTGTGACCATTGCATTTCTCCATGAAGCCAATGAATGTTTCGCGTCGTTCGATTTTGCTTGAAACTCTGGCGTCGTATTTGTGACTGCCTAAAGAGCGCCGGAATCCTTGAGCGCTTTTTCCATGCCGGACCAACTGATGCGCGTCGATTCCTCAGCTGTTCCAGCGCCGTGCCAATGAGTTTCAAGGCTCACGGCTTCGTGGTAGCCGATTTTGCGGAGGGCGCGAAACTGCGCCGTCCAATCGATGAACCCTGTGCCGACGGGCGCCCATTCGACTTTGCCGTCACTCGCCGTGGGCTTGTTTGCGTTTTTGACGTGGCAATGGTGGATGCGGTCCTTGGGCAGCGTGTCCCATGCAGCAGGGAATGCATCGAGTTCGCCGCGCATCACGGCGTTGGCCGGGTCCCAGTTCAGTGCCAGGTGGGGAGACTGGATGGCGTTGAGGGTTCTTGATGCTTCGCGGCCGGTGGCCGTGTTGCACTCAAACTCATTCTCCAGAACGAGGAGAATGCCTTGTTTCCCCGCGACTTCGGCGGCCGAGCGCAGCTTCTCGTCGATCGCGCCACGGTAGGGAGAAACATCGTCAAGCCGCCAGAAGTCGAAGCACCGGACTTTGCCTGTGCTGAACTGCTTGGCGAGGGAAATGGAACGCTCCAGCAGTTCATCCTGGTGTTTGAACGCGACTTCGACCGCTCCATGCATGTCGCCTTTCGAACCGTAGGGAGAGCGGGGTGCGCCGGGCCAGTCGGTTTTGAAGAGCGGGCTCGCTATGTCCGTGACCTGCAGGTTGTATTTCGCGAGAATCTTCCTGGATTCGGCGATCTGATCGTCGCTCAAGTCCATGGTGTTATTTCCCCACATCGATCGAAGCTCGATCCAGCCGAGACCAAAGTCGTGTGAGACGACATAGCAAACGTGATCAAAATCGGGGGAGATTTCGTCGTTGATTACGGATACGCGAAAGGGGGAGTTGGCGGCCTGGGAACGGCCGATCAAGGGATGCGCTAATGGGGTTGCGGCGGCGATGGCCGCTCCAGTAAGAAAACTTCGTCTCGAGCAGCCTTTCATGGGGCTCCTTTCGCCTTGCAGGATCGTGCGGAATAGATGGAGCGTGACGATGGCGCCTGGAGCTTGAAGCGGGCGGCAACAGACCGGAATTTGAGAACGTGCGGTATTTTGTTCGAATACCGAACTAACCGTATCGATCAAGACGGGAGTTTGTCAAGGGGTAAATACAAAATGAGCGAGCGACGCCGCGAAGAGCGGGAATCCAATCGCATTGGATGGATATTCAAGCGACGACGAAAGAAGATTTCAGGCTCCCGGCAGGACTTTCTTGATGACTCTCACCAAGTCGTCCCCGGCAACCGGTTTGACCAGCCAGCCGGTGGCCCCTAAACGCTTTCCTTCATCCCGCTTGGACCCTTCGCTTTCCGTGGTCAGCGTGAGGATGGGAATGAAGCGAAAGCCGGGTAAAGCACGAACTTTGCCGATAAGCTCCATGCCCCCCATGACCGGCATGTTGATGTCAGTGAGGATAAGGTTGGGCTTGAGGCCGGACTGCAATTTATCAAGCGCCGCCTGTCCGTGGTGGGCCGTTTCAACCTGAAAGCCGTTCATCGTAAGGGCGGTCTTGAGGCTCAGCACCATGGTGACTGAGTCATCAACTACGAGGATGGTCATGGCCATCGAAACTCCTCTGGTGTTTGTTGGCGCGCAGCCTGCAGTCCGTCTACCAGATGCAATTGTGAGAGACGCACAGTCCGTTCATCGGCAGAATTGCCCGGAGGTTGAGGCGGAGCTCGGTCCCGCATGCAGGCAGACCTGCACGGGAGATGTCAGCGCGCGCATGTAAGAATTGCTCCGGCTATGGATTGCAACGGCAGGATTTTGTCGACGCCGTTCAGCTTGATCGCTTCCTTGGGCATGCCGAAAACGATGCAGGTGGCCTCGTCTTGCGCGATGGTGATGGCGCCGGCCTGCTTCATTTCCAGCATGCCGCGCGCACCGTCGTCGCCCATTCCGGTCAGGATTACGCCGACAACATTCCGGCCGGCATAACGTGCCGCGGAACGGAACAGAACATCGACCGAGGGGCGATGGCGGCAGACCAGGGGACCCTCCTTTATTTCAACGTAGTAACGCGCTCCGCTGCGCTTCAGCAGAAGATGATGATTGCCCGGCGCGATCAAAGCGCGTCCGCGCAGAACGGTGTCATTCGACTCGGCTTCTTTCACGGTGATGTTGCACAGGCCGTCAAGCCGGTTGGCAAATGCGCGGGTAAAGAGCTCAGGCATGTGTTGCACTATGATGATGCCCGGCGTATCGGCGGGAAGCGTCTCGAGTAGAGTCTTCAGTGCCTCGGTCCCTCCCGTGGATGCGCCGATGACGACCACTTTCTCAGTTGTCTCGGCCATCGCGTGAGTAGCCGGGGAGAGAATTGCGTCGGCCGTAAGCTTGGGCTCAACCGTATGACTGGGGCGAAGGACCCGCAGTTTGGAGGCGGCCGCTGCCTTGACGGCTTCACATAAAACAATGCGGGAGTCCTCGATAAACTGCTTGGTTCCCAGTCGCGGCTTGGTAATGATTTCAACAGCGCCGTATTCAAAAGCTTTGAAAGTGCTTTGCGCTCCTTCCTCCGCAAGGCTGGAACAAATGACAACCGGAATGGGGTGCTGGCTCATTAGCTTCTTCAGGAAAGTAAGCCCGTCCATACGCGGCATCTCGATATCGAGCGTAATCACGTCCGGGACTTGCTCGCTGATGCGTTCGGCCGCGACGAACGGATCTCCAGCGGTCGCGATGACCTCGATCTCCGGGTCAGAGGAGAGCACGTCGCGCAAAGTCTGACGCACCACAGCGGAATCGTCCACGATAAGTACGCGAATCTTGGGAATTGCCACGGTTGCCGCCTCTCTACTGTTCCTCTTCTGCGAGCCCGGCGCGGTACGGTTGCCGGCCCACAGATCGTTCAACGAAACAAGGGGTGCCCGCTACACTCAGCCGCTTGAGCCGAACCTCGCCGGTGAAGCTATTGAATTGGAGGTTGAGGCCGCACGAGCCTCCCAGGCTGGACGCTATGACTTCGAGGCCTTCGTCGCGAAGCACCTTGAGCGCCGACCGGCAGTTTAGACTGCCAACCGTCGGCCGCGATGCCGGGTTCGTCACCAGGAGCACGTCGCCGCCGCCAAAAAGCTTCACTTCGATCTCCGCCCTGCTTGCGCCAAGAGAATCGAACTGACGGACCAGATCGCGAATGGCGAAATCCACATAACGGCGGCCTGCGGCGAGGCTCCGATCTGCAAGAGGCTGGAGCGGGTAATTGGGCAGCATGGGATGACAGAGCGCGGCCACGCCAAGCCGCGGAATCCGAAACGCGATGCCGACACAGGAGCCGAGCACGGTGCGCAGGATCGACGGCTCGGCAACCAGGTGCGATTCGCCCGGCTGCACGTAGATCTCCGGCACCGCCGCGTCAGGAATGCGCATCGACTCTCCTATAGAGTGCCGGAGCCACCGGCACGAGCGGGAGATTCATATCGTGCAAGGCCTCGGCGTGCCCTACAAACATGTATCCGTCTCGAATCAGGCAGCCCGCGAGATTCGCGAGGATGCGCTCCTGCGTCGGCCGGTCAAAGTAGATGATCACGTTGCGGCAGAAGATGGCGTCAACCTTCTCCGTCACACCATAATCGGCGTCCATGAAGTTCAGGCGGCGAAACTCGATCAGGCGACGCAACTCCGGGACCACACGCACTTGGTTCGCGCCAGGATCGCGGCTGCGCAAAAAGTACTTTCGCTTGAGCGCCGCAGGGACGGGAGCCACTACATCGCTCGTGTAGACTCCGCGATCGGCTTTTGCCAAAACCAACGTCGAAATATCGGTAGCCAGAATTCTGAATCGGAAGCCTGGATGCGTTTGCGCGTATTCGCTTAGCACGATAGCCAGCGTGTACGGCTCCTCGCCGCTGGAACAACCTGCGCTCCAGATCACCAGCGGCCTTGCTGTGCGATTGCGCGCGGTCAGGTCGGGAAGCGCCTTTTCTGTCAGGAAGTCGAAATGCTTTGGTTCGCGAAAAAAGTCTGTCTTGTTGGTGGTTACCACGTCAATCAAGTGCAGGATTTCGTCCTTCAGGCCCTGGCGTCCGAACAGAAAGTCGCAGTATTGGCTATAAGAAGCTACGTTGAGAGTTTTCAGGCGGCGCTTGATGCGCGACTCAAGCATGGTCTTTTTTCCCGAGCCGAGATGAATCCCCGCCTCTCGGTAAATCAGATCGCAGACCCGGGTATAATCGCGTGTCGACATGGTTTCATCGTGTGCACTCATCGTGTGAATGGAGCGGGCTTTTCCCGCCCCATTCCCTCCTTCAGGCTGCAACTTCCATCAACTGTTTTGCCGGGACCTCGGCGCGAACCACGGCCAACTCCTCGGCGGAGAAGACGCGATCGATGTCCAGGATCATGATGAACTGCGTATCGCGTCTCCCCATCCCCTTGATAAAGTCCGTACGGATCTGGGTGCCAATGCGCGGCGCAGGTTGAATCTGATCGGGTTCCAGATCGATTACTTCTTCGACCGAATCGGCGAGTGCGCCGATAATGGTCGATTCGTTTTCGAGCAGGACCTCGACGACGACGATGCATGTGTTGCGCGTGCTCTCTGTCTTCGACATTTCAAAGCAAAGCCGCAGATCGACCACCGGGACGACGCTGCCACGCAGGTTGATGACTCCGGCCATGAAATCCGGGGTTCGAGGGATGGATGTGATGGTGGTGAGATCGAGCACTTCTCTTACCTTGGCCACGTCGGTTGCGAATGTCTCATTGCCGAGTTTGAAGGTAAGATACTGCCGTGTCTCCGTAATCTCGTTAACACTCATACGTGAACTCCTTTCTGATTCTGAAGACTGAGGCGCGAACCGCTGAGCGGCCCGCGCCCGGCCGCTTTAGTACCGTTCGAACTCGCCATCGAGATCGTCGTGCTTGTCGCTGAGCCGCAGGCTGACACCGCCCCTGGTCTGCGGCCTGGAAGCGGCGGAGACGCCGTGGCCATTGGGCTTGGCAGTTCTGGAAGTCACGGCTGGCGATGGCTTGCCGGGCTTTACGCTTGCAGGTCTGCGTTGCCTGCCCCCCTCTTCGTCGCCCGTATGAAAGAAGGCCAGGGCACTGACCAGCTGATCGGACTGTCCCGTCAGCTCTTCGGTCGTCGAAGCCATCTCTTCCGACGCGGATGCATTCTGCTGAATAACCTGCTCCAGCTGCTGCAGAGCCTTGTTGATCTGCTCGGCGCCGGTGTCCTGCTCCTTGCTGGCAGCGGATATTTCCTGCACCAGTTCCGCAGTCCGTTGGATATCGGGCACCAGTTTGTCGAGCATCTCTCCCGATTTTTCAGAAACTTTCAATGTATTCGCGGAAAGCTGGTTGATCTCACCGGCCGCCTTCTGGCTGCGCTCGGCAAGTTTACGAACTTCGGCGGCAACCACGGCAAACCCCTTGCCATGTTCGCCGGCGCGCGCCGCTTCAATGGCTGCGTTCAAAGCCAGCAGGTTGGTCTGTCGAGCAATCTCCTCAATGATGGAGATCTTGTTCGCAATCTCCTTCATGGCTGCCACTGCTTCGAGTACGCTCTTTCCGCTTTCCTGCGCATCCTTGGCCGACTTGTTGGCGATCTTGTCGGTCTGCTGGGCATTGTCGGCGTTCTGCTTGATGTTGGAGACCATCTCTTCCATCGAAGACGACGCTTCTTCAGCCGCCGCCGCCTGTGCGCTAGCCCCCTTCGATACCTGGATCGATGCCGTCGATATCGACTGGCTGGCAGCCGACACTTCGCCGGCAATCGAGCGAATGTCGGAGACCGTCCGCGTCAGGCCGCTGACCATCGACGCAAGCGCTTGCATCAGCTTGTCCTGTGGCGAGCGCTCGCGAATATCCACGGTGAGGTTGCCATTGGAGATCTCTTCCGCAGCAGTGGTGATCTCATTCATGGCCACAATCAGCGTATTGAGGTTGTTCTTGATCAGGTTGAAATCGCCATTGTACGTGTCTGTGATCTGCGGCGGGTTGTCGCCCTTGCTGATGCGGTCCACATAGTTGGCGGAGAAATTCAGCGGCCCGATCACGGCGTCCAGAATCGCGTTCACACCGCGAACGATCTCCGCATACGCGCCTTTGAATTGGTCCTGCTTTCCGCGTTCGGCGAGTAAGCCGTCCTTGGAAGCCTGAGTCAAGCGCGCCAGTTCCTCTTGCAGCCCCTGCAGGACCAGGGCAACATTGTTGATCGCCTGCTTCATCTTCTCGTGGTCGCCTTTATAAGTGTGGGAGATAAGTTCGTCGATCTTTCCCACGGAAACCTGAGCCAGAATTCGATTGCCTTCTCCGATGGGAAGAAGAATCGCGTCGAGCATGGTATTCACGCCGCGCACAATCTCCGCGTATGCGCCCTGGAACTGCTCCGGCTTGCCGCGGTCGGAGAGCTGACCCTCTTTGGACGCTTCGATCAGGCGTGCCAGTTCCTTCTGCAGCCCTTGCAAGACCAGGGCGACACTGTTGATCGCCTGTTTCATCTTTTCGTGATCTCCCTTGTACGTCTGGGAAATCAGTTCGTCGATCTTGCCGTTGGAAACCTGGGCGAGAATGCGATTGCCTTCGCCGATGGGCAGCAGAATTGCATCCAGCATTGTATTCACGCCGCGAACAATCTCGGCGTAGGCGCCCTGGAACTGCTCCGGCTTGCCCCGTTCGGAGAGTTGTCCATCTTTGGATGCCTCGGTTAGCCGTGCCATTTCCTTCTGCAGGCCCTGCGTAACGACGGCAACATTATTCACCGCGACCTTCATCTTTTCGTGGTCGCCCTTATACGTCTGCGTGATCAACTCGTCGATCTTACCGCTTGAGATTTGCGCAAGGATTCGATTGCCTTCACCGATGGGCAATAGAATTGCGTCGAGCATTTCGTTAATCCCCTGAATCATTTCGCGGTGCGCGCCATTGAACAAGGTCGCCTTTCCTCGCTCGGACAGTTGTCCTTCCTTCGAAGCATCTACCAGCCGCATGATCTCGTCGAGAACAAGCTGCGAATCGTCCTTTTGCGCTTGCGGTTTTCCGTTTTCCCTGACCAAGGTGCCTTGACCGTTTCCGCCGGCGCCATTGCGCTTCCGGCCTTCACTTACCAATGTCGTCGACATGAATTCCGTCCCTCTTTCTCGCTTGAATTCTTGCTCTCCCAAACCGATGGGCCCAGACCCTTGTTCATTCCCTGGCATTTGGACCGGACCGCGAGGAGCGCGCGACTCAGCTGGTTGACTTGTTATGGACAGGAGCTGGAATTGGTGCCCAGCACCGACGATTCTGGACCGCGATCAGTGCAGAGACGCTTTTGGGACGGCTGTTCCTCCGTTCCGCACTCCGTGGGGAGACGTCCGGGCCACTTGGGATTGCGACTGTGCCCGCAACGCGTCCTGCACCAGCCGCTCAGGATCGAGAATCAGTGCCACGCGGCCGTCGCCAAGAATGGTTGCGCCGGAGACTGCCTGCACATGGCGGTAAACGCGTCCGAGGCTCTTTATCACAGTCTGGCAATCGCCCAGAACCTGATCGACAACAAAGCCAAACGGGCCTTCTCCGGTTTCCACCACCATGATCTGTTCAAGGTCCGGTCTCGTGCTGTTGACGTTGAAGTGCTCGCGCAGGCGGATGTAGGGAACAATCGCTCCACGCACGTTGGCCACATGCTTTCCGCTCGCTCGCTCGATATCCGCCTTGGTCAGCTCGATGCATTCAAGCGTGCTCGCCAGGGGAAGAACGAAACATGCATCCCCTACACTCACCAGCAACCCGTCAATAATCGCCAGCGTCAATGGCAGCCGCAACGTGACGCTGGTGCCCGAGCCCGATTTGCTGACTACATCTATGGTGCCGCGCAGACTCTCCACGCGCTGACGAACAACGTCCATGCCGACGCCGCGGCCGGAAACGTCCGTAACCTGTTTCGCTGTCGAGAATCCCGGCTGAAACAAGAGCGCGAAGGTCTCTGCTTCAGTAAGTTGAGCCTCAGGCGATACCAGCCCTCGCTCGATCGCGCGGTTGCGCACTGCCTCGGCGTCGATGCCGCCGCCATCGTCCGAGACGGCGATCAGCACACTCGCTCCCGAATGGCGCGCGGAAAGATGAATGGCCGCAGTCGCACGCTTGCCCTGCTCCAGGCGCAACTCCTTCGACTCGATGCCGTGATCCATGCTGTTGCGAATCAGGTGCATGAGCGGGTCGCCCAGCTGATCGATGACGGTCTTGTCCAACTCCGTGTCAGCGCCGTCCATGGTGAGTTCGACATTTTTGCCCAGGTCGCGCGCTAGGTCATGAACCAGGCGGCGGAATTTCTCGAACGTTCCCCGGATGGGCATCATGCGGATATTCATCGAGTTCTCGCGCAACGCCGAAGTGAGCCGCTCGATCTCTTCCGACACTTCGGCAATTTCAGGATCGTCTCGCCGCGCGGAGAGCTCTGCCAGTCGCGCTTGTATTGTGACCAACTCACCCACCATGTCGACGAACTGGTCGAGCTTGGCGGCGGGAACACGAATACTGCTGGCGTTGTCCGGCTTGTCGTAGGTGCGGCGTCCACTGCTTGTGGCGCGGCTTTCTTCAAGCCCCCTGGCCACCGCGTCCCGCGATTGCCCATCCTCGCCATCGCTACTTGAGGCCGGCTCAATCGCAAGTTGGCAACTGTCTTCGACAAAGATGAACACATCGCGGATCGCTTCCCGATCTGCAGTTGTTGCCAGCACCATCTCCCAGGAGACATAGCAGCGCTCCGGATCGAGTTCCGCCAAGGAAGGAATCATCTCCATCGAAGCCTTGACCGAGAGGCCTCCCAACTCCCGCAACTCGGCGAAAAGCAAAAGCGGATTGGCGCCGTTGAGCAGCAGTTCGGGCCCCGGCGCAAAGTGGATGATCCATTGTCTGACCCTGCCGCCAACGGATGCGGCCAGCACTTTCGAGACCTTCGATGCGGACGGGCGGTGCTCGGCAACTCCGGTCAGCTTGCGGACCTTGGCAAGAATCGCCGCACAGGCTTCGCCCTCCGCGGCGCCTTCGCGTTCCTCGATCATGGTCCGAATCTGATCGAGCGCCGACAGCGTGAGATCGATCAACTCCGCGCCCACCTGAAGGCGTCCGTTGCGAACCTCGTCGAAAGCGTTCTCCAGGTTGTGCGTAAACGTGGCCAGGTCTTCAAAGCCGAACATCGAGCCGGAGCCCTTAATGGTATGCAGGGCGCGAAACACACGGCCCACAAGTTCCTGGTCGCCCCGGTTCTCGTTCAGTTCCAGCAATGCAGACTCCAGGTCCACGAGAATCTCGCGCGCCTCTTCTCTGAAGCTTTGCTTGAACTGGTCGGCGGTCCCTGCGATTGTCACCCTTGCACCCCGTATACTCATTCCGCGCTCAATGAAATAGGAAGCGATGGAAAGCCCGCCTCGGTGAGAAGGGTAGAAACAATCTCCGGCAAAGGACCGGAGATTTGAAATACCACACCAGACCGTTGCGCCTGCAACTCGGCTGCCCAAAGCAACTGGGAAGCAGTCACGTCCATGTACGCAACCGCGCCGAGAATCACGCGTATTTCTCCGCCGGAGCCGAGTGCCTCAAGCAAGACCGCCTTCAACTCCGCAGCGCAGCCAATATCGATGGTCCCCTCAAGGACTAGCAGGTTCCCCACTTCGCTTTCCTTTATTGAGATCCCCATGACGAACTCCGTAACCAGAAAGAACCTGCTAGTGGCGCAATTGGCGTTGCCCGGTGCGCTTGCCGGAAACACACCAGACCTGCCCGCGCTTCAACTGGTTCTTCGGCTGGATTGGAGCAATTCCCGGGTGGGTTTTGAAGATATTGGATTAGATATTTCTCATGAATTATCCAGTCAAAATCCGCTGGATACTGAGCTCACTTCCGCTTGGAGTGCCCGGTGGCCGCGCTCGTCGTGAACCGAAGATCGCTCGCCAATGGGCAATGAGCACAATCCGGCGTTCTTCCGCAATGAGCCTTGCCGACGGCAACCGTCAGCGCATGCATCTCATTGAACAACCGGGAGTGATCGGCGGCAAGATCGGAAGCGAATGCTTTTCGCGTAAGTTCGATGAGAGATTCGTAACCCTTGCGGCCGGGTACAGGCACGATAAGTCCATGGCGAATGGCAATCCGTCGAAGATACTCGTCCGCCACCGGGATGGGATGGTTGAGAGCATAGAGCAGGATAGCGTCCGCGGTTTCAGGACCTACGCCGGGAAGAGCAAGCAGCCGTAGCCGAAGCGTTGCGGTCGGAGCAGTTGCGAGCAGATCGAGCGAGCCCGCAAACTCATTGTCGATCATGTCGACAAATGCCTTGAGCGCGGGCCCCTTCCGGCTATGAAAACCGCTGGGACGAATGAGCTTCTGTAACTCCTCAACGGCGATGGAGCGAAGTCCTTCGAGGCTGAGCATGCCAGCCGCTCGAAGGTTGGCCAGAGACCGCTCAACGGATTTCCACGAGGTGTTCTGCGTAAGATACGCGCCGAGGACGACTTCAAAGCGGGTTTCAGCCGGCCACCAGTGCTGCGGCCCGTACGCCTTGGCGAGCAAATCAAGCATCCGGCGCAGGCGCTCAGGCTCCGTGGGTTTTGCTTTCACGGCAGGGAATCCTGACCGGGCGGCGATTGGAGTTGGAGCTTCCACTCCAGGATGCGCGCTCGAGCAGCAGCAGCTTCAGCCTGCGGTATGTGGCCCACGTGTTGCAAGGCGATGGAAAGCGCCGTGTGGGCCAGCGGATCGTTCGGAGTGAGTGTCGTAAGTGCCATCGCCGCGGCAACCGATCGGTTGAGTTGGCCCGCATCGCGGAGTGCGCGAATCAGACCGTGATGCGCCTCCACATGCGAGGGGTCGGCAGCGATGGCGGCCCTGAATGCCTCCGCTGATTCCGCAGGAAAACCAGCAACGAGCAGATCCAGTCCGTGCTGGGCTAGAGAGTCGGCAGTATGGGAATCGGTCACGGCTGGTTTTAGGATATAGCTGGTTCTAGCATATGGAAAGCCCGGCGCGTTTTGTTGAGGATTGCTGTCGGGAGAGGAGGACAAAATTGCAGAGTGTTGGAATGAAGAGTCATACGGAGTACATGGTTTTTGAAACCCGGAAGCGCCGAGAGATGGTGCACATTACCGATGAGGTAGAGAAAATTGTGCGGCGGAGCGGAGTTAAGGACGGACTTTGTTTTGTTTCGCCGATGCACATTACCGCGGCTGTTTACGTAAACGACTTGGAGAGCGGCCTGATCGAGGATATCGGCAAGTGGCTGGAAGAACTGGCGCCAGCCCGGCCTGACTACAAGCATCATCACACCGGCGAAGACAACGGGGATGCGCATCTGAAATCGTTGCTGCTGCACCACGAAACTACGCTGCCGGTCACAAATGGGAAGCTGGATCTGGGCACATGGCAGCGGGTCTTCTACGCGGAGTTCGATGGCCAGCGAAGAAAACGCGTGATCGTGAAGGTGCTGGGCATCGAGTGACGAAGCAGCATTATCGATGTCCCGTTTCATCGACATTGTAGAGTTGGAATTCGCGGATGGCCGCGGCATCCGTGCTGGAAAGAATGTTGAGGCGGATTCGCGCCGCGGTAACAGCAGGGAAGCTGTCGATCTTCTTGTGGCCGATGGCTTCGGCAGACGCGACAGCCTTCCATGCGTTGCCGGTCCAAATGTCAATAGAGTAGTTCTGAATGCGCTGGCCGTCGTTAAGCCATTCCATGGTCAGCGCGCGGTTAAAAGTGATAGGCGATGGGAAGCTGACTTCAAACATGGAATGATGCGATCCCGCGGGAGCACTCCAGAAAGTGTCCGGGCTGCCGTCCAACGCCGCCGCAACTTCAGAGGAGACAGGCGCATGCCCAAGTGCAAGATTGTTGCCATAGCGCGCGCGCAATGCCGCTCCGAATTCCTCAAGGCGCGCAACATCGTTGTCAGGCAACAACCCGCGACGATCGGGAGCCAGGCCCAGCATCAACTGCGCGCCACGACCCACCGTTTCGTCGTAAGTCGTAAGCAATTCGTTCAGGCTTTTCAGCGATGCCTCATCGTTGGGATGCCAGAACCAATGTTCGTTCCGCAGTGGAGTGTCGGCCTCGACCGGACGCCAGCGCAGGTATCCGTGCCTGTCGATCACGTTCCAGTTCTCGTAAGGAACCCGGCCGCTTTCCGTACCCACCCAGCGGGCGTCACCATATTCAAAAAGCCCAGTGTCAGCGAAGACGATCGTGTTGGGTTGATACGTGCGCAGCGTCTCAATAATCTTCGGGAAGTTATAGACGTGCCCACCGCTGCCCGCTCCGTCGAGCCAGAATTCGACCAGGTCGCCATAATTCGAGGCTAACTCGGTTAACTCAGCCTGATAGTAATCGTCATAGGCGGGGGAATCTTTGTATTTGAGTTCGTGCCGATCCCATGGAGAAAGATACACTCCGAATTTCAGTCCGTATTTACGCGCTGCCCGTGCCACGTCGCCGACCACATCGCCCTTGCCGTTCTTCCATGGGCTCGACTTGATGCTATAAGCGGTCTGCTCCGTAGGCCAAAGACAAAAGCCGTCATGGTGCTTCGCAACCAGCACAACGTATTTTGCGCCGGAGTCGCGAATGGCCTTCATCCACTGGTCGGGATCGAAGGCAGTTGGATTGAAGACGCCTGGGTCCGCGGTGCCGTCGCCCCACTCGCGGTCAAGGAAAGTGTTCGTTGAAAAATGGAGAATGACGCCGAATTCAAGATCCTGCCATGCGGTTTGTTGCGCCGAAGGTCTGACGTCAGAGAAATTCTGCGCGCAGGCAAACGAGGCCAGCAGAAGAAGTCCCACCCAAGGAAAGACGGATTTGTTGCGCAACAATTTCATCGATAGTTCCTTCGTCACCTCAGGTTCAAGATCTTGTTTCATAAACTTGCATTGTGTCAGGGCACGACTTTAGTCGTGCCGGAAATGGCTGGTAAAGGTGTGGGCTTTAACCCCTGCGCGATGAAGCCCGGTGCTTAAGGCCACTTATGAAACACGCTCTAAGAAGTTCATTGATGTCGCGGCAGGAACTTCCAGATTTCGGGGTCTTCTTCACCCAGAACCCAGGAGCAGAATCCCTGCAATCCATTTTTCTGCACTAACTCGTATCGATCCTTGAACGTGCGCAGATCGGTGAAGAAGATCCACTCGCGCATCTGGTCGCGGTAGAACCAGAAATAGGCACTATGATCGGCTTCATCCCATTGAATCTTGCCGTTGTAAGCGGTTGCCAATTGCAGCGCATTGAGGGTGCCGATATAGTCTGCGGTAGGGTTGGGCTTGTCCTCACCGGTCGCCGCATCCTTTGTAGGCGCGCCGGCATACCAGTGATACCCATACACGGGAATGCCGAGCGAAAGCTTTTCTTTCGGCACGGTTTTCAACGCGTAGTTAAGATTCTCGACAGTCCACTCCCATCCCGCAACCGGTCCGGGCATGGTCCAACGAGTGTTCTGGTCGTAAGTCATGAGGCAAACCAGATCGACGTACTTGGCAATCTCACCAATGTCATAAGCGCCGCGCCAGTCGGTGTAGATCCATTTGGCGAAGCCGCCCTGGCCCGGGTAGCCGGGAGCGTTGGGCACTGTGGCGATGCTCAACTGCAGACCGGCTGTATGCAACGCCTCTGCCGAGACTTTCACAAGGGCAGTAAGACGGTCGCGGTCAAGCCAGTCAACATTCTCCAGGTCAAATTGAAACCCAGTGTATCCGTGCGCCTTGCATTCGCGGATCATCGCCTCGTTCATCAGCGCCTGTGCAGCGGAATTCACGGACAGACTGTGAAATCCCTTTTTGTTGAACATGGCGAGGATGGGCATCACGGGCACTTTATCTTCATTGGCCCGTTTTAACACCGTCGGATCGGGAGCACCTGTGACCAGGCCATTTTCGTCCACCTGGTACCAGGTCGGCACCAGCAGATCGATCTGCGTGGAATGGGCCAGGAATGAGCGGATAGAGTCGGGTCCACTGGTCAGGTAAAACAAGGCAACCGGCGTGGCTGCCACACATCGCGAGGCTGCAAAAACTAGCAAGAGGGAGAGAAGAAGCCGTTTCATGTTGCTCCAATCGTTAGACTGCGTAAGTAGTGTCTTGTCTCTAAAGTCCATAACAAAACAAATGCCGTCATTCTGAGAAAGTCCATAACAAAACAAAGGCTATCATTCTGAGCGAACGGGGCCCCAAACGTCTTTCAGTTTGGGGGTGGTGAGTCGAAGAATCTGCTTTTGTCTCCCCTGCGTTCCACAACGAACCCTGGAGACCTGGCAGCTATCCTGCCGTCAAGCCAAGGCCTTGCCTTCGAAGTGCGCCTCGATTTCTTCCAGTGTCTTGCCCTTTGTTTCCGGCAGGAAGAACGTGATGGTGATGAAATACACCACGGTGAATCCAGAGAAGAGAAAGAACATCGAGGAGTAACCATACTTCGAAACAAACGGCAGAAAGATTCCAGCGAGAATAGTCGACACCAGCTGATTGATCAGCAGCGTGATGCTCATTCCGTTGGACCGGATACGCGTTGGCATCAGTTCCGACAAGGCCAGCCACACGCAGACGCCCGGTCCCATTGCGTAGAACGCCATGAAGAGATAAAGGCCAATGGCAACAATCCAGCCGTGCCCAGCATCGGGTATCTGGCCGACGACAGCTTTGCGAATCTTCAGCGGCGCAGTCCGCGCCGCATCGAGATCGGCAAACGGATTCTTGAAGAACGACTCGACCTTATTGTCCGGCACTGCGCTGTCGCGCGTAATCTGAATCGGCGAAGCGGCCGTATCGTCGGAGCGAACAAAGCTTGTGGCAGCCGTGTAATCGCCATACGAGTAAATGATGGCCAGCGACGCGCGGCTGCTCTCAATCTGCTTGCCTGCATCGCCCGCACTGGATAGCAAACTGCTGGCCTCGGCCTGATCGAAGTGAAGAGTTAGCTCCTGATTCGGCCCCACCATCGATTGAACCTGGGAGCCAGCGTCGAAGCTGAGTTTTTCCGTACGCAGGAAGAGCATGCCGACCCCTGCAAGGGAGAGAATGATGCCGCTTGTTCCGACAATAAACAGGAACCTGCGACCCATGCGATCGACCAGCATCATGCCGACCATCGTTAAGGAAAAATTGACGCACGTGAACAGCACATAGCCCCAGTGTGCCTGCAAGTCGGATAGTCCGCTCTGCAACAGAATCCCGACATTGTATCCAATAATGGAGTTGATGCCGGTCGCGGTATTGCACGCCAGAATGACGAGAGCGAGCAGAAAGGGAATCACAAATTTCCGCTGCAGCAACGATTCGCGAATGCGCTTGCCGGTAGTGAACTTCTGCTCGGCCACGCGCGCGGTTTCATCCATCTCGCTCAGTTCGAGGCTGGCCTGCTCAGCCGAGCGCGAGCGCAACAAGGCAGCATAGGCTTTGTCTTTTTTCCCGCGACGATAGAGCCAGCGCGGCGACTCCGTGACGATGAAACTTCCGATCACAAAAAGCAGGCCGGGCGGGAGCGAGACCCAGAAGATGCTGCGCCAGGCGTGATCTTTGAACTGGAACAGAGTATCGGCATTCGATGAGAGCGAGACAGCTCGGACCCGGTAGCTGTAATACATGCCGACCAATGCGGCGACCACGATGCCAAAGGTGAGCATCCACTGGAAAATGCCGGTGCCCTTTCCGCGACTAGACGCCGAAAGGCACTCCGCAAGGTAGAGCGGGACCACGACCCCGATGAGTCCGCCGGCCATACCCTGCAGCAGACGTCCGAAGATCAGTGGTCCGTATCCATGCGCAAGGGCGATGACGGGGATGCTGATGACAAAGGTCGCACCGCTCAGAAGCATGAGCGATTTACGCCCCAGCCAGTCCGCCAGCAGACCGGCGAAGAGCGTAGAGAAAACGGTCCCCAGCAGCACGGCAGCGACAATCGAGGAGAGCTGCGCCGCGGTAAGATGCGAGGTAGCTTCAAGGTACGGATATGCGCCCGCTATGATGCCTACATCGATGCCATATAGCAGCCCCCCAAGTCCGGCAACCAGGAGAAGAAAGCGGGCATAGCGGCTTTTTGCGGAGGAGTCGGCAGGCACGGCTGCCACGTTGGTTGCGGTCATAGGCGTCTGGTTTACCTTTTCTGTTTCCGGCGCTTCTCAGATGCGATTTCGATCAGTATACAGTGATTAATTTCAAGCTAAACGATCAACCTGGTGATTTCTTCCGCCGAAGGCCGCTGAATTGCTCACCAATGGGTCCGTAGAAAGGCCCTCATACTGCCAGCACGTGCACGCCGCTCGCCTTGAACCCCGCAAGCGCGTCGGGTGTGATCCCGGAATCCGTAATAAGCATATCGATGTCGCTGATGGGGCAGATAAGGCCAGGGCTGATCATGGCGATCTTGCTGGAATCGGCGACCACGATAACC
This sequence comes from Occallatibacter sp., assembly GCA_049508975.1. GTDB lineage: Bacteria > Acidobacteriota > Terriglobia > Terriglobales > Acidobacteriaceae > Telmatobacter. Next base: position 15,314 of record JBELAI010000021.1, on the reverse strand, counting down.
TGTTTGGCCTGACGAACCATCGCGCGAAACACTGCGGCTTCGTCGGGTTCAATGGTGGTAGCACCACGGAGCACATCGATCCCGCACGCGCCGATGAAAACTTTGTCGAGGAACACGACGCTCAGCATTTCCATCGCGGTAGGGCCAGTGAGCGAGAACGCCCCCGCCCAGCGCATCGTTCCGCCAGTGAGAGTAACGTCGAGCGCTGGCTGGTGGTTCAGTTCCATGCCGATGTTGACGGCGTTGGTGATCACATGAATGCCGCTGCGATGGCGTATACACCGGGCGACCTGCGTCGTAGTTGTGCCGGCGGTAAAGCCCACCGTCTCATGTTCGCGAATCAGTTCGGCAGCAGCCAGGCCGATGCGGCGCTTCTCCTCCGCAAAACGCCCTTCGCGTTCTTGAAACGATGAATCGAAGCGGAAAGGTTCGTACTGCGTCTGGCCGGCAAGCTTGGCTCCGCCGTGGGTGCGGTGAACCAGGCCTCTCTCTTCAAGGCGTGTCAGGTCGCGGCGCACGCTGGCCGTGGAAGCGTCAAGTTGCGCGGCCAGCTCATCGACGGAGGTGTTGCCGTGACGCAGCAGCACCTGGAGAATTTCCTTTGCGCGTTGATCCGTTTTTGTCGACATAGGAAAATTGAACCGCGAATTGCTTAAATGGTCTGGGATTCTTCTGCCAATGTGGCCAGGGGATGAATCAGTGCGCGCACGCTCTCTTCGCGAACAATATATCGGCGATATTCACGATCGCGCAGGTCCCCCATCGCCATGCCCAGCTTGCGAAAGCGAACCGGGCTTGGGAAGGCGGTGCGGGCGCTCGAATGGAACTCGCTAGCTCCGGTAGCGTGGGCAATGGAGGCGATGTTGTCTGCAGTGATGCCGCCGCCCGGCATGATGGCAACGCGGCCCCGCGCAGCCTCTACCATGCCGGCGATTTCGGGCAAGGCGCGCATAACGGTGGGAGCGCCACCTGAGGTGAGGATGCGAGTCGCGCCTGTCGCAACCACGTCTTCGAGAGCCGCCGGCAGATCGGGCGTCATGTCGATGGCGCGGTGAAAAGTGGCCGGGAGTGGCGCCGCGAGTTCGATCAGCTTGAGGGTGCGGGCGACATCCACGCGGCCTTGCTGATCCAACAGGCCAAGAACAATGCCGTCTGCGCCAAGATTGCGTGCGTGCGCAATCTCTTCCTGCATGACTTCGAATTCGAGATCGGAGTAATAAAAATCACCGCCGCGCGGGCGAATCATGACGAACAGGCTGATGCCGATGTGGCGGCGCACTGAGGCAATTAGACCCGCGCCAGGGGTGATTCCCCCTTCCAGCAAATCGGAACAGAGTTCAACCCGTTTGGCGCCCCCGCGTTCGGCTGCAATCGCAGACTCCACGGAATCAATACACACTTCAAGGTCCATGATGACTGCGTCCCAATTCCAAAAGTAGCGGGGCCTCTGCAGAACATCGTAGCATTCGGCATTGACCCCAGTGAGAATAAGAAATACCAAAAAACCGGGCAGCTGCGAATCTTCGCGGCTCCCCGATTGTCAGAACGTATACTTCGCTGAGAATTGCAGTCTGCGTTCGGTCGAGCGGATCGAGTTCTGGGGGCCGATCTGCCCAAAGCTGGAATCGGTAATCCCGATGTCCGGGTTACCGTAGCTGACTATGTTGAATGCGTTGAAGGCGTCGAAACGGAATCCCACCGTGTGCGATTCGAAGAGGTTGAAGTCTTTGAATGCGGACATGTCCACATTCAAGAAGCCGGGACCGCGCACATCGCCGTTCCGTGCGGTTCCGAAGGCGTTGATCGCCGGCACACCGAATGCACAGACCCCGTTGTCCACTCCCGGGGTCGAGCAGTAGGCTGCCGAGGGATCGGTCCCGAACCAGTTATTGATGGAGCGGTCAACGATCTTGAGTTTGCGATATTGATTGGGCCGTGAGTTACCGTAACTGTTCGAATTGTTTCCGGGTCCGGTCAGTCCCTGCGGAAAGCCGGAATATGCCACGCCGGCTACAGCTATCTTCCAGCCGCCGATCACTTCGTCTGCGACGCGGTTCGCCGAGGAAAAGTATTCCTTGCCTCGCCCGAACGGCAACGCATAGACGCCAGTTCCCGATAAGTCGTGCTTGACATCGTAGCCCGCCGGCCCATCGTCGGCGGCGCTGTTGTAGTAGTTCTGGAAGGCTCCGCTGTAGCCATTCACGTTCAAAGCATAGTTACCCAGGCTGTTGGTCATCGCTTTGCCGTAGGTGTAATTGACGGTGAACTCCAGGCCGTGGTTGAGGCGTTGGCGCAGTATTGCCTGCAAGGCGTTGTAGTTCATCATGGCTCGTGACTCCGTGATGAGCAAAGAATTTGGGCCCACACCGAGGGAGGAGTCAACCCCGTTTACACCAATGTATGGGCTGTTGTAAAACGGCGCCGACGTGGGATCTCCGTTCACTGTGTACTGGTTTACGTTGCCGTAGTCTTCAATGTGCTGGCCCGTTTCTCCAAGATAACCAACCTGCAGCGAGGCGGTATGGGTAACTGCATATTCGATGGTCATGTTGTATTCCTGCACATAGGCAGGCTGAATATTCTGCGGGTACGCATTGAAAGTGCCGCCATACTGTGTAGTGCCGCCAGTGAAGCCCTCCTCAGCGGTGCGGGGCACGGTCACGGCGTTGGGTTCCGGTGAGGGTACTGAAACGTTGACAGCTTGAATGAACGGTGTGATCGAGGTCAGGCGCTGATTGGAAGAGTTGCCTTCAAAAAAGCTGTTGGCGCCATAGCCGATGCGGCCAACCAGGCGATCGTTGAATTGATACGCGAATCCGATGTGAGGCATGAACTGCCGGAAGTTTGCCTGGTAGCAGGCGCGGTTCTTGCAAAGCCCGGAACCCGCCGGAGCCCCCAACGGAACCTGCCCTGCATAGAGAATCTGCCCCGTCGAAAGGTCAACCGTTCCGGTCTTGTTGTTTTCTTCAATCCAGGGCTCGTCATATTCGTACCGGCCGCCAAAGTCGATTGTCAACCTCGGAAGAATCCGGTAATTGTCATTGAAGTACTCGGCAATGCGCCATTGACGTTGGCCTACATTAACGCTGGCCAGCGTGGCCGCTGCCGACTGTACGCGATCCAGCACGAAGTCTGCGGGTCCGTAACCGCCGGCGTGCGCGGCTGATGGATTGGCCGTGAAGGCCCCGGTGTAGTTCAGCGTGCCCAGATAGCCATTGTTGTTAGCTGTGGGATAGTTCACCTGATAGCGAAGTGCCTGCACGCCCATCGTCAGGGAGTGCTTGCTGCGTTGCCACGTAACCGTATCGATGTAACTGTACGTGTTGTCCACGAAACCGCCGAGATCGGCAGTAGTGCCCACGTTGCTCAATCCGCTGATGCCCTGGTTGGTGAAGCCTGCATAGGACTGGTTCGGGAATGTGATGCCCACCTTGGCATTGCCTCCGGTTCCAAAGGCTCCGGTCGTGTCCTGCGGAACGCCCTGATTCCAGTCGGTGCGCGTAAAGCCGATTCGCCCCGAGTTGATCAATGAAGGAGAGAAGGTGTGGACCCAGTTGCTACCTACAATCCACGTCGGATAGTGATTGACTCCAGGAAAGGAAATGGGCAGCACCGGTGTTGAACCGTCGTAAGCGTGAGACAGCGAATAGAACCCGCTGATCGTGTCCGATTTGTCCAAGGTGTAGTCGATCTTCACGTCCCCCTGATTGTTGCCCTTGTAGTTCCGCGTGGGCGCCTGGTAGTTGTTGGCCGCGATGCCATCGGTTGGCGTAGCGTTCGGCAATGGGTAGTACTTGGGGTTGGCAATGAGAAAGGTTGCCACAGGGTTAACAATCGGAACGCCCTGGTTGTTTTGATAGGGCGCGAAGTTGTTTTCCGGGTCGTAGAGTTGGATCGGGTTCGCTGCGGTGAGCAATGCGGAGAAATCGCCTCCGCGCATGGCTTCCGTCATCACGCTTGCCGATCCGGTTCCACCTGTGTGATAACGCGCCCCGAGATAATCCCCAAAGAAAAAAAGCTTGTCGTGCAGGATGGGTCCACCCACGGTGCCGCCAAACTGCGCTTCGGAGAACGGACTGGTGGGAAGTTGCGGCGTTTGATTCTTGTTGGTCCATGAATCGGCGTTGAGCCGGTAATCCTGAACATATCCATACGCTGAGCCGTGGAAGTGGTTGGTGCCGCTCTTGAGGATGCTGAAGACACCGGCGCCATTCACATTGCCCGTATCGACAGGCGAGTCCGCAGTTACCACCTTGACCTCTTCGAGCGCCTCCGGAGCGGGGCTGTAAGAGATCAGGTTGTTGAATGGCTCGTTCATGTCAATGCCGTCGAGAGTGTAGTTGTTCGACTGCGCGCGGTTGCCGTTGATGTTAGGAGTATCGGTGTAATAAGTGCTGCGCTCAATGCTGGTCGTCCCGGAAGTTCCAGCGGTGCTGACGGCTCCGGGCACATAGAGGGTAAGGGCGGAAAAGTCGAGACCGTTGAGCGGGAAATTCCGGATCGTATTCGATGTAAACGTGCTGTCGAGAGTGGGATCGCTGGTGTTCAGAATAGGCGCCGCGGCGGAAACATTCACCGTGGAGGATGCGCTTCCAACGGTCAGCTTGATGTTGAAAGCAGCGGTCTGCCGGGCCTCCAGAGCGAAGGCCGGCAATGTCTCAGTGCTGAATCCGTTGGCCTGCACAGTGACCTGATAGTTGCCAATCGGCAGAAAGTCGATGTTAAACGTACCGGTGGAGTTAGTGGTTGTCGATGTATCCACGCCGGTATCGAGGTTATGCGCGGCAACGTGCGCGCCGGCAACGACTGCGCCTGAGGGATCGGTGACTTCACCTGTGATGGAGCCGTTGACGCTCTGACCAAGGGCCATGGGGATGGACGCCAACATACTGAACGCACATCCGAAGAGAAGTCGAAGAAATCTGGTTTTCATTGTGGCCTCATTTTGTTCGTTTTGGCTGATCCGTCTTGTTTCGACACGACGGGCTGTGGAATCGATTCCACGCCGTCAGGGTTGGCCGATGGAAATGTCTGCATAGAAATGTCCGAGGAGCATTCACTGATGCGGGAATGTGGACGACGGAAATCACTTTGGCAACTTCCTTCCCTTCAAATGCGATCAGCGAATCTCGTTTCGAAGCGCCGCGTTCCAGTTTCTGCGCGGATGGTCCGCCGGGTAGCGTGCCAAAAGCCCGGTTCTTAATATGGACAAAATAATAGACAAAAAATGACCATATCGTCAATAAAAATGGAAAATCAATCCAAAACAACCATAGCTAGGCGAATCAAAAGAGAATGTTCGGCTTTACCGCAGCAGGGTAACCGCATGAGGAAACCTGCTCATAAACTTATCTTCAAGAACTTCCCGAAATTTGCTGTCTAATGCGCGGAAACGCGCACAATTTATTCATGACCTCCCCAGCACCTGAATTCCGCCGGCGTCCTCCTTCTTGACCTCCGTATGCCAACCTGTCCGCGGCTATAAATTTACCCCTCCCGCCTTTTCTCCCGATCCCAATGAAAACAATAACTTCATGTCCAAAAAACTTTAAAATACTTATCGAAACAAACAACTTACGTCCCGGACCGCGCAAGCAGCAGGACATCAATTCACGTCGGTGATTTTGCGCCAAACACCTGGGATGCGTGAAACCGGCGGCTCGGAAAGATCGATTTTGGTGCGTGGCAGAACAACCAGATCGACACGGCGATTCTCACCGCGGCCTTCGGCAGTTTCGTTCGTCGCGATAGGATGAAACTCGGCATAACCGGCTGCCGAAATCCGTTCCGGCGGCAAAGCCTTCAACTCCAGAAAGAGGCGTGCCATGCGGGTCGCCCGGGCTGTCGAGAGTTCCCAGTTTGAATCGAATTCGGCTGTATGAATTGGAATGTTGTCGGTATGACCCTCAATGCGCACGTCGTAGGGTGAATGACCGAGTGAAGCGACGATCTGGCGAAGCGTAGCCAGCGCTGCGGGACTCGGGGTTGCCGAGCCTGACGCGAAGAATCCGGCTTCGCGCAAGCTGATCACCAGTCCGTCCCGTCCCATGTGGATTGAGACAGAGTGGGAGGCAACCTGGCTGGAGAGAGTCTTTTCCAACTCGCGCCGGATTCGATCGAGGTCTCCTTTTACCATTGCGGGAGAAAGAACGTCCTCACCCATCACGACGTCCGCTGGGAAAGCGGCCTGGTCGCTCCCGGACGCGGAGCCGGTGGAGGATTGAGGAGCCGAGTTGGGAAAGATGCCAAACGAACGGAATGCCGTGTCAATGGACTGGGTGATCTGCGACTGCTTTTTCTGATCGGCTTTGGCAAAGGCGAACAGAACCACGAAAAGCCCGAAAAGCAGAGTGATGAAGTCTGCGTAGGAAACAAGCCATCGATCGTGTGTTACCCGGCTGCGAGGAACGCGGCGGCTCATGCGGCGTTCTCTTTCTTCGTCCGGACTGAAGCATCGACGTAGCCGGAGAGCTTCACTTCAAGCATGCGAGGGTTAATGCCCTCTAGAATGGAAGCCACGCCTTCGAGCATCATCTCGCGCCGTTGATGTTCCTCGCGAATGCGAATACGCATCTTTCCGGCGAATGGAAGGAAGAAAAGATTGGCAATGCCAACCCCATAGATGGTTGCGACAAAAGCGACAGCAATCCCGCGACCTACCTCCTGAATATTGTCCAGGTGCTGCATAACCTGGATAAGTCCGAGCACTGCTCCGAGGATTCCGATCGTCGGAGAAAAGCCGCCCGCGGACTCAAAAACGGCCGGAAGCCGCTCTTCGCTCTCTGCGGTTGATTCCAGGGAGACGTGCATGATCTTGCGCAACTCGCTCGGCTCGGTCCCATCCACGGCCAGCATCAGCGTCTGTCGCAGAAACGGATCATCAATCGTCTGCAGATCGCTGTCGAGAGAAACGACCCCGTTTCGGCGCGCCTTGTTGGCATACGAGACCAGCTGACTAATGAGATCGTCGTTGTGTATCCTGGGCCCGGCAAAGACGCGACCGAGACTGCGAAAGGCCGCGAAGACGGTGAGAAGAGGGAACTGGAGAAGCACCGCGCCCATGGTTCCTCCGAAGACGATGAGGGCCGCAGTAGGCTGCAGAATCTGGCCAAGGTTTCCGCCTTCAATCAGCAAGCCGGCGACAATGCCGGCGACAGCCAGGAAGACTCCGCCAATGCTGGACTTATCCATGAACACTCCCCCTGCGCCCGGTTGCGGAGACACTCGTCGAGGGATTCACCGATAGCGTTCCGCGTTGCGCCGCGTTGGGGGCGTTGCATTGGACTGACCAGATACGTCGAGGCTCGCAATCGAAGCCACGCGCTGCAGGTCGCCGTAGGATGGCAAACGGCGGGTCACTTCAGACAGCAGACGCGCGCGGTATTCGAGTACCCGCTCAGTGACTTCTTCACATGGCTCGCGCACAATGATCTTCTCGCCATTGATCAGTGTCAGCATCGTGTCCGGAGAGGCCTCCGCGGTTTTGATCAGGTCGCTGTTGAGAACAATGGGATTTCCGTTAAGTCTTGTTAGTTTAATCATCGCTTGATAACTCCGATGTGAGAGTTATCGGCGCTGCGTGGAAAAGGTTAAGAAATTAGAACGGAATGCAAGTAACTGTCTCAGATAGGACAGTTGCGGCTGTACATAAAGTCCGCAACAACAGGGCCGAAGAAGGTTCCAGATGCGACGGTTCCCGAACCGGAGACAGCTACCCAGAGTTACACAAAATATGGGAGCAATCCAGGGACTGGCCCGTAAATCCACGCATCCCACAAGGAGAACCCCATGTCCCTGGGTGTCCTGAATAATATCAATGCAGTCTACGCTGAAAATAACCTGAACAACACCAGCAACAGCCTGTCAAAGGTTCTGAATCAGCTGTCTTCAGGATCCAAGATCAATTCCGGCGCCGACGACGCGGCCGGTCTTTCGCTGGTAGATGGCCTGCAAGCCAACTCTATGTCCCTCGCCCAGTCGCAGACCAACGCTCAAGAAGGCGTCGGCCTGCTTACCGTGGCGGATGGTGCTCTTTCGCAAGTGAATAGCCTGCTCAACCGGGCCGTGACGCTGGCTACCGAAGCCTCGAACGGCACCCTCAACTCTTCTCAGGATTCGGCCGCAAACTCCGAGTATCAGTCGATTCTTTCGGAAGTCAATAACATTGGCACAACGACAACTTATAACCAGCAGGCCGTGTTTGGATCCGCATCTCCGGTCAACATCTACACCGGTGACTCCTCGGCGCAAGGTTCGGCCATGGACGCTCTCAACATCCGCACCTTGTCTTCGGCCAACCTGGGCGACACGCAGGGCGTGATGTCCTATAGCAGCGGCCAGAGCAACGTGTTTATCAACCTTTCGAACGGTGGCACCAACGCCGCCGCAACCGACAGCCTTGGCGCCGCATCGGCCACTACAACCATCAACGTCAGCTACCTGACCAAGGGAGTAAATGGCTCCTCGGTCAGCGCATCGGCTCCGATCAACGTAGGCGCGGGCACATCCTATAGCAACAACGCCCAGGGACTGATCAATGCAATCAATAACTCCGGTCTCGGCCTGACTGCCACCTTCTCCACGGCCACCCAGGCGGGCTCCGCGGCGGTCACAGCGGCTCAAGTCGCCGGCGGCGCCGGAACCGATACCGGAATCGAGATATCCGCCACGGGCATTGGCTCCAACGGCGCAGGCAGCAACGGCGTGGGCGTGGTGGGCGCGTTGTCGCTCGCTACCGGCGACACGCTCGGCGGCACGCTCAACATCGTCGGTTCCGACGGCGCCAGCCATAACATCGCCCTTGGCACCAGCAACTCAACTGACACGCTGCAGAATCTCGAGTCGACTATCAACGCCTCGGGCTACGGAGTCACGGCCTCCATCAACCAGGCCGGCACGCAATTGACCTTCACCTCGTCAGCTTCCAGCGCGAGCGTAACCGGGACAAATTTGACCCAGAACACGGTGCCCTCCGCGTCGCAGAACGTAATGATCGGTAACTCCGGCCTGGGTTCTCTCACGGTCGGCAACAGCTCCGATACTCTCACGGGCAGCGTCAGCCTGACCTCGGGCATCACCGGCTTGACAACCCAGCTTGCCCTCGGCACCTCGACCGGCAACGCCAAAACCGATACGCTGGCCAACCTGGCTCAGACCATCACAAACGGCGGTTACGGCATCACGGCCACCGTCACAAACGGCACTACCCTGACCTTCACCAATGGCGCGGGCAACGCCAATCCGGCAGCCGTCTCCGGCTCCAACATCGTCGACGTGGGTGCGCCTTCCGTCGCCGCCGGAACCACGTTGGGTTCTCTCTCTGTCTCCTCGGCCGGCGATACGCTCGGCAAAACCACCACCGGCAACCCCGGAACCTCGAGCACCGTGACCATCACTTCGGGTACCACCGGAGCGTCAACCACACTGAACCTGGGCACGGCGGGCACCACCGATACCCTGGCCAACTTGGCTACTACCATCAACAACGGCAACTACGGCGTTACCGCCTCCATCGACAAGACCGGCACGGATCTGACCTTTACCTCCAGTGCTGGGAACACCTTTGCGGCGGGTGTCACCGGCTCGGCTATTGACACCACCTATACGTCCAGCCCGATTGCCATCGCCGCCAGCTCCACGATCGGATCGATCTCGGTTGGCGGAGCCAACGACAAGATTTCCGGTGTATACGTCGAGAGCACCACCGCCGCACACGGCGCGGGAACCGAACTGAATCTGACCACCGGTCAAACCCTGGCCTCGATCGCGGACGATTTCAACAATGGCGCGCAGAAGACAGCCGGGATCACGGCAGTCCTCTCCAACAACGGCGACACGCTGACCTTCGACAAAGTCGGCGCGCAGACCGGCGGAGGGCAAACCGTTACCCTGTCGACAGTGTCCGGTGGAGGCTCTCCAACCGAGGCCTACACGGACACAGTCGGTTCGGCCGCGCTATCGGCGACCATCGTCACCATCCCCGGCAGCTCGTCTTTGGGCCAGATGTCGGTGAACAGCTCGACAGATCAGCTGAATGGAAGCCTGAACATCACCAGCGGTTCCACCGGCACGGTGTACAACGCCAACAACGACAATGCCCTGACCCTCACCAACCAGACGCTGCAGCAGATTGCGGCGACACTCAACTCGACCGCCGGCCAGGCCAAGTACGGCATTACCGCGCAGCTGAGCAACAACAACACCACGCTGAGCTTCACGGCCAACACCGGCACGGCCTATGCCGATTCGGCCCAGGCGGCCATCTCCACCAACTTCAACGCGCCATCCCCAGAGACGATCCAAGCCGGCACGCAGGTTGGCACTATCACCACAGCGGCTACCAGCGCAACCGATGTCTTTAGCGGAACGCTAACCGGCACCAACGCATCGGGCGCGGCATACTCCCTGAAGGAAGTCGACCAGACGCAGGCTCAGGTAGTCACCGCCCTGGGCACCGAGGGAATCACCGCGAATATTCAAAGCGTTACCTCGATGGCGCTTACGGAGACCAGCGGCGACACCTTCAAGCCGACAGTCAGCAACACCTTGACAGAGACAGTGGCGACCACCAATGGCGCCGCGACCTCGGCTGTTATCGCCACTCCGGTAGTTGGTACCGCTTATAAGACCGACACCATCACAACCGGCACCTCCGGCGATCTGCTCAGCGGAACGATCACCGGCACAAATGCCAGCGGCGTCGCATTTAGCGCGTCGTTCACCGATGTGACGAAGACGCACCTCGAGGACGACTTCAATGGAACCACCTATGCTGGAGGCGGCGCTGGAGGCACCTACCAGAATCTCTCCGGCGACGGATTGTCAGCGGTCGCAACCTCGGCCACTGTAACAACAATTTCGGAAGCGGTCGCTGCCAACACCGCGGCTGTTGCAACATCCAGCTTCACGGAAATCACAGCTACCGGTGCAATCAACGCCGCGGCTGCGGAAGCGGCGCCCGCCACACCGCTCCAGACGATCACGGCTACAAGCGGCGCGTTAGGCGGAACCCTCAACATCACTTCGTCAACCACCGGGCTCACCACAGCGGTAAACATCACAGCGGGGCAGACCATTGCCCAACTTGCAGCGGACTTCAATACCACCACCGGCACGCAGAACCTCAACGCTTATGGGCTCACCGGTACGGCCACCGCCGATGGCAACACCTTGATCCTGTCCAAGACGACGGCTGGAGATCCATACGCCCCGAGCGTTTCGGGAATGGGAACAACCACTGCGGCTTCACTCACCGAATCCCCGATCGTCACCACGGGCACCACGCTTGGATCTCTGAAGGCCACCAGCGCCAGCGATACGTTGAGCGGCGCTTTCACCATCCAGTCCGGGGCCACCACCGGCGCAACCCCGCAGAGCGTCAGCTTTAGCGGCTCTCTGACGGCGATTGCGCAGCAGATCAACCAGGGCGGCTACGGCATCACGGCCTCGCTCAACACGGCCGCGAACTCCACGGCAGGAACCACCGCGGGAACGGTTCTTACTTTTACCGCGAACACCGGAAATGCCGGCACGGCCAGCATCACCAACAATGGAGTGGTTCTCGACACGACCGCCCAGGTAAACAACAACAACGCCTCTGTCACCAACCCCAACAGCGCCATCGGCACCACCGCGGCCCCCACCCCCTTGGCGCAGACCACCAACCTCGGCACCTTGACGTCAACCTCGGCTAGCGACCAACTCACCGGCACCATCAACCTTACCGAGGCAACCGACGGGCTCGGGACGCAATCTCAATTGGGCTTTACCGGGCAAACCCTGCAACAGGTTGCCAACAACTTCAACTCGTCCGAAGGCGGCCAATATGCCAACCTGGGTATCACGGCCACCATCAATGCCGCCGCGTATACCGTGAACGGCAACACCTACCAGGCAGGCACCATCCTGACCTTTACCCAGAACACCACCAACGAAGGCACGGCGTCGGTCAGCGGCAACGGCATCACGGACGTGACGCCTGCCTCGACCATCAACCAAGCCGTTGCCGCAGGCACAGTGTCGGACACCATTTCTGTGGCCAACTCCACCGATCTGCTCTCCGGGGACCTTCAGCTTGCTCAGGGCGCGACGGCCGGCGGCGTTTTGATCGACTACGCAGGTCTGGGCACTACTTCCCAGACGCTGACTCAACTTGCCTCCGACTTCAACGGCGGCACTCTCGGTAATGGCACCGAGAAGACGGCCCTGGATGGCTTGGGAATTACCGCCACCCTCAACACAGCCGGCACTCAACTCACACTCACCCAGACGGTGGGCGACGCGGGCACGGCAAATGCCGCCACGTCCACGGTAACCCCGCTGGTCGACACACTGGCGGTAGCATCGCAAACTTCGACCAAAACCTTCAACACCACCACCACCATGCAGAACACGTTGACCGCCGCCGCGGCGGGCGACACCCTGACCGGTACCCTCAGCATCCTCGAAGGCGCCGACACCAACAAGAACATATCCACCTATAACCTCAACGGCCAAACCGTTGCCGAGGTGGCTGCGGCCTTCAATACCGGCGCTGAAAAGAACCTTGGCGTCACGGCGTCGATTAGCGGAACCAACAACAATATTCTCACCTTCACACAGAGCACCGGGGATCCCGGCGTAGCCACTGTCACGGACTCGACCGCGATCGTGGATCGGACCGCGAATACTGGAAGCACCAACACGGTGGCCGTCGCCGGCAAAACTATGTTGGACACACTGTCGGTCAACAGCGCCACCGACACGCTGGGCGGGACATTGAACCTGACCAGCGGAACCAGTTCGGCCGCGGTGGCTCCCATAACCCTGGGAGTCCAGGGAAGCACCGATACCCTGGCTAACCTGGCAACCACCATCACCAACGGCGGCTACGGGATCACCGCCTCCCTCAACTCAGCCATGACCGAGCTGATCTTTACGCAGAACAACGGCGACGGATTCACCGCCAGCGTCAGCGGCGGATCCGTTACCGATTCAAAGACCGTGCCCAGCCTCACATCCAGCACCAGTCTCGGCACCTTGACGGTCACCAACGCAACCGCCAAGCTTAACGGAATCCTGGGTGGAGTCGAGGGTAACGGCCAAACCGCCTACTCGCCCATCAACCTCAACGGCCAGACGCTCGCCCAGTTGGCGTCGACCATCAACGTAACCGATGCGTCCTACGGGATTACGGCTCAACTCAACCAGGCAGGCACTTCGCTGACGTTTTCGGCAACCACCGGAGACACCGGTGCGCCGACCATCGGAAACCAGGGCAACCTCACCGAGATCACACCCGCCGGAACAACGTCCATCAGCTTGACCAACCAACCCTCAGCCAGCCAGAGTTACTACAGCGTAGGGATCTCGGGCAACGTTACAGATACCAGCACCAGCGCCACGGTCGGAAACAAGACGACCTACGGCGGAACCGGGAATGTCGGAATTTCGGCGAACTCAAATGGCTCCACCGGAACGGCCACCATCAGCTACACGGATGCCGCCGGCGTCTCCCTCGCAACCACTGACCTGTCCAACCAGAAGGATGCACAGGCAACTCTAACCGCACTCAGCGCGGCCATCACCGACGTAGCGGCGCAGGATGGTTACATTGGTGCACAAATCAACACGCTGAATGCGGTCAGCTCCGTGCTCAGCACCCAACAGGAGAACGTAACCGCGGCGCAGAATGCGGTGCAGGCTACTGACTATGCTTCCGCAACCTCCAACATGTCCAAGTACGAAATTCTGAGTCAGACCGGCATCTCAGCCCTGGCCCAGGCCAACAGCATGCAGCAGGAAGTAACCAAGCTGCTGCAATAACAACTTCCCCGGCAATATGCCGATGTTGCCGGGGTCGAATTCACCGAATCCGTCCTAGCGGATTCTTGAGAGGGGACGTCTTCTTCATAGAGAAGGAGGCGCCCCCGTTTTTTTTGCCTGCGGAAATGAAAATTAGCGCGCATTCCGGCAAGTTAATGGAACGCCCTTCCCGAGCCGATGAGTTATTCGGCGAGCGCGATGACGAGAGGCGGCAAAAGGATATTTTCAGCGCGTGAGTTTTTTCCAATCGGGCCGTGAATCGGTTGGGTATTTGGCTGCTTGAGTATTTCCGAGGGGCAATCGATGGGAACAGTGGGTTTGAGTTTCGGGTCGCCGACCAGCGGGGCCGGGTTCGATGTAAGCACCACGGTATCTGCGATCGTTGCGAATCTGCAGAATGTGGAAACGCCCTGGAAGACCCAGCTGACCAAGCTGGAGAGCCAGGACACGGCGATTTCCAGTCTGGGTACACTATTTTCTAATCTGTCCAACGACATGAGTTCTCTTACCGATTTTCAGGGCATCATCGCCCAGAAAGAAGGTTCCAGCTCCGACCAGAACGTGCTTACACTGACCGCGGCCAATGCGAGCGCTGTGGCTGGGACTCACACCGTGCAGGTGCAGAATCTGGCCCAGACGTCAAGCGGATATCTGGCGGTGGTCCCAAGCGCCACCACCCCATTGACCGGCTCGATCACCTTGCAGACGGGCACCGGCACCCCGCAGACCATCGCTCTGGACTCATCCGACAACACTCTCACCGGACTGGAAGGCGCGATTAATGCGTCCGGGGCAGGCGTAACCGCGAGCATATTGACCGACGCCTCGGGATCGCGCTTGACCCTGGTTTCGGGGACATCCGGGGCGGCCGGTGACGTCACTGTGACCGCGAATTCGCTCGGCCAGGCTCTGGGCTACACTGCCGCCGCCAGCTCCGGCTCGCAAAACTCGAGCGGGACATTTACATCCGTCGCCGCCTCGACCGATACTCTCTCCGGCTCATTTTCGGTGCAGATAGGGAGCGGTCAAACAGAGAACGTGGTCATCGGTGCCGCGCCGGGCTCCCCAGCGGCCAACACGATCTATACGGGGAGCGGCGTCAACACGCTTTCCGGCATCGCCGGAGCCATCACCGCGGCGGGCATCGGCGTCACTGCGGCGGTCGCGACCAACAGCGATGGGACGGCGACCCTGTCGCTCACTTCCGGAACATCAGGGTCGGCCGGTACCCTGACCGTCAACTCGAGCCTGGTCGACACAACGACCTCTGCAATGAGATACACGTCGTCGGTGAATGGCGCCGATGCGACCCTCTGGGTGGACGGAGTTAAGACGACCAGTGCTTCGAACACTGTGGCCAACGCTATCTCCGGCGTAACGTTCCAACTCCTGGCGCCGAGTACTACGGAATCGGATAGCTCCCTGGAGCAGGTACAGGTAGTTATCGCCAACGATAACACGGGAGTCGAAAGCACGTTTGGAACCATGGTCAGCGACTACAACTCTCTGAT
>JBELAI010000209.1:0-10654 GCA_049508975.1 Occallatibacter sp. | reverse complement strand
GCCATTTCTGTGCCGTCGGCTACGGTGACTTGGCCGGCATGCAGCGAATAGCCCATGCCGACACCGCCGCCGTGATGGAAGCTGACCCAGGTTGCGCCAGATGCAGTGTTGAGGAGCGCGTTGAGAATGGGCCAGTCGGCTACGGCGTCAGAGCCATCGAGCATCTTCTCTGTTTCACGATAGGGGCTGGCGACAGAGCCGGTGTCGAGGTGGTCGCGGCCTATGGCTATGGGAGCAGAGATTTCGCCTTTGCGTACCAGGTCGTTCATGGCCTCGCCCATGAGGGCGCGCTCGCCGTAGCCTAGCCAGCAGATGCGCGACGGTAGTCCCTGGAAGGCGAAGCGGCCGCGGGCCAAGCGCAACCAACGATTGAGGATTTCGTTTTCTGGAAATAGCTCGAGCGCCAATTCATCTGTCCGGTCGATGTCTTTGGGGTCGCCCGAGAGCGCCACCCAGCGGAATGGCCCTTGCCCGGTGCAGAAGAGCGGGCGGATGTATTCGGGCACGAAGCCGGGAATGAGAAAAGCGTCGGCGCACCCGGCGTCGAAGGCGAAACGGCGAATGTTGTTGCCGTAGTCGAAGGTGACGGCGCCTGCTTGCTGAAGGGCTAGCATTGCGTTGACGTGGACGACCATGGATGCAGTGGAGCGGCGAACATATTCTTCAGGGTTTTTGTTTCGCAGGTCTGCCGCTTCGGCCAGTGAGAGCCCGGAAGGCACGTAGCCGTTGAGTGGGTCGTGGGCGCTGGTCTGGTCGGTCACCACGTCGACTACTACGCCGCGGCGAACGATTTCCGGCAGTACATCGGCGCAGTTGCCAACTAATCCTACGGACAAAGCTCGGCCTTCGCGGCGGGCGGATTCGCAGAGATTGAGAGCTTCGTCGAGATCTTCGGTGAGCGTATCGCAGTAGCGCGTGTCGACACGGCGGGCAATTCTCGTTTTGTCGACGTCGATGGCCAGGACCACACCGTCGTTGAGCGTGACGGACAGCGGCTGCGCACCGCCCATACCGCCGACGCCGCCTGTGACTACGAGTTTCCCTTTGAGACTGCCTCCGAAATGGCGGTCGGCCAGCGCGGCGAATGTCTGGAAGGTTCCCTGCAAAATTCCCTGGGTTCCGATGTAAATCCAACTACCGGCAGTCATCTGGCCGTACATCATCAGGCCTTTGCGGTCGAGCTCGTTGAAGTGGTCCCAGTTGGCCCATTTGCCGACCAGGTTGGAGTTGGCGATGATGACGCGCGGCGCTAGTTCGTGGGTCGGAAAGACGGCCACAGGCTTGCCGGACTGGACCAGCAGCGTTTGCTCACTGCCCAACTGCTCAAGTTCATGAACTATGGCGTGGAAGCAATCCCAGTTGCGGGCGGCGCGGCCTATTCCGCCGTAGACCACCAGGTCGGCGGGCCGCTCGGCTACTTCTGGGTCCAGGTTGTTCATCAGGCAGCGCAGGGCTGCTTCCTGCTGCCAGCCTTTGCAGCGGAGCTGGTTGCCGCGCGGGGCGCGAATGATTGGAGCGGTGACTGTGGCCATCTTTTGTCTCCCAGGCCTTTTCTGCGCCGGAGCTGGAACGCTGGAAAGGTTGCTAGAAGGATGGTAATTGCTGGCGGGTGCCGCAGATTGTGTTTTGGTCCCGATTTTGTGTTCGGTGAATCCGTTAATTTCCACAGCGCCAGACTGCGCTGGAAGCCCACTCGGCATCGAAGCAGGTATGAAGAGTGTATTGCTTTGCCTCGTAACCTTTGCCCTGCTCTCCTCGATTGGCTGCACTCCGGCGCAGCGCGATCCTGACGCAATTCGTCACGAAACTGCCAAAGCGACAACCGAAGCAGCCCAGGATGCGAAGGCGGTTGTGAAGGGCGTGGAAGACAGCCTCAAAAATAAGGGCGCCACGGACAATAAGGGTGCGGTGGACATCAACAAAGCGACACCGGAACAGCTTGAGGCTCTGCCGGGTATCGGGCCTGCGCAGGCGCACCGGATTGTCGCGGGACGTCCGTATGCGAGTGCCGATGAGTTGGTGAAGCGGCATCTGGTCTCGAAGGCGGAGTATGACCGGATTTCGGGGCAGGTTGAGGCGGATTAGGCAGGCCCGCTGACCGAGCGAAACGCCGTGGCTAAAGCCAATCTGTTTCCTTAGATTCTTTCAGGGGCCTGAAGATCCCGGCTCCCTCCCTCGTTGCTTCCAATGCGTTTGCCGGATCGAAGTGGGCGTGGCTATGCTTCTTGCTATGGCTAGCACACTGGTGGAATGCGTTCCTAATTTTTCTGAAGGGCGCGATGCGAAGAAGGTCGATGCGATTGTCGAGGCGATGAAGGGTCCTGGAGTCTATCTGCTGGATAATGAGATGGACGGGGACCATAACCGATGCGTCATTACGCTGGTTGGGGATCGGGAGGCGATTCAAGAGGCGGCGATTCGCGGGGTGGGACGGGCGGCGGAGCTGATCGACCTGAATCATCACCAAGGGGCCCATCCCCGCATGGGTGCAGCCGACGTTGTCCCGTTTATTCCCATCGACGGCGTTACGCTGGCGGATTGCGTGGCGATGGCGAAGCATGTGGGCGCGGAGATCTGGAAGCGGTTTGGGGTTCCGGTGTACCTGTACGAGGCGGCAGCTACGAGGCCGGAGCGGGCGAATCTCGAATACATTCGCAAAGGCCAGTTTGAGGGGATTCGGTCTGAAATTGCGACAAATCCGGCGCGGATGCCCGACTTTGGCGAGGCGGCGGTGCATGCGACTGCCGGGGCCACGGTGGTGGGGGCGCGGAAGGCGCTGATTGCTTATAACGTTTTTCTGAATACCGCCGATGTGGACATTGCGAAGAAGATTGCGAAGGCGGTGCGGTTCTCGAGTGGGGGATTGAGGTTTGTGAAGGGCGCGGGGTTCCTGGTGCGGGGGATGGCGCAGGTTTCTATGAACCTGACGGACTTTGAGCAGACGCCGGTGCATCGGGTGTTCGAGCTGGTGAAGCGGGAGGCGGCGCGGTATGGGGTTGCTGCGGTTTCAAGCGAGATTGTGGGGTTGATTCCGAAGGCGGCGCTGGAGCAGGCGGCGGAGTGGTTTTTGCAGGTGGAGAACTTCGATTCTTCGCTGATTCTGGAGAACCGGCTGGCGGGGGTGATGAGCGGTAAAACCGCAGTGGGCGGATTGCGAGCCGGGGTAGAACCTTTCATAGAACAATTGGCGGCGCCTACGGCTACTCCGGGAGGGGGAAGCGCAGCGGCGGCTAGTGGGGCTATGGCGGCTGGGCTGGCAGGGATGGTGGCTGCAATGTCGCGGGGGAAGAAGGCTTATGCGCAGTATGAGGCGCAGCTTTCGGCGGCGATCGGGAGGCTGGCTGTGCTGCGCGAGGAGTTGGCAGCGGCTATTGATGGGGATGCGTCTTCCTACAATGAAGTCATGAAGGCTTATAAGGTGGCTCGGGAGTTGGGGGATTCGGGGAAGGCTTTGGTGAATGCGGCGCTGCGGGGGGCGGCTGAAGTGCCGCTGGGCGTGGCGGAACGGGCGGCGGAGGTGGGACGGATTGCTGGCGAGTTAAGAGGCGTGAGCAGCCCTATGATGGCTTCGGATTTGACTACGGCGATTGCGCTGGCGGGGGCGGCGGTTACGGGCGCGCTGGCGAATGTGGAGATTAATCTGGGGTCGATTGAGGGTGGGTCGGAGGAGGATTTGGCTTTTGTGGCGGGGGGACGGAAGAGGGCGGCGGAGTTGGACGCGGTGCGCTGATTCGCACCGACCCTACGGGGCGGGGTCCTCGCTGCGGCGGCATTCCCAGGGTTTTCGTCCGCAAGGGCGGACTCGACCCAGGGCTATTCTCATGCCCTCCCTCCACGAGGCTCTCCGTTCATGGTCGTCCCCTCTCTCCGGGAGGTGGGCGCGGTTATAGTTTTGTTATGCGTCCACTTCAGATTTGGATTCCCCTTTGCGCTTCCCTTTGCATTTCATCGCTTGGTTCGCAGGCACAAACCTCCAAACCGGCTATTACGCTGGATGAATACCTGAATACAACTGAAATCAGCGAAGCGCACTTGTCGCCGGATGGGACGGCGGCGGTTATCGCTACGGAAACGCCGGATTGGAAGGCTAATAACTACAGGCATGATCTTTGGCTTTGGACTGCTGGGACGGGGCTGCGGCCGCTGACGCACTCGGGCAGCGAGGAGAATGCGCAGTGGAGTCCGGACGGAAAGTGGATTGCGTTTGTGAGCGATCGTGCGCTGAGCGGCGGGGCCGATGACGACGCGAAGAAGGACGATGCAAGCGCAGACCGGCTGTGGGTGATTCCAGTCGGCGGGGGCGAGGCGCTGCCGCTCTATCGCGAGAAACTGGATGTGCATTCGTTTGCGTGGTCGGCGGATGGGGCGGCGATTTATTACGCGGTGACGGCGCCGCTGACGCATGAGCAGGAAGAGACGCAGAAGGCGGATTGGAAGGATGTGATCCGGTATCGCGAACAGCATCGCGGGGACCTGCTGCTGAAACAGGCGGTGGCTCCGTCGCTGGCTAAGGCGCTGTCGGCGGAGAGCCCTGCGAAAGCGAACGCTGAGGCAAAGGCTGACGACGCCAAGAAAGCTGACGAGAGCGCTACGACGCTGCCGGCGGATGCGGAAAAGATTGCAAAGAGCGAGTTGACGATTTCAGAGATTGCACCTTCGCCAGATGGGAAGATGGTGGCGTTCGTGACGGGGCCGGTGCATAAGCGGATTGAGGACCCGGCGGATTACGAAGTGTTTCTGGTGACGGCGCCGGGGGGCGAGGCGCGGCAAATGACGCATAACTTGGCTGTGGAATCGGAACTCAAGTGGTCGCCTGATAACAAGTGGCTGCACTTTACGGTGCAGGCAGCGGCCGGATCGCTGGAGGGGAAGTATCGCGATGTGCAGGGACGGCTTTATCGGATGGACGTTGCTACCGGCAAAATAGAGCGGCTGGGAGCGGGTTTTGAGGGGTCATGGGACTCATTTGTGCTGCTGCCGGATGGGCGCGAAGTGGCGCTGGGGCTGAAAGGCACTGAGGATCGGCTTTACCTTGTCGAAGCTGAGAAGGCAACCAAGCTGCCGGGGTTGGCGGGAACCTATGCGGGGCTTGAGGCGGCGAAGAGATCGGGATCGATTCTGGTGCGGCACTCGGCCATTACCGAGCCGACGCAAGTTTACCTAGCGTCCGACCCTCTGCATCCGGAAAGACTGACGGCGTTGACCGACTTCAATCCGATATTTGCGCAGCGGGCGCAGGTGGAGTGGAAACCTTATACATGGAAGGCGGACGACGGGCGCACGGTTGAGGGTGTGCTGATTTTTCCGCCGGGGCAGAAGGACGCTAAACATCTGCGCATGCTGACGTTGATTCACGGCGGACCGGCGGATGCGGATGGGGACCGGTTTGGTGCCGACTGGTACGACTGGGCTACGCTGGCGGCGACGAATGGCTGGCTGGTGTTCCGCCCGAATTATCGCGGATCTGCGGGATATGGGGACCAGTTCATGCTGGAGATTGCGCCGCACCTGGTGTCGAAGCCGGGGCGGGATATTCTTGAGGGCGTGGACGCGCTGGTGAAGGACGGGTACGCCGATCCGGATCGGCTGACCATTGGTGGCTACAGCTATGGCGGCTACATGACCAACTGGCTGATTACGCAGACTACGCGGTTCAGGGCGGCTGTGACCGGCGCTGGAGCTGTGGAGCATGCGGCTAACTGGGGGAACGACGATGAGACCTGGGACGATGCGTGGTATTTGGGCGGGCAGCCTTGGGAGAATGCGGATCTTTATCAGAGTGAGGCGGCGTTGTTCCGGTTTGACAAGGTGAAGACGCCGGTACACCTGGTGCAGGGCGGGGCGGACGTGCGCGTAAGCTATCTGGAGGGGGTAACGATGGAGCGGGCTTTGGCGGCTTTGAAGATTCCTCACCGGTTTCTGGTTTTCCCCGGGGAAGGGCATGGGTTGCCGAAGAATCCGTGGCATGGGTATATCAAGCTTCGGGAAGAGTTGAAGTGGTTGGATACTTATATCCCGAAGTAAGAGATTGCCGCTTTAGATCTGTGCTTTCCCACCGAGTATTGAGGAAGCCGTCAGAGACGCTGGAGCATCTCTTAGTCAGGACACGATGAACCCGGTAGACCAGGCACGACAAAACTCGTTCCAACAGACGCTGCTGAGTGCGCGCCGGACCATGCTTTTTACGGAGACGCTGAAGCTGGCGCTGGATAGCTTCAAGGCGAGCAAGATGCGCTTTGCGTTGACTGCGCTGGGCATGGTGATCGGGACGGCGTCGGTGATCCTGGTGATTACGATCGGACTGACCGGGCAGGAATTTGTGCAGCAGGAACTGCAGAAGATCGAGACCAACGCGATTGAACTCGAATACAAGGGCGGCGGCGCCACGGCAGCCGAGCGCGTGCTTTACAACGACAACTTGACGCGCGATGACGAGAAGGCTGTGCGAGCCCAGTTGCCGGGCGTGGTTTACTCCTCGCCCATCATCCAGATGCACGACCGCATCAGCTTTGGCGGTGGAGTGACGAAGGATACGCTGGTGCTGGGAGTCAGCCCGGATTACCAGCATATCCGCAACTTGCTGACGCCTGTAGGGCGGTTCTTCGATGAGGAGGACGACGCGTCTCACATCAAATGCGCAGTGGTTACGGAGAAGTTTGCCAACGACCGGTTCGGAAGCAACGACGCAGCGGTGGGTCAGACATTCGAAATCAGCCGCATTCCTTTCACAATCATCGGCGTATTCAAAGAGGCCGTTCCGGACTTCGGCAATTCAGAGATCGAGGATCAGACCGTGCTGATTCCGCAGTCGGTCGCACGCCTGTTTACCGGATCGGAAAATGTGCAGCAGATTTATTTTTCGATGCGCTCGATGGATGAAGTGCCGGACGCAGCAAAGGAGATTGTTCGGATTGTGCATTCGCGGCACCGGGCGGACTCGGTCTACGAGGCGCAGACGCTGAAGGAATACATGGCAATTGCGTCAAGCATTACCGAGGCCCTCACGGCCTTGCTGGTGGCCGTAGCCTGCGTGACTCTGGCGGTGGGTGGCGTGGGAATCATGAACATCATGCTGGCCGGCGTGCGCGCAAGGGTGCGCGAGATCGGCATTCGCAAGGCGCTTGGGGCCACGCGCCGCGAGATCAAGCTGCAGTTTCTTACCGAAGCAGTCATCATCTCGCTCACGGGCGGCGTAGTCGGAACCATCGTCGGTCTCGCTCTTCCTCTGTCGGTGCGCATGTTTACGGACTTTGCCATCCCCATCACGCCGTGGTCGGTGGTGATTGCGATGTCTTCCGCCATGGTGGTAGGAATCATCTTCGGCACAGTGCCAGCCACGCGCGCGGCGCAAATGGATCCAGTGGACGCGCTGAAGTATGAGTGATCGTGAGCGCGAAGAGACGAGCGATGAAGAAGATTCAGCGTCAAAGGGGCCGAACCTTGTGCTGATCTACAGCTTGATTGCGTTGGCGCTGGCTGCGGCAATCGGGTTTGCGCTGATGATTGTGGCGCCGTTTCATCACCGGCACTAAATTGGAGTCTCCCATGCCTACTCAAGCTGAAAAGGCAACGCTGTTCCAGGCGCTGCATCAACAACAGGAAATTTTCGTCATCGCTAACCCATGGGATGCGGGGACAGCACGCATGTTTGCCGGGCTCGGGTTTCAGGCTCTTTCGACTACGAGCGCAGGGTTGGCGTTCGCGATGGGGCGGCGCGATGGCACGGCCAGCGTGAGCCGCGACCAGGCGCTTGAGAATGCAAGATCGATTGTGGAAGCGACCACGCTGCCGGTTGCGGCCGATCTTGAAAATGGCTATGGGCACAGCCCGGAGGCCGCGGCAGAGACGATACGTTTGGCCGCGGAAACGGCCGGATTGGTAGGCGGATCGATTGAGGATGCGACGGGCGATCCGGCTCATCCGATTTACGATTTCGAACATGCGGTGGAACGGATCGCCGCTGCCGCTGCGGCCTCGCGGTCACTGCCCTTCCCTTTCATGCTGGTGGCGAGGGCTGAAAACTATCTGCATGGACGGCCGGATCTGGACGACACCATTCGCAGGCTGCAGGCGTTCGAGGCTGCGGGCGCGGAGGTTTTGTATGCGCCGGGAATTACGAGGGCGGAAGATATTCGGACTGTATGCTCTGCGGTGAGCAAGCCGGTGAACGTGCTGACGGGGTTGAAAGGAGTGCCGCAGCTTTCTGTGAAGGAACTGGGAGAGCTTGGTGTGCGACGGATTAGCATTGGATCGGGGTTCGCGCGCGCGGCGATGACGGCTTGCTTCAATGCCGCGCGCGAGGTGATGGAGCAAGGGACTTTCGCGTTTACGGCGGACACGCTCTATATGTCCGAGTTGGTGGATCTCTTCAAGTAAGGCCGGAATGGAGTAGTGTGGTGTCTCAGAAGTGAGCTTGAGGAGATGAGACGTTGAAAGTGAATCGCAGGGAATTTCTTGCGGCTACATCCGCACTGCTATTTTCCCATACTGCATCTGGCGCTGCATCCACACCCTCGCGGCCGGCGCGCAAGGACTGCTTCTTCGGGCTCCATTTCGATTTGCATCCCAACGCGCAGGACAAGGAGCTGGGCCGCGATCTGACCGATGCAATGGTCAACGATCTCTTAGTTACTGTTCGTCCCGATTTCATTCAATACGACTCAAAAGGGCATCCGGGCTATCTGGGATTTCCGTCGAAGACCGGCATGGCAGCGCCGGGAATTGTGGCGGATTCGCTGGCGGTGTGGAGACGCGTGACTGCTGCGCATGGGGTGGCGCTTTATAACCACTTCTCCGGTGTGCTGGATGGGCTGGCAGTCGAAAAACATCCGGACTGGGCACGCGTGGGTGCGGACGGAAAACGCGATGGGCAGGAAACCAGCTTGTTTGGACCTTATGAGCGCGAGTTGATGATTCCTGAACTGCTGGAAGTGGCACGCAACTACGATCTCGATGGGTCGTGGGTGGACGGAGATAGTTGGGCGGTGCAGCCGGACTACTGCGAGGGCTCGCGACAGAAGTTTGAGGAGAAGACGGGTATCGCCTTATTGCCACAGGGACCTGGAGACAAGGGCTGGAACGAATTTCTTGAATTGCAGCGGGAGCAGTTTCGGAAGTATGTGGCGGCGTATGTGGATGCTTTGCACACTGCCAGGCCGGGTTACCAGATCACGAGCAACTGGATGTATTCGACGTTTGCCCCGGAGCGGCCCACGGTGGCGCTCGACTATCTTTCCGGCGATATCGCGGATATTGCGGCGCTGCGGATGGCGAGAATTCAGGCTCGTTATCTCTCGCGCTGCGGCAAGCCATGGGACCTGATGTCATGGGGCTTTGAACGCGGCGAGAATTTCGGCGGCGTGTCAGACAAGCTAGCGGTGGAACTGGCGCAGGAGGCCGCGGTTGTGCTGGCGCAGGGCGGCGCTTACCAGATTTACTATGTGCCTTCGCGCGCGGGATGGATCGATGCGCATGAGATTGAGACGGCTGCGGAGGTCGCCAAATTCTGCCGTCAGCGGCAGCGATGGTCGCATGGGTCGGAGAGCGTTCCCGAGGTGGGCGTGCTGTTTTCGGGGCGCACGCTTTACCGCACGGCGAGCCGCGTCTTTGGCGGATGGGGCTCAAGTGAAGCACCGGCGGCGGGGGCGATGAGCATGCTGCTGGCGTGCGGCTATTCCGTCGATCTGATTCCCGATTGGCAACTGGCGGAATGTGTGGCGCAGTATCCGCTGATGGTGCTTCCCGATTGGAAGGATGTTGGCGATGAGGTTGCGAATACGCTTGTTGAATATGTGAAGGGTGGAGGGAAATTGCTGGTGTGCGGCGCGGAGAATGCGCAGCTGTTTTCGGGAGTGTTTGGGATCAAGTTGAAGAGCGCGGCACAGGAGCATTCTTACCTCGTCGCCGATGAGAGCGGACTGGCGGAGTTGCATGGAAGCTGGGTGGAACTGGACGCTGCGCACGAGGACGTTGTGGCCCAGGCGTACCGCTCGCGCGACATACGGAAAGACTCGCTCCCGCTGGGTGTGCGCGTTCAGCATGGGAAGGGGACGGCCATTGTTTGCGCTACAGGTTTGACCTCAGCGTACGACAAGGCGAGCACTCCGATTTTCAAGTCGATTGTGCGCGGGATGGTGAGTTCGCTGCACGCACCGTTGGTTACGCTTGAGGGCGATTATCCGGCCGTGGAGATTGTGCTGAGGAAGAAAGACGGGCACACGCTGATCCATTTCATCAACACGGAAGGAGCACCGGTAACGAGCGAATTCAGGCACACTGGCGTTGTTCCGCCGACGGGGCCGATCCGATTTAAATTTCGGCTGCCGGGACCGCCCGCCAAAATCGTGCACGGCCCGGATGTGGTGCTCGAACCGGAAGACACAGTGCTTCCACGGCATTTCGAGGCGGGCGAATGGCACGGTGTCCTTCCGGAACTGCATATTCATGCGATTGTGCGCATTGCGACTGGATCGTAGCGGAAGTGCTGCCCGATTGCGGAACGAGTTGGAGCACCAGGCGTCGCGAGGACGGCGAAAGAATTAGGATGGTGTGTCGTGGGAGTTGAGGGAATTGGCTCGACTTCTTCACGTGAGGACGCACATCATGCTGATCGCTGCTTCGCTTCGTAACGCATTGTTGCCGGTTTTTCTGCTCG
>JBELAI010000208.1:0-10654 GCA_049508975.1 Occallatibacter sp. | reverse complement strand
CGGGCGATTCCATCTCAAGAGCCGATCGGTGTCTGCTTCTCCGGGGGCATTGACAGCGGAAGTGTCTTCCTCACGACCTACAACGTCATGCGGACGCTTGGAATGAGCGTGGCGAGGCTGAAAGCCTTTGTTCTCGATCTCGGGGATGGACCCGACCTGCAACAGGCGCGGACGTTTCTTGAACGGCTGGGACTCTCGATGTTTCTGGAGCCGATTGAGGCAGACGCTTCTGCGCTGGATGCGAACGCAACGATTCGAGTGGTTGAGGACTACAAGCCCCTCGATATTGAATCGGCTACCATGGCGCTTGCACTGGGACGGGGCATTCGCGCTCGTTATCCTGACTGGCGGTGCCTGATTGATGGCGACGGCGGAGACGAGAATCTGAAGGATTACCCGATCGAGGAGAATCCCGAGCTTACGATTCGCAGCGTGATCAATAACCCGATGCTTTATCAGGAAGGCTGGGGTGTTGGGAAGATCAAGCATTCGCTAATGTATAGCGGCGGACTGAGCCGATCGTATTCACGCACCTATGCAACCGCACGGCATCACGGATTCCAGGGCTTCAGCCCATTTACCAGGCCGAGCGTGATTGCCATAGCCGAGGCGATCCCGTTCATCGATCTGACGCAGTACGATGTGGAGCGCCTCTATGAGTTGAAGGGCGAGATTGTTTCGCGCGGAGTCAAGGCTGTTACTGGTTTGGAAATGCCGGTGTTTCCGAAGCGTCGCTTTCAACATGGCGCGGTGTCAAAGGAGTCGCTGCACCGCCGTTTGCCTTATCTCGAAGCGGACTACAGAAAACAGTTCTTGTCCCTCTACCAATGAAGCATCCTTTGCAGAACTCCTTTCCTGCGAGCGCCGCGGAGCGAGATGCGTGGATTGTTGCGCGCAGGCCTGAGCGGAACGTCATGGATCCGTTCCGGCCCTACGCGTTTCTTGTGGAAGATGAGCGCGCCGCGTCGGGCGAAATTGTGACCGTGGCGACAATCTTCCTGACGAATCGTGAGTGCCCATTGCGTTGCCTGATGTGCGATCTTTGGCGAAATACTCTGACTGAGAGCGTGCCAGCCGGAGCGATTCCAAAGCAGATTGAAGATGCTTTACAGCGACTTGGTGTGGCGCGGCAGATCAAGCTGTATAACAGCGGAAGTTTCTTTGACCCGAAGGCAATTCCACTGCAAGATCATGCGGCGATTGCGGAGCGTGTAGCCGGATTCGAACGGGTGATCGTCGAGTGTCATCCGGCCCTTGTCGGCGAAACTTGTATCAACTTTAACGACCGAATTGCAGGCAGGCTTGAAGTTGCGATGGGACTGGAGACGGCTCACCCTGAAATTCTAGAACGGCTGAACAAGCGAATGAGTCTGAGGCAGTTTGAGCAGGCGGCGCGGTTTCTGCGGAAGAACGATATCGATCTGCGTGTTTTCATTCTAGTAAAGCCGCCTTTCATGGAAGAAGAGGAAGCGCTTGAATGGGCTGCGCGATCGTTGGAGTTTGCGTTCGGCTGTGGTGCTACGGCTGCTACTCTGATTCCGACCCGCGGCGGCAATGGGGCGATGGAAGAGTTGGCAGGGGCGGGACTTTTTTCGCCGCCTAAGCTGACGACGCTGGAAGGAGCCGTGGCGAATGGAATCGCAATGAAGAAGGGAAGAGTCTTCGCGGACTTATGGGATGTGAGGAGAGCTGCAACGTGTGAGACTTGCGCACAGCTTCGTATCGCCAGGCTCCATGCGATGAATCTTCAGCAGCGCGTGTTGCCGCCGGTGCCCTGCGAGCGTTGCGGAGGCTTGAGCTGAGCGAAACCTACGACATTGCGGTGGTTGGGTCGGGGTTTGCCGGATCGCTGCTGGCGATGATTGCGCGGCAGTTGGGGCGGTCTGTCATCCTGATTGAAAAGGGAACTCATCCGCGTGTTGTGATTGGAGAATCGTCGACGCCACTTTCGAATCTGCTTCTGGAAGAACTGACGACCCGTTATGGATTAACTGAACTGAGGCCGCTTGCAAAGTGGGGCAGCTGGCAGCGATCTTACCCGGAAATTGCCTGTGGCCTAAAACGCGGGTTCACCTTTCATCATCATGTGTTGGGCGCGTCACCTTCCGCTGATCGCGAGCGTCAAGATCAGTTGTTGGTGGCAGCGAGTCCGCGCGACGAGATCGCGGACACGCATTGGTATCGGGCTGATTTTGACCACCTGCTTGTGCGTGAGGCACAGAGACTCGGCGTCGAGTATGTGGATCGAGTCGCGTTAAGACGATTTCGCGATGGGGGCGACAAGGTCACGCTTGAAGGCGAGCGGGACGGGCATGCAGTGCAGCTTCACGCCAGGTTCGTGGTTGATGCGACGGGCCCTCGGGGATTTCTGTATCACGCGCTTGGGCTCCGCGAACTTGCACTGCCGGACTATCCGCGCACGCAGGGCCTTTACAGCCATTTCACGGGAGTGAGTCGACTCGAAGGGGCTTCATGGAGCCGAATCGGTGAGCCGCCTCCGTTTCCAATTGACGATGCCGCGGTCCACCATGTCTTTGATGGTGGGTGGATCTGGGTGCTGCAATTCAATTGCGGAGTGACCAGTGCAGGCGTTGCTGCAACAGATGAGCTTGCTTCGCGGTTGCGTTTCAGCGATGGAGCGGAAGCGTGGAGTCGAGTCGTCGATATGATTCCGGCCTTGAAAGAGCAGTTTGCCGAGGCCCGGGCAATACAGCCCTTTGTGTATATGCCGCGTATGGCTTTTCGGTCGTCGGATATGGCTGGCGAAAGGTGGGCGCTTCTCCCGTCGGCTGCCGGATTCGTTGATCCATTGCTCTCTTCGGGCATTCCACTCGCGTTGCTCGGAGTCAGCCGGCTTGCTGAAATCATTGAGCGAGATTGGAGTACACAGCGATTCAATGAGCGCTTGCAACCATATGCTCAGCAAACAGATCGTGAATTGATGGCAACTGCGTGCCTCATAGGGGCACTCTACGCGAACATGAATAACTTCCAGGTTTTTGTCGCGTTGACGCTGCTTTATTTTGCAGCGGCCAGCTTTTCTGAAACTGCGCGAAGACTTGGGAAGCCACACCTGGCTGGATCGTTCTTGCTTTGCGATGATTCTGCTTTCGGCCCTGTCTGTTCACGGCTGATTGACCGCTCCAGGCATCCGTTGTCGAAGAATGAATCGAACGAATTGATCAAAGATATTTTGCAAGCAATCGAGCCTATCAATGTTGCGGGCCTGGGGCGCCCTGACCGGCGCAATTGGTATCCAATGTATGCGGATGATCTGGTTAGTGCGAGAGAAAAGCTCGGTGCGAGCCGTGAAGATATTTTCGAGTTACTTCGCCGCTGCGGGTTTTAAATGCGATCTTTCGAGTTGCAGATGGTCGATGATTCTATTTGTTCGCTAGAGTTGCCGAGATAGGCGGAAAAAACGCAATAGGCTTTGAGGAGAGAATGCCTGCGCCTTCCTTAATCGTGAGGAACTGGTTGGCGGCAACATGCGGAACCGATTCTTTCTCGCCATTGGGCCACAGGATTTCCAGGTCTACGAATTTCTCATTTGCTGGTTTTCCCAAACCGAAGGTTAAGGGGAATTCGCTCTGTGAGAGATAACTCGCCCCGGTCTTGACCGTGGCATGGAGTCGAGTTCCGTTGGCGGTGATGAGGGTAACTTTTGCACCGATGGCGTCTCGATTGGAATGAGTACCGACCAGCTTGACACGCAGCATGTCGTTGCGGTTTCCGTTGTCGTTGCGCAGCAGGCGCGCAGGTCCGTTGTTGGTTGTAATGATGAGATCGAGATCGCCATCGTTGTCGAAATCCGCGTAGGCCGCGCCTCGGGCGACCATGGGCTGTCGAAAGGCCGGCCCGACTTTGGTGGAGACGTCTTCGAATTTGCCGTTACCAAGATTGCGAAACAGCAGCGGCGGTTCAGCGTAATGGAGGGTCGGCTGAACAGTACCGATGTCGTCGGCCACGTGCCCGTTCACGGCGACAATGTCGGGCAGGCCGTCGAGGTCGTAGTCGAAGAACAAAGTTCCGAATGTAAGCGAACGGGCCGACGGCGGACCAATGCCGGACGCCGCGGTTTCATCGGTGAACAGGCCTGAAGCATCGTTGTGATAAAGGGTCATGCTTTCGGTGGTGAAGTTGCCTATGACCAGGCTCTGGCGTCCGGAATTGTCGTAATCTCCGGCGTCTGTCCCCATGCCTGCGCGGGCGCGGCCTGCATCACTGAACGCGACTCCTGTGGTGACGCCCTCTTCGGAAAAAGTGCCGTTGTGTTTGTTGCGGTAGAGCTTGTTGGGCTGGGTATCGTTGGTGACGAAGAGGTCAAGCCATCCGTCGTTGTCGTAGTCGATGAGAGCGATTCCCAGCGATTTACCGGATGCGTCCTCGAGTCCCGCACGTTTTGTGACATCCTCAAAGCGGCCGTTGCCGAGATTGCGAAAGAGGCGCGC
The DNA here is from genome assembly GCA_049508975.1 of Occallatibacter sp. GTDB lineage: Bacteria > Acidobacteriota > Terriglobia > Terriglobales > Acidobacteriaceae > Telmatobacter. The sequence continues at coordinate 6,203 of JBELAI010000208.1, read as the reverse complement.
GCTCTGGCCTTTGTAAGTTTCAGGCGTGCAATAGGACTTATGCTTTCCATCGAGCATGCAGGCCTGGTCGGTGGCCAATGACCAATCGACGTAATGAGCCACAAAAAGATCGAGGCGCCCGTCGCGATCGTAATCGAACCAGACGGCGCTTGCGGGAAATCCTGAGTCGGCCAGTCCGGCCTTGGCGGTGACATCGGCGAAATGGCCGTTGCCAAGATTGCGGAAGAGATGACTTCCACCAATGGCTGTGATGTAGATGTCATCGAAACCGTCATTATCGTAGTCGCCCACAGTGCAGCCGAGGCCGTACATTTCAAGCGCAAGGCCGGCTTGACGAGTCACATCGGTGAATGTGCCGTCGTGGTTGTTGTGATAGAGCGCTGGATAGGACTTGCCGGTGCTGTGGCCCGGCCAGCTCATGGAGTTGACGAAGAGAATATCCTGCCACCCATCGTTATCGAAGTCGATGATGCAAACCCCGCTGCCCATGGTTTCCGGAAGATATTTTTCTCCGAACGCGCCGCTGTTGTGTTTGAAGTGAATGCCGGCCTGCGCAGTGACGTCAGTGAATGTAATAGGACCGGATGGTCGCGCGGGAGCGGATGCCGCTGCCGTGGTTGTCTGCGCCGGCTTCGAAGTCTCTGCGGAAGGCTGGGTGGACGGAGGCGCTGAATTCGATTTGCAGCCAGCAATGTAGACGGTCAAAGTGAGCAGACAAAAGGCGAGGCGCCATCGAGGTCTGGCGACGGATACTAACTGTGTAGTTCTTAAGTGAGGCTGGGTCATGGGCGGCTCTAAGGGCGCGCGGCCTCCGGGCTGAGCGCCGCGCTGGCTGCGGCTTTGCTGGCGCGGCGCGAGTCGATCGCCATTTCGATCAACAGCGCCGTCGGGCCAACCCAGAACAGAGCATAGAGCGGCGCGAAGACGCAACTGTCCAGACGCAAAAGCATTTCAGCTACCGCTACGAAAAAGGCGACGAAGCATTGGCCGGTACGAGAGCGAACAGTAGTTTTTGGGTCAGTGATCATGAAGAAGATGAAGAGTTGATACATGGGCCCGGTAATGGGCGAAATCTCCGATTGCCAGGGATCGCCGGTGATCCATGAGCGCAGAAATGAGAGTGCAACAAAGGATACGACGTAAGTCAGGCTGATGTGAAATCGTCGCGCGCGCCACAGAATGACTGATCCGAGCGCCCAGATGACCACGAGCGAACCGAAGTTGTTGCCCCATTGAATGCTAAGCGAAGCCACAGACTGGGAGGCGAGAAAGAGCATGGCGCAGATACCGAAATTGGAGGGGTTCCAGATATGGCGGCCACGAAAGCGTAGTGCGTATTTTGAGGTGATGGAGAGCAGGCTGCAGAGCGCGTACGGCCAGAAAGCGGGCGAGCGCAGAAGGATTCCGACGCTGATGCCTGTTATATACGCGCTGGCAGGATGCGGCCATTTGCGCAGGAAGATTCGGCCGAGCACCATCTCGGCAATGACGCTGGTAACAATAGCAAGCAGCGTTTTCCAATAGCTTTCAAGAATTCCGTAAGAGAGATTGCCAACCAGTAGTATGAGCGTTATGAAAAGCGGTGGCACAAACGGATTGCCGAGTGCAGCGAAGACGCGCTGTCCAAAGGATGGCGGCGAAGCGCTGGATGCGGTTGTTGCGGGTTGGGAAGCCGTGAGAGGTTGTGGGTTCATGCGGGTTCCTTAACGTTGTAGAGCCGGTTCGGAGCGAGATCTCTGAGGGTCTGCGTGACGCCTGAGGGCCACCGGATCACGATCTTTTCGATGCTGGGAGTCTTTCCCAATCCAAAGTGAAGACGCCGGTCATTTTCTGAAGCAAAGCCGTTGCCGCCGGAGACGATTTGCACCTGCTGTTTGCCGTCCCAGAATAGTGTAAGCTGTGCGCCGATGGCGCTGCGGTTGCTTTTCGTGCCTTCAAGCGAGAATTCGATCCAGTCATTATCTGGAGCGACAGTGTTGCGGTAAATGAGAAGCGGCCCGCGCTGGTTGGCGGCAACAACGTCGAGCACGCCGCGATTCCAGAGATCGGCCAGAACAACAGACCGGCCATCGTAAGTATCGGTGACTCCAACGGCCCGTGCGACGTCATTAAACTTGCCCGCGCCATCGTTGAGCCATACGTGCTTCTGCTGGTAGCCGGAGAGGCTGCGACCATCGAAGGACGGCCAATTTGCGGCGTCTCCGATGATGGAACTGTTCCCTCCGGCCACTTTGGCAAAGTCATACCAGTAGCTTCGTTTTCGGTCGAGAGAAATATAACCGTTCTCAAGATAAAGGTCGAGATTGCCATCGTTATTCAGGTCGCCAAACTGGGCGCCGAAGCTCCAGCCGCCGAGTTCAACGCCGAGGTCGCGCGCCAGGTTTTCATACTTCAGTTTTGGCCCATCCTCGGGTACCCAGAGATTGTTTCCCTGAATCAGAACGCCTTCTTCAGAGATATTTGAAACGTAGATATCAAGCTTCCCCTGGTTGAAGATATCGCCGAATGAGGCATTCATGCCGCTCTTGGGCGCGAATCCGATGCCGGAGTCTGCTCCGGCTTCACGAAACTGCTTACCATCGTTGAGATATATCTCGGAGACGCCATAGTCATTGGCGATGAAGAGGTCCGGATGTCCTGTGCCCCGCAGGTCGGCGGCAGCCGCGGCAAGCGCCCAGCGATGGCTGTCGATGCCGACCTTGGTGCTGACTTCTTCAAAGTGGCCATTGCCGAGATTGTGAAAGAGATATTTGCGACCGCCATTCTTCGCGTACTCAAAGCTATCCGGCATGACTCGCGTGGAAGGGAGATGCCATAGGTCAAGACTCTCGGGATAGTAACCGCCGACGAAGAGGTCGAGTTTGCCGTCGCCGTCGTAGTCAAGCCACACGGCGGTGTTGGCGTTAATCCACGGTGGAAGGCCGGCTTGATCTGTGACGCGCGTGAATCCGTGGCCTTTATCATTGTGATACAACTCGGGGCGTCCCCACTTGATGAGGAATAGATCCTCGTATCCGTCATTGTCGTAATCGCCCCACACGGCACCCATGGAGACGCCGGTGCCAGATTGATTGACGTCGGCAATGCCCATCTGATCGGCAACGTCAATAAAGGTGCCGTCGTGGTTGTTGCGGTAGAGATGGTTTTTGCTGCCGATGGCGCTGTTTGTTACATAGATGTCGGGCCATCCGTCACGATCGAAATCCACAATGGAAACCGCAGCGCCCATGGATGTGACTTCGGGCATGATGGCGGCGAGTTTGGAATCGAGCACGGGCGCTTGATGCACAAAATCAATGCCGGCAGTGTGGGAGATTTCTTGAAGATAGAAGCCATAACGCGTGAGAGCCGCCTGACGATCGATGGTTGCGCCTGCCGATTGCGCGGCCGGTGAGAAGCGGCGCACAAGATACGGAGTGGCCAGCAGGCCGGCGAAAAAAATAGTGACGAGAATGCGTGCGGTCGCTCCGGAACGAACGGTCGCGGCGGCAGGCGTTGAGAGCATCATGGAGCCATCTCGATTCTCAGCGCATTCCTGAATGCGTCCGGAGTTATAAAGCGCGTTTGATAAGTCTTCCAGTCATCCGGAAAATGGCGGTAGACCCATTCATCTTCAAGCTTATCGGGCGCAGTGTCATAGAGTGTTCGCGCGTGATAGGGCAGCGGCTGAACGGTTTCAGAGTAGGTCGAGTTATAGTCACCGTCTTTGATCCAGCCGTCGCCGGCGATCACATAGTCGCGAACCCATCCGGACGGCGGTGGTGGTTGCTCCGGAAAGCGAAGGGATAACTCGTCGCCGGCATTCATGATGACATAGCGATCGTCGATGGCGCCAAGTAACTCGCGCACATCGCCGTAGCGCGTGTAGTAGCCGGAGAGATCGCGCCAGCGCTGCGCGGTGCCGGCGAGGTGGTTGTAGTCGGGAATCTCCGGCGAGGACGGGTTTGCCTGGTTGATGGTGGAAAAGCCGCGATAATGCAGGTCAGCAGTGGTTGCTGAGAGCCTCGTGATTTTCAATGGAGAGCCGGCCAACCCGCGCGCCCATTGGATCTGATCCCAGTAGATTTCGAGGTTGGTGCGGAGGCGCAGCTTATGCGGCATTCCGGGGCGGAAGATTCCGGTGAGATCGATGAGACAGATCTTGTTTCGCCCGGCTGGAAAGCCGAGATTGGGGCGAGCCACGACCCAGCCGCCATGGGGCCCAGGCACTTCCAGGCTTAATGGATGGGGCTGCTCGTGATTCCCTTGCGCGATCGCCACGTTGATCGACGAATCGGAGGGATGCAGCCAGCCGCGCGCGATGAGCCAAAGCGGGCCGTCGGTTGGCGCGTCGTTTCCCAGGTCGATTTCGACGTAGTGATCGCGTGTGACTCCCTGATATTGACCGCGTCCAAATGTGTCGAGATATTGGCCGTCAAGATCGTGAAGAGTCGCGGTCACGTCATTTCCCTGATCGTCGGTTGCGCGGGCGATGGAATGAGGTGGTGCAACACTTGTAACAGCGAGCTTGACTGGCGGGACTGAGAAGCGCTCGTCGGCGAAGATTTCCGTGCCCGCTGGATGGTCGACGGCCATGAGTGCAAGGGAGTCGTAGTAGTAAGTTTCCCAAAGCTCGCCGGTGATGCGGAGATCGTAGAAGCCGTTGTGCGCGGCGAGTTGATCATGGCCGATTTTGTACCACTCTTCCGTTGCAGCAATACTGGCGGTTCCGAGGTTATTGATGCGCAATCCAATTGCGGAACCCCAGGGAACGGCATCTTTCACGAATTCCATCTTGCTGCCGTTGAAAGCGAATAGAAATGGACATGAGCCCTTCAATCGCTGCTCGGTGACAACTTCCTGGTCGGCCTTCAATGCAAACTCGGCGCGCATGGTTCCGTTGGGCCACAGGATGCGGGCGACTTCGGCGCCGGTCTGTTGGCCAAGTCCAAAGTGGAGTTGTGGGCCGTTAATGGGCTGCTTCTGGACGAGCAAGCCGGAGCGGATTTCGATTTCGCCGCCGATGCCGAAAGAGTTGATGCGCTGATCCCCGGTGGCCTGATGCGCACGCGGGCGAATGATTTGCCAGTTATAGTTCTTTGTGCCGCGATTGATAGCTTGGATGGCCTGACCATCGGATGATAGTCCGAGCAAGTCAAGATGGCCGGCGTCGGTAAGGTCTGCCGCGTCGAAGACCCGCGCGGGCGCTTGCGCGAATTGCATCAACGTGAACCCGCCCTTCTCATCGGCAAGCCAGACGAGTGCGCCTGGCGAAGATGAGCTCGCAGGGCCGACATGTGCGAGTAACAGGTCGAATGCGCCATTGTTGTCCAGGTCGGCAATCCGCAGTCGAACTTCTCCGTCTCGCGTTTGAGCAGGACCAGGGACGCGGGCGATCTCGCTTGTGCCCCATGTGCCCACGGAATTCGAAAGGCAAAGGATGGATCCGGTGGATTGAACGGCGAGCAGGTCGAGAATGCCATCGTGATTGGCGTCGGCGGCCGCAATCGTCTTCATGATTCCGAGATTCGCAGGGAGCGGTTGCTCGGCGAATTTTCCGGAGCGTTCATTATGGAAGAAATGGAGATGTCCTGCGCCGTCAATTAGCGATGCATCGGGATTGCCGTCGCCGTCAAGATCGGCCCAGACAAACTGGCGGATGCCGGATACGCTGGCGAATGGGTGAATTGGCTGAAAGGTTCCGTCGCCGTTGTTGCGGAGCACGGTCGGCAATCCGCTCGCAGATCCCAGCACGATGTCGAGGTCTCCGTCGGCTTCGATGTCCACGGCCCATGCGCCAGTGTAGCTTGCGTCGATGACCGCTTTCGCCAGCTTCGTTTGCGCGGTCACATCGGTGAACTTTGCTGGATCGTCCTGGCGAAGGAATCGCAGGCCGCCTGCTCCGGCGAGCACGAGGTCGGTACGGAAGTCGTAGTTGAAGTCGATGGGCAGAATGGACTCGGGCGATGGCGGCACATCGGCCGATCCACCAGGGAAGGAAAACGTCGCACCAGTTGAGAGGTGAACTTTGCCTGCATTGGCGGTGACGACCGCGGGAGCGCCAGCGCCACTAAGCGAAACCGCGCCGATGTAGTCCCACGTCTCGCCGGTGGAGTTTGCGATTAGCTGCAGATCGAAGTGCATTGCCGTGTCTCGCGCTGCAGGGCTGAAGGCAGGTGAGGGAAGGCGGAGGAAGTGCTGGAACGGTTCCGCCTCTTCGCCGG
>JBELAI010000207.1:0-10696 GCA_049508975.1 Occallatibacter sp. | reverse complement strand
TCTCCGAATTCGTCGTGGTTGCCGGTGGAGAAATACATGCCGAGCGGCGGAGAAAGCTGCTGAAAAGGTGCGGACAGACGGTCAGGATCGGTTTTGGCGCCATCAAAAACATCGCCGGGAAAGAAGATTATGTCAGGATTGAGGCGGCCTGCCTTTGCGACGACGCGTTTGCAAAAGGATGCTTGATTTACATGGCCAAGATGCAGATCGCTGATGAGCAGCGCGCGTCGTCCACGCCAGGATTGTGGCAGGTTGCTGAGGCGAATGGCTACGCGGCGGATGCGGACATGGCGAGCGTTGAGCAATCCGTAGGTACCCACGGCAATTGCAACATCGAGGAAGAACCATGCGACAAGGGGCCGATGACGCGCCACGGACGGATCGATCCCGCTCAGGACCATGGCCCACCAGGTGAGCCAGGCCAGGCACGCTCCACAGAACAAAAAGTTCAGAAATCCCAGCCAGACCGCGGCTAACCGGTAAATGGCCGTAACCAGCAGGCTTGCTGAATAGAAGCTGAACATCGCTGCGAAAACAAAGCTGCACGCCAGCACCAGGAGCGCCGCTCTGAGTGCCAGATCCACAGGCTGAGACGGAGTTCCGCAGAATGCAACCCACGCGGAATAGAGAAACCAATGGGCAAGCAAGAAAATGAATTCAATAAAGGCAATTCCCAGGACAGGCCAGGCTTTCAAGCGCGGGTCTCCTTGCTCTAATTCTTGCATGGGCCAGGAAAGGAGTTCCGGAGCACATCAATCTCAGAGGCGTGAAACAATAGCAATAATGGCTGTTCATGAACACAATTTGCTCGGTCTATATATTTCGATTCCCTTCTGCCGCTCGAAGTGCACCTATTGCAACTTCGCTTCGGGGGTGTATCCGGCAAGCCAACATGCGCGGTATGTGGAGCGGCTGATCGAGGATCTGTCGGCCGCAGGATCGTGGGCCACGCAAATGAGCGTCGAGCTGCCGCGCGCCGTAGACACGGTTTATCTGGGTGGCGGGACACCCAGCCTGCTGGCGCCGGAGTTGCTGGAAAAGCTGTTCGACGCGATCCGGGTGAATTTTGACCTGGAGCCGGACGCGGAAATTACCGTCGAAAGCGCGCCGGGGCAGATTGCGGACGATACGCTGGGCGCGTTTCAAAAGGTAGGGGTGAATCGCGTAAGCCTGGGCGTGCAATCGTTCGTCGATCGCGAGGCACAGGTGAGCGGGCGGCTGCATTCGCGCGCAATTGTCGAAGAGGATTTAGGACGGCTGCGCAGTGCCGGCATAGCAAATCTGAATGTGGATCTGATCGCAGGGCTCGCCGGCCAGACGCTGGCTTCATGGGAAGAGTCGCTGACGATCTTGCTGGACACAGGTGTTCCCCATGCCAGCATTTACATGCTGGAAGTGGACGAAGATTCGCGGCTAGGACGCGAGATGCTTGCTGGCGGGACGCGTTACTATGCCGGGCTGGTGCCCACGGACGACGCGATGGCGCAGATGTATACGCGGGCGATCGAGCGGCTGGGGGAGGCGGGAATCGAACAATACGAGATATCCAACTTTAGCCGGCCAGGGTTCAAGTCGCGGCACAACATGCGCTACTGGCAGCGGCTGCCTTATCTGGGGTTGGGGCTCGATGCATCCTCCATGGCATTGCATGCAGCGGACACTTCCTCGTCCGATGCAGAGTCGAACGAGCCGAGGTACGTGCTGCGTTCGACAACCACCAGTGACCTGGGAGAATTTCTTGCTGGACCGCAGCCGGTGGAAACTTCGTGGCTTTCCCCGGCGCGGCAGCATGAAGAGGCTTGGTTCCTGGGGCTGAGGCTCAATGAGGGCGTCAAGGTTTCCGCGCTGCAGCAGGAGTTCGGCCGTAAAGTCGTCGAGCCTGCGATGGATGTTGTCGGACGGCTCGCGAAAGATGGATTGCTGAAGTCGGACGGCAAGACCGTTCGGCTGACGGCTCACGGACAACTGCTCTCAAACGATGTCTTCCAGGAGTTCCTTGGGCTGGATGCGGCCGAATCCTGTCTCCACTGTTCTTATCAAAAATAGACCGGTCATCCTGAGCAGCATGAATCGTCGCGCCGAGTTACGTGCAAGCGATGAACCCATGTCGGTCGTGCCAAAAATGCCCGTGCCCCATCCATTCGACTTTTTCTGTCGAATGGGTGGGAAACCTCAGCTCTCGATTTGCCCGTTCCTCAAGAGCGAAGCGCACTTCAGCGGAGCCGAAGGACCTGCTTTTTGGGAACCTGTTACCCGAGCATCCACACCAAACAAATACAACGAAATTCAGTTCCGCCACATTAGAGCTTCTCCGCCACGCTTTTGGCTTGCGTGAAGAGAAACAGGTAGTCCGGGCCGCCGGCTTTGGAATCGGTGCCGCTCATGTTGAATCCGCCGAACGGGTGGGCACCCACCATCGCCCCGGTGCACTTGCGGTTTAAGTACAAATTCCCGACGTGAAATTCCCGTGCGGCGTGGTCCAGCCTTTCGCGGTCATCCGTGTAGATTGCACCGGTGAGGCCGTACTCCGTATTGTTGGCCACAGCGAGGCCCTCTTCGTAGCTATTCACCTTGATGAGCGCCAGCACAGGGCCAAAAATCTCTTCCTGCGCGAGCACAGCGTCTGGCGCGATGTCGGCAAAAACAGTAGGCTCCAGAAAGTAGCCACCCTCCGCAGTCTGCGGAGCGTTTCCACCGGCGATCAGGCGTCCTTCCTTCTTGCCGGTCTCGATGTACTCGAGCATGGAGTCGAGTGCCGCCTTGTTGATGACCGGGCCCAGGTTATGATTGGCTGTCGGGTCGCCGACCGTGAGTTTGGCTACCTTTTCCCGCACGCGCTCCACAAAAATGTCGTAGAGCGGCGCTTCAATAATGGCGCGGGAACAGGCAGAACATTTCTGTCCGCTGAATCCAAAGGCCGAGGCAACAACGCCATCGACTGCCGCGTCCAGGTCGGCATCCGCGCAAACAAGAATGGAGTCCTTGCCGCCCATCTCGAGAATGGTCCGCTTGATCCAGATCTGCCCCGCCTTGGCGCGTGCGGCGCGCTCATGAATGTCGAGCCCAACCGATTTGGAACCGGTGAAAGCGATGAAGCGAGTCTTGGGGTGCTCCACAATAGCATTACCGAAAGTGGCTCCCGAGCCGGGGCAGAAATTGACGACGCCGGGTGGAATTCCTGCTTCTTCGAGCACTTCAACAAACTTTGCCGCGATGGTCGGCGAATCGCTGGAGGGTTTCAGGATGACGGTGTTTCCGGCGACGATGGAGGCAGCAGTCCTGCCAGCCATGATGGCAAAGGGGAAATTCCACGGCGGAATGACCGCACCGACGCCAAGGGGGATATAGAGAAGCTGGTTGCGTTCGCCGGGGTACTGAATCGGCGTAGTGGCGGAGGCCAGGCGCAGGGCCTCGCGTGCGTAAAACTCGAGGAAATCGATGGTCTCGCCTACATCGGCGTCGGCCTCGGCCCAGTTCTTGCCCACTTCATAGGTCAGCCAGGCGCAGAACTCGAAATGCCGGCTGCGGATGATCGCAGCCGCGTCAAGCAACAAGGAAACTCTCTCTTTTGTTGATGTTCTGCTCCACGACTCAAAAGCTTTAAGGGCCGCCGCCATGGCCTCTTCGGCGTGCTCGGCTCCAGCTTTCTGGTGGACGCCAACCACCTGGGACGGACGCGCGGGATTGAAGGAGCGGATTTTTTCCTCTGTCCGCAGGCGTCGTCCGCCGATGATCAGGTCGTACTCGCGGCCAAGCTGGCTGGCGACGTGATCGAGCGCGGCCTTCATATCGCGGATGTTTTCAGGGGTTTTGAAGTCGACAAACGGCTCATTGGCAAAACCGCCCTGGGGGGTGCGCGGCTCAATACGGGTGGGGAGAGATGCGGTAGCCATAACTTATCCAGTGTAGTCGGAAAGGTATGTAGTCGGGAAGGTAGTGGAAGAGCGAAACCGAAAATTCGACTTTTTCGGGATCGACTGATATATTTGCAAAATATTCTTATGAAGTGTTGTCAACCCACCTGTCGATAGAGTTCTGCCGCCCATCCAGGCCTGAGGCCTAGGGTACCCCACAATCCAGCTTCCCAAAAACTCTAAGGAGAACCCAAAGTGCAAAACGCTCTTGCTCGATCTGTTTCTCTGCGCCGGCTGCCGCTATCGATCTCCGTTGTGCTCTTTCTATTTGCTATAGCGGCGGGCCGGCCCCTGGCCGCGCAGGACGACATCACCACCCAAAACGGAGTGTCCGGGTACAACGGCGCATTCATCACCGGTCCGTCCTCAAACCCGTTGAGTTTCCTGAACGGCGCGGCATTTCGTACAACCGGTAATCCGGCGCCCTACGACTTTCACGACTTTGCCCCATTCACCTACGTCGACTCCAAGCTTCCCAAGTGGATCGACTTGCAGGGCGAGGAGCGGTTCCGCTACGAGGCGTACGACAATAACAGCTTCAAAGCGGGCACCAATGACTCCTACCTGTTAAACCGCTTCCGGTTCCAGGTGGATCTGCATACGACCAGTTGGTTTAAGCTCTCTGCGCAGGTGCAGGACGCCCGTTCGGGCCACCAAAACTTGCCAATCGGGCCGCCAAACACGGTTCGCTGGGATCTCAAATTGGCGTACGCGGAGGTTGGCGACCCGGAAAAACACTGGTTCAGCCTGCGCGTGGGCCGTCAGCTTATCAATTACAACAACACCATCATCGCTAATTCCGAATGGCGCAACCAGGCCCGCTCCTACGATGCGGCTGTGCTGAACCTGAACGCGAAGCGCGAGCACTTGGGGCTGTTCGCCGCCTCGCCTGTAGTGCCGCAGGCCTATGGCGTGAGCCCGCATCAGGAAGGCAACAACATCTACGGAGCGTACGGCCGCGTCGATAATTTTCTTGTGCCGCACTCGAACCTTGAACCGTTCTTCCTGTGGCGCGTTCAACCGGCGGAGGTCGTGGAACCGGCCGTGGGCAAGACCGCCGGCAAGGAAAACGAGAAAGCTCTTGGCGTGCGCTTCAAGGCGCAAGCCCACACGGCGTTCGATTATTCAGGCGAGGCGATCCTCGAAACCGGCACAGTGGGTCCGCAGTCGATTCGAGCCTCGGCAGCGCAGGCTGGCGCAGCGTACCAGTTCCTCAATGTAATGGCCAAGCCGCGCGTCTTTACGCAGTACGACTACGCCACGGGCAATAGCAATCCGAAGCAGAACGCAACGCACACCACTTTCGATACGATCGAACCAACAGCACACGACCGCTTTGGAATTTCTGACCTGTTCGGCTGGCAGAACATTGAGTCGGTGCGCGCGGGAACCACCATTGAGCCCCACCGCCGGCTCACCTTGACGGCGCAGGGGCTGGACTTTTGGGCGGCTGATGCGCTGGATTCGATCTACAACACCTCAGGCGGCGCGATCGTGACCAACAAGACCGACCACGGCCGCCATGTGGGCGCGGAAATCGATGGCTACTCCTGGTATGAACTCAATCGGCACTTCAACCTGGGCGGCGGCGCGGCCTACTTCGGCGGCGGCCAGTTCCTGACGAATGTGTCAACCAGTCACTCGTACACGACCTATTACATTGCGCTGAACTTCAAAGACAACGGAAAGAAGTAGCCCGAGCGCAAAGGCCACGAGCTTCAAGCAGATGGCCCGCTCATTGGTTCCGATACTCGTCCGAAATGCAAAGACTGTGCCCCATTCATCGCGGCTTTATCGCGATGAGTGGGCGTCTCTCGATGGTTCCGCGATCTCCCGTCGTGTAATGGTTGTAGCTGCTCCAGGGATATTGCTCGGGGCTCTCCACAAGGCCCCTTTTCACCGGGTTGCGATGGATGTACTGGATGACTTCGGAGCGAGCTTCTTCGCCGCGAATGTTTGCGCGTCGAAGTAACGAGCCTGCCATACGTGGTCAATGCAGTCCTTCAGGGAGCCTTTGAGCTTTCGCGATGCCGTCTGCTTGAAAGCCTTGAGGAACTGGTCAAGCAAGATTTCCGGAGGTTCGTTGCGTAGCAAATGCACGTGCTCCGCCATGAAAACGTAGGCGTAAACACGAGCGCTGTGCCCGGCGCGAGTTTCTTCCAGAATCGCTTCGACGCGAGACTTGGCGTCCGCGGAGCAGAGGAAAGGGAGCCGATGGAAGCAACTGAAGGTGATGAAATGAAGGGACTCGGCCCGCTGGAATCGCTTGAGTCCATAGGGCATGACGGTATCGTACCTCGGTCTTGTTCGGTACCGCACGCCCACTCATCGCGATAAAGCTGCGATGAATGGGGCACAGCGTTCTTTCGCCTATGGCGTTTCCGTCAACGCTTCGGTGGCCTTGCTCATTTTGGCGGTGCGCTGAATTTTGTCCCAGTTAAATGGCTTGCCGTCCATGGCGCGCTTGAGGGTCTTGAACAAAACGATCGAGAAGACCTGGCGATAGGCGAAACGCTGCAGCCAGATGTGGAAGAGCAACCATCCATCGCCTTTGTTAGCGGGATGGCGGCGCTCCAGCGAGAAGGCGACCGACGACGTGGTGAAGTCGATGATCAGGAATCCGAGGAAGAAGACCAGCAGCTTATCCAGGCTTGCAGTCGATGCGGAAAGCGGGTGGTAATGGCGGTCGATGAAGTAGTTGGCGACGCCATAGAGGAACATCATGTCAATGAACGGCGAGACCAGCGGCAGGAACATCTGGAAGATCAAAATGTTGGGCAGCGCGAACAGGCCCATCGCCTTGTTGCGGACGAAGGCTGCGCGATGTTTCCAGACCGCCTGCAGTGTTCCGAAGGACCAGCGAAAGCGCTGGCGCATCAGGCCCTTGGCGTCGATGGGCGCTTCGGTGAACGCGAGAGATCGATCTTCGTAGTCCACGCGGAAGCCCTGTTCCAGCAGGTTCATGGTTAGGTCGGCGTCTTCGGCAACAGTGTTGATAGGATAGCCGCCGGCGGCCTTGACCGGGGCCGTGCGCCATGCGCCGATTGCGCCGGGGACCACGGTGACGACGTGAAAGAGGTCGAGAGCTCGGCGCTCGAAATTCTGGCTCGTGATGTATTCGAGTGCCTGCCAGCGTGTCCACAGGTTTACGCGATTGCCAACCTTGGCGTTGCCGGCCATGGCGCCGATGCGCGGGTCTTCGAAATGCGGAATGAGCTTGGAGATGGCGTCGGTCGCGATCACCGTATCCGCATCGATGCCCACGTAAATCTCCTCAGTGAGGCGATCGAGGGCGAAGTTCAGTGCAGCGGCCTTGCCTCCGTTCGGCTTGGAAAAAATCTGAACGCGCCCCGCGGCTATCTCGGCGGCATAGGCTTCGCGCGCCACTTCGGCAGTGCGATCCGGTGAGCCATCGTCGATAACGATGATGTGAAGGTTCTTGTAATCCGAGTTGAGAACCGAGCGTATGGTCCGGACGATAACTAACTCTTCGTTGAAAGCGGGAATGAGCACAGCGACGCGCGGATTGAAACCGGGCGATGCCTTGGCGTGCGGTTTGCGCAGGCGGTCAATGACAGCAAGCAAGCCGATGAGCAGCAGGCGCGCACACATGAGAATATCGCCTATGAAAAAGACGAGGACGATGAAGCGGCCCACGATCTGCACGCCGGAAAAAGCGACCGAGTCAGGCAGTGCGCGAAGAAACTGGATAGGTGTGAGCTTGGGCATTACGTCGGCGGTGGTCTTGCCCATAAGCGCGGAGACCGGAACGATGGTGTAGCCGTGGGCGCGTAAGGTGTCGATGAGAACTGGCAGAGCGGCGACAGTAACGGAGCGGTCGCCTCCGCCGTCGTGCATCAGAATCACAGAGCCGCGGAATTGCGGCTTGGTCTTCATCATTTGCAAAAAGTCCAGGACAGATTGTGCTATTTCCTGTGGCGACTTGCGCGGATGCTCCTTCCAGTCGTTGGTGTCGATCTTGCTGCCGATAACGATGTAGCCTTCGTTCTGGATGGGCACAATCGGCGCAGCCTGGTCGTCGGTTTCCGGCTCCTCGTCGATGTCGTACGGCGGTCGAAAGTAGAGCGGCTGAACATTGAGTTTGCTGGCAAACAATCGTTCCGTGAGCTTGATCTGGAGGTCCGTCTGCTGCTGTGAGATTTCACTGATGTCGGGATGCGTGTAGGTGTGGTTACCAATCTCGTTGCCCTCGCGAGCGATTCGCTGCATGAGGCCGATGTTCTCCGCCGCCTCCGCTCCGATAAGAAAGAAGGTGCCTTTGACATTTTTCTGTTTCAGAATGTCGAGGATCTTTGGCGTCCACTTGGGATCGGGCCCGTCGTCGAAGGAGATGGCTACCTGGTTCGGGTGGTAGCCATAGTACTCGACCGTGTAGGTGCGCGGATACACGTCCATGTGCTCATCCACGATGAGCTTCTTGCGGGGATCCTTTTCGTCGGTGTCAATCGTAACGGTGCGCCTGCCAGGCTTGGGCAGGCCGGTCACGCGCATGATGTCGCCTTCACCCTCGATGTCAAGATCGTGGCCGGGCTGCACGGAGTTTAGTGCCTGCAGCGACTCCGGCGCGCTGGGCCTGTCCCAGACATTCCAGAGGGAGTTGTCTTCAAAACCCAACCTCCACAACGCGAAGGTGGAGAGGCCAAGCTGGCGTGCGCCGCGCAGTTCATTGAGCATCGTGACACCATCGAGAAACCAGACAACATGGCGCTGGTTGGTGTCTTCGTCGATGTACTCGAAGTGCGGATTGAGGGAGTCGTCATCGAGATCGAGGTCGGCGTCGGCGTCTGAGGCACGCTGCCATGCCTCTGAGACCGGGAAGTCTTCGGTATTCAGCACCTGGGGCTTGGTGAGCTTCTTGCTTCCCTTCTTTACCGGAACTGGCGTGGAAAGTGTCCAGTCATAACCGTAGTTGCCGACGGCGCAGATCAGCTTTTCCTTGGGCACGACTTTAAGTACGCGCCGCAGATTGTCGAGGAACCAATCCTGGCTGGCGATGGGGCCGGGATCGCTGGTGGTCTGGTGCTCGTCGTAGTTCATGAGAATGATGCCGTCGGAGTTGGCGGCAATAGCCTTCAAGTCGGCATCGGGCGTGGCAATGGCGGTGTTGACGTAGAGGCGCAGCTTGAGGGGGTGGAAGTCGGTGTAGAGCTCTTTAATGAACGCCAGATAGGCCGGAGTGGCGTCGTCGGGAAGGCTCTCAAAATCCAGCGAAAGGCCGCGATAAACCGGATACGCTGCGAAGAATCTGTCAATCTGCCTGCGAAGACTGGCGCGTTTGCCCGGGTCTTTCAGGATGGCGCCGAAGCTTGCATCCCAGGCGCCGGCGGGGGCGTTGTAGTTGTTCAGATGAGGAAAAACTTCAGTGTCTTCGTTGGCCGCCTGGATGACGTGCTTGACCTTGTCTCCATCGTCAGGATCGTGGACGGTTGAGCCTTCAACAACCGGATACTCGCGATGAGTGTCGTTGTTGGTGGCCATCAAAATACCGGTCGGCGAAGTAGCGTGGAGCCACTGCGGAAACAGCAGATCGATCTGGTGGACATGCTCCTTGAAGGAGGAGTAGCTGGCTGGGTCGTCCTGGACGTAATAAGCGGCGCGCACACCTTCACCGGAGTTGAAGGGAATATCGGATGGCTTACGGTCGGTCTTGCGGCGCGCGGGTCGCAGGACCTTGTTCGCCCGCGCCAGAGAGTCGGGCAGTGCCTTGTAATTGTGCTTCGGTGCAGACAGTGCCAGATCGGGAAGGTGCTGATAGCGGAGCACATTAAATATAAAACCAACCAGAACAAGCGTTGAAAGCACAGCGGTCACGTCCAGTATGCGGCGAAGGCGCTTCCAGCGTTTGCGTTGGGGGTCGAAAAAAATCTGTTTATCAGGCATTGATGGCTTCAGTTTACCGAACTATTGGGCATTTCCAGGGTTGAAGTGGCTTGGCAGGGATGACGAGCGGGCACATCCACCTTCCCAAACACCTAAGTATATCGGGCCGAGGCTGAAGCTATCCTGAGGGTGCTAATTGGGCGAAAGCCGTTTCGGCGGCTTACGCTATAAATTACGAATAGTATGGAAGCTGAAACGGAGAGTCAATTGACGGCTTTGAGCCGAAAGATGTCGAGCCTGATTCGCAACTGGCAGGCCTGGAGCATAACGCTGGCCCTGGTCGGGGGCGCGTGGATGCGCCTGTGGATGTTGAAGGCGCTTCCGCAGATTTCGGTCGATACGGTGCTCTACGGCAACCTCGCCAAAAACATCCTGCAAGGCCGGTTTGCGATTACCGATGGAAACGGCGTACCGCATGAGACGCTGATCCGGCTGCCCGGCTATCCGCTGTTCCTCGCCGCTTGCTTCCGGTTGTTCGGGCTGGATAACTACACTGCGGTGAGCTATGTGCAAATTGCGCTGGAACTGGCCGGCTGTTTGCTGCTCGCCGGGTTCGTTCGCCGGGTTGCGAGCCCTGCATACAAAGTAGGCGCGGCGCACTGGACGTTGTGGATCGCGGCGTTGTGCCCGTTTACA
This sequence comes from Occallatibacter sp., assembly GCA_049508975.1. Classification (GTDB taxonomy): domain Bacteria; phylum Acidobacteriota; class Terriglobia; order Terriglobales; family Acidobacteriaceae; genus Telmatobacter. The sequence continues at coordinate 245 of JBELAI010000207.1, read as the reverse complement.
GCGGCATACGCTGTGGCTCCGCTTACTGAGACGCCCACATTGTTTGCGATTGCGCTAGCTCTTTGGGCTTTGGCTCGATTCGTGGAGCGGCCCGCTTGGGGTGACGCACTGGCATTCACATTTGCGGTCTGCTTTGCGGCCCTGCTGCGGCCGGATGGAGCGCTGGTGGGAGTGGCCCTCGCTCCGGCGTTGATATTGGAACTACGCCAAACCACAATTCGGCGCGGACGTCTGGTGCGGATGGC
>JBELAI010000206.1:0-10731 GCA_049508975.1 Occallatibacter sp. | reverse complement strand
GCATTCTCAATATTCGATCCCCAACCGAGCGGTTGGTCCGCGGACTGCGCTTGTTGAGCCGGTGCCTGCGGGCTCTTTGCAGCGTCCGTTCCAACGCTGTAGACCTGCGCCTTGGCAACGCAGGACACGGCCACGAAGATTGTCACCAATCCATTCTTCAGGAATTCCTGTCGATCTATCACAATTTTTCACCAGCGCAAATTTGCGTTTGACGAAGTTTGATACGACAAACACCCTAAACGTTGTCTATGACGCACATTTCTTCTCTCTGGAAATGCAAAGCGATGTAAGCCTCTGAAAGCAACCATCACGGCCGACTTTGCAATCCAAGTACGTGCGCCACAACATAGACGCGCCGAGTGTGCAGTTGTGTTTGTCGAAGCATTTGAGTAGACCACATTGTCCAATAAGCAACCGCTCATCGCGTTTGCGAATCCAAGCACATTTTCGAGAGGCAACCGTGCAAAAATCGAAAGACCTCCCAGAGTTACCGCGGACGGTACCCATGAGCGTCATTCTGATGGTCGCCATCGTGGTTAACCTGCCACTGCTTCTCATGAAGTTGCCGTTGAAATCCTACGATTCGAACTTCCACATTTTCTTCGCTTCCCACTATGTTCACCATTGGTTCGATCCATGGAACGCGAGATGGTATGCGGGCTTTTCACAAACCACATATCCTCCTCTTCCGCAGCAGTGGGTAGCGCTGATTTCCCACGTGCTCGGCCTGGAGATGGCGTATATGGCGGTGCAACTTGTTGCTATTTTGCTTCTAGTCGTGGGGGTTTATAGATTTTCCCTTCTATGGGTCAACCAGCGCGCCGCGTCTATCGCGGCCCTGGCGAGTATTTTTCTAGGATCGGAAAGTTTCCTTGTTTACTCCGCAGGGCAGTTGGGTACAACGTCCGCCGCGCCCATTTATCTGAACGCTCTTCCATTCCTGTTCCAATGGGTCAGGCATGGCAACGCGCGATCTTTTCTAAAAGCTGGCGTGCTTTTTACCGCTGCGGCTGCGGCGCATCATGCCACGCTGCTCTTCGGTTCGTTCTTCTTTGCCGTGCCCGTGCTGGTTTTGGCACTGTTGGATCGCCGGGAAGGTGAGAGGATTTCAGTGCCTGCATTTGTAGGCCGCACAGCCGCCATCACCGCCGTAGTGGGCCTTGCGATCACCGTCGTACTTCTTCCGTTTTGGCTGGCGCTCATTCACTATCCCGTCACGCAAACGCCTATTCCGCATGCCAGCCGCGCAAACTATCTCCTGAGTCCTAAGTCGGGTCTCAACTACTTTGTAGTTCCGTATGGAGCTTTGATTTTCGCGCTCCCCTTCATATTCATCCGCGGCTCAAGAGTGGCTCGGCTTCGACCACTGCTGCTTGGCTTCTGGGTAGCATTTCTGGTGGGACTTGGCGGCACGACCCCCGTCGGCCATCTGTTGCTCGGTCGTGCGTTCGACGTTCTTACCATGGAACGTTTCAGTTATTGGGCAACATTGCTCGCATTGCCGTTTGTAGGGCTGCTGGCCGTGGAACTCATCGATCGATATCGAATGTTGGCTGCTGTTGGCTTGGCTACATTAGCAGCGTGCACTTGCGCGCTCGCAGTCGGATGGTCAACTTATCGGCCCGCCGATGCTGAAGACTTTAACGTCGACTCGGTGGCTTCATGGCTCAATCGCGACGGTCACGATCAGTACCGCTACGTGACTCTGGGATTCGGCAACAAGATCTCCCGGCTAGCCATGCAGACGGACGCCGGTAGTGTCGATGGCGAATGGAATTCCGGGCGTATGCTGCCCGAGCTGACTAACTATGGCGTGGGACAGCTCACCAGCTCAAAGTATTTCGGCCAGGCGGGCCTCGACGCACTGCGCGCAATGCTCACCCATGCGGACCTCTATGGGTTGAAATGGGTATTTGTGCGCGACCATTATTACGACCCGCTTCTGTCCTTCGCCGGCTGGCGTCCGGTCGACAGCCTGGAAGACAAGACCATCGCGGTATGGAGCAAGGACGGAGTACCGCCAGCCACGCCCATCAACGCGCCACAAGTACCTCCCCACTGGCAAGGCCTGATGTGGGGCATTCTCCCATTTGGAAGCAGCCTGCTCGCCATACTGGTTCTTTTAATTCCGGGCAAAGCGCGGTACAAACTGCTGGAGGATCAACCATTCGTCACTGACGAGAACCTCGTGCATGGGAGGTTGGTCTCGTGAATAAGGGAAACATACTCGCTGCATTTCTTGGAGCTGCCACGGTCGCGCTAGTGCTAGCAGGAACGTTGTGGCCTGCGCATTCGGCAGCGGCGTTCGCCGGAGCCGAGACCGTGCTGGCTTCGTCTTCAACGCCAGAGGGCGCAGTTCGTAATCTTGGTGGCGAAATCCGCGCAAAGAATTGGGACAAGGCCTATGCCAGTCTCGCTAACAAAGCTCAGTTCACCGAGACAGATTTTGAGCATGATCTCAACGGTTCCTACCCCAGCCTGCTCACTTACTCAACTCTCGACAGGTTCGAAGTCCGGCCTCTTCATGCCTCCGAAAGCGAAGCTGAGATGCAACTCACCATGCATTGGGCTACTGTAGTTGGCAGCTCCGCAAGCACGCGTCAATTGCACGTCGTAAAAATTGGCGATACGTGGCAGGTGGAGTGGCCCGTAGTCAAACAGCCCACCGTGCCGCCTCAAGTTATCCCGGTAAACTATCTCCGTTGGGATGTTATCTACCGTGGCCCTGGAGACGATTGGGGAGCGCAGGACGTGGAAGCGCCACATGTGCGTATCGTCGATATGCGTCCAGTCGAGCGGGCTGAGGGCGTCGTGGTCCTCGGTGAACTTCTAAACGAAGATGTTGTCCCAGCCTATGTGTCCGTGAGCGCTACGTTGCTCTCAAAGAGCCAAACGCCGATCGCGACTGAAAGCAGCTTCGACAAGATATCGCATCTTTTGCTTCCCAAGCAGGTGACTCCATTTCTGATCAAGTTCCGAAGTGTATCGTTGTCCGATGTGGGCAGCATCCGCATGACGCCTCTGTCCGCACTGATTGCGGCTTCGGCAGACCCTGTGATCGAGATAGGGGATCAGCAATTGCATCCGGCTCCCGATGCCTCGTTGACTGGGGAACTCATCAATCAAAGCGGCCAGATCGTGAATGTCGCCCATGTTCTTGGAACCTTTTACGACAAGAGCGGTCAAGTGGTTTGGGTTGCTGACCAATATGTCGATAAGGCGCTTTTACCGCAGAGCCCCGTGCCGTTTCAGATCCATATTCCTGAGGATCTCGCAAGAAACGTTGTCACCCAGCGTACGGTCGTTGCCACTTACAGCTCCGGAGGATCGATTTGAGTGCCCGAACTCCATTTCTGTTTTGCGGACTGACCTTAGCCGCAATGCATTTAGCCTTTGCCCAGGCTGCAAACATGATCTTGCCAAAGACCGTTGAAGCTGGCAACGCGTTCTCAATTCAAAGCACCGGAAGCGGCAAGGCGACGTTGTACATCATTGGCCCAGGACAGGTTTTGAAGCGCGATGTGCAGTTGGGAGAAACGACCTACTTTCCCATGGGCTCTCTCTACAAAGCCGGCCATTATCTGACTGTGCTTGCGGGAGAATCTTCTTCAGAGAATGACTCTTTCGATGTCGTGCCTGCAAGCAAACCTGTCAATATTAGTTTCTTCGCGAAACCTTCCCGGCTCCCGGTCGGACTGCATGACGGCATCACCGGTGCCGTATACGTCTTCGACACGTATCGCAACCTGATCGTCGCGCCCACTCCAGTTTCGTTTGAACTTTCGAGTCCATCCGGGACGGTGCAGAAACGCACTGTCGTCGCTCGCCAGGGGGCCGCCTGGACTGCGATGGACTCCACGCCCCAGCAGGGAATTGATAAATTCGTCGCTCGAATTGGAGACGCGTCCGCTACACGCGTCGTAGGGCAGGTCCCTAGCGATCCGTGTGGACTGAAGATGAACGCGCGGCAATCGGGGCAGCAGGTCCAACTGGTCACAGATCCGGTCCGCGACTGCAGCGGCAATGCGATTCCAGATGGAACCATCGTCACCTTCACCGAGAGTTACCGCGGCACCCAATCGACAGTAGACGAGCCTCTCAAGCATGGAGTTGCGGAAGTGACAATGCAGGTTCATCCGGGCGCAAGACTTTCGGTTGCGAGTGGGGTGGTGATGGGAAATCAGATTGGTTGGGACAAATGAGCGTGCCGAAGTTATTCCTGATTCTGTGCATCGGCTTCGCCGCCTCAGACTCGATGGCAGCGCAAGTCCCGGTAAGCGAGGAGCCCGCAAGCATCCAGGGGCCGCGCGCGCTCACCGATCAGAGCAAGGCGGCCGTAATTCACGACTACCTTATGGCATGGCAGAGTTTCGGCGCGGCACTTGCGCAGAATCGGCCGGAGTTGCTGCAAGCTGATTTTGTTGGAACTGCGCAAGATGAACTGATGGACACAGTCAAGCAGCAAGACAAACTCGGGCTTAGGACTCGATATCAGGATCGTTCGCACGATCTGCAGATAATCTTCTACTCGCCGGACGGCTTGTCCGTTCAGTTGACGGATAACGTTGAATACGATGTTCAAGTTATCGATCACGACAAGGCTATAACGACACAGCGAGAAAGCGCTCGCTACTTGGTCGTATTAGCCCCTTCCGAAGTGAGATGGAAAGTCAGGATCTTTCAGGCTATACCCGAGATGCCAAAACTTGGGACTGCAAGCTTTTCCGCAATGAGTGCCAATGCACGACAGCCGGACTAGCTCGTTGTCCGGCAAGAATTTCGAATTCAGGAGCCGAATATGATTTCAGTGGTCGTACCAATCTATAACGAAGAGGAACTGGTCGTGCGGTTCCACGAGGCCGTTGCAAAGGCCATGGAACATTGCCGCACACAATGGGAAGTAGTGTATGTCAACGATGGTTCAACCGATTCCTCGCTCGAATTGCTCAAGGGATTGCAGAGCCTCGATTCCCATGTGGTGGTTGTGGAACTTTCACGCAACTGGGGCCACATGGGTGCGATCTCGGCCGGTCTTCAGACAGCGCGCGGTGCTGCCGTGATCCTGATGGATGGCGATTTTCAAGATCCGCCGGAGATCCTGCCGAAGCTGATCGATGCATGGCGGGATGGCGGGGAAGTTGTGGTGGCGGTAAGAAGAAGCCGGCAGGAACGCCGCAAGATCCTGGCAAAGCTGTTTCCACTTTTTTATCGCGTATTGGGAACTCTTTCCGACTATCCGATTCCGCTGAATGCGGGGATATTCAGTCTCATGAGCCGGAAAGTAATCGACGCAATCAATCAAATGGGAGAAAGAAATCGCTATTTGCCAGGGCTGCGCGCGTGGGTCGGCTATCGGAACAAGGTGGTCTTCTACGATCGCCAGGATAGGCTGGCAGGCGATGGCAAGCTATCGTTCATAAGTCGAATCAAGTATGCGATGGATGCAATTACGAGCTTCAGCTACAAACCGCTGCGGCTTAGTTTCGCGCTATTCATCCTGGCGAGCTGCATGTCCGCACTGCTGACATTCTGCATGTTACTTTCCAGCAGCACGGTGACAACCGCGGGCTTCGGCGTGGGTGCGGCGGTGTTCTTTGTCGGGGGTCTGCTACTGCTCTGCATTGGTGTACTCGGCGAATATCTTGGACGTGTCTATGACGAAGTGCGCAGCCGGCCTTTGTCCATCATCAACAGGGTTTACGGCTCACCGTCGCTGTTGGCGCCTCAGGTAGGCATGATCGCAGTCCAGAGCGACAATTATCAGAACCGAAATGCTACCGAGGCGGCTTAGGATTAATCCACCGTTCGCCGCCTTCTCGTCAATGTTTTCGTGCAGGGAGGGTTCCACCTTGTGGAGCCCTTCTGCTCATCGAAAGCGGGCTTCGGCGTGAAGGAAACGGCCATCTCAGAAATTATTCAAATAACATCAATGTCGGGACCACTGTCATCGATATTAGAAAAGCACGGCGGTGCGCGCCCTTCGCCTAGCAGAGAGCTAACTCACCTCATTGAATGCGGAGGAAACTTTATTCTAGGAGACCGCTAACATAACAGAATTCACTAAAGCGAAGAACTAACTCTGAGAAACGACAAATAGATTGCGGTCCCTCGTCCTCACCCGCATCTCCGACTTAAAGATCCGAAGCAAAAAACAAACCCCACCGTTCAGGATGGGGTTCGTCAGCGGCCTGAGCCCACAGTCGCCCGTGGGCTCTACGTTGTGGAAGGGGAAACCCTTTCCCCGTGTTATTCCTTGGGCTTCTCTTCAGGCTTGGCCTCGGGCTTGGTTGCTGGCCTTGACGGGGCCTTGGCCGCAGCCTCCGGCGCAGGCTTCGACTCTGTTCTAGCCTCGGGCTTGGGAGCGGCAGACTTTGGTTCAGTCTTTGGCTCTGCTCTAGGTTCGGTCTTCATCTCGGGTTTGGGTGCTGGAGCCTTGGGTTCAAGTTTTGGCGCAGGCCTGGTCTCCGCTCTTACTTCCGGCTTGGGCGCAGCAGGCTTGGGTTCGGCTTTGGGCATCGCCCTGGTCTCAGTTTTCTCTTCCGGCCTTGGAGCCGCAGCTTTGGATTCTACTTTTGGAGCTGCCTTCGGCTCGGGACTAAGGGCGGACCTGGAAGCGGCAGTTCCTGATTCAGATTTTGGTTCAACTTTTGGCGCAGTCCTCGTCGTTGTGGACGCCGTCGACCTTGGCGTGGTGGTTCTGGGTTCGGCTTTGGATTTCTCTTCTGTCCGGGGCGCTGTTTCCGATTTGGGCGCTACGGTTGGCGGAGTTTTCTGGGCCGTCCTTGATTCGGGTGTGGTTGTAGTTTTGGGTGCAATCCTGGTCGTCGTGCTCGCCGTAGATTTAGGAGAGGTCGTGCGCGGTTCGGCTTTGGATTTCTCTTCTGTCCGAGGCGCCGTTTCCGATTTGGGCGCTATGGTCGAGGGAGTTTTCTGGGCAGTTTTACCTTCGGATGAGGTTGTGCTTCTGGGCGCAGTCCTTGACGCGGGAGTAGATCCGGTTCGCGATGTGGAGGTGGCCCTGGTTGCGGTTTTTGGCGCAGCAGTCATCGGCCGGGCAACTGCAAGAGTCTTTGGGCGCCCACCGTTGGCTTTGGCAAACGATGCCTTGTCGGCCCTGGCTGCGGTCATGTGCTGCGTCTGAACTGGGGTGGGGGGCGTATGCCGTTCGCTGGTATATGTCCGTTCCTGCGGGGTGGGCTCATGCTGAATGCCGTGGGGGCCGCCGTTGTAAGCAACGTGGTTGGGATTGGCTATGGTGTTCTGTTCCACAATCGTACGGTTGATGTAGGTGGTGTGAATGATGTTCACATTTACTTGCGTGACCGCGGTGTTGTAGGCGAAGGATCCACCTCGCCACTCGCCGCCGAAGAAGCCGATTCCCCCGAAGCCGAATCCGTAGTTGACTCCTCCGTAGTAGCCGACGTGGTCGCCCCAGTAGCCATCATGGAATCCGTATTGTCCCCCTTCGAATCCCCAGTAGGGAGGTGTCCACAAGGCACCCGAGTAAGGTGCGGGCACCCATGCGCCGGGAACCCAATAGTAATCCCCGTTGTCGGAAGCGTAGCTCCAGTAACCTGGCGTCCACATCAGGTTTGGTTGGGGACACGGCGGTTGCACATAGACCGGCAACACCGGCGGTGCAAATCCAACATTGATGCTGATACCGAACTGGGCGTGGAGCCCCACCGGTATTACCGAAACGAGTAGAGCGAGCGAGAGCAATCGAGCAAAGCGAAGCAGACGCATACGAAAAACCTCCTGGCTCCTGCCTGCCCGTTCGTTTTCGCTTTGGACTCTTTTTGAGCGGAGCCAGGGCAAGCGGATCGTCTGCCAGACTAGCTCTCGCGACGCGTCAGTTTCTGGTCAAATGTGACCACAGCTTTTTAAGCCGCTGCAGCAGATGCCAGCGAAAGGCCACCAAATAGGGAAACGGACCTCACGGTCCGTCATAAGTTGCTTATTCTAAATGATTTGGCGTCGAAGGAGGGACTCGGCACCAGCACTTTTCCTATCTCTCTGAATCAGTACGACTTAGAACCATAAGTCATTGAATGGCTTAGGGTTACTTCCGCCTTTCATTCCAGTCGTTGCCCAGCGGCTTCCAGTTGCAGACAACACGAAAAACGATCAAAAATAGTTAAAAATAGTAAAAAGCCACTCCCCTGAGGTGCCAGGCGCGGACTCGGAATTCAGGCTGCGTTACGCAGACTCTGAACCCCTTGATTTGCGGGAAGCGGGCGAAGTGGTTTCAGGCTCCGCGAACGAGCGCTATGTCCTGTGCCGCGGCCCATTGGTGGATATCCTGCCGGGTGAGTGCAGTCGCCATCAGGTCGGGAAACTGGTCCGGGGTACAGGCAAACACCGGGCAATTCATGGCGGCAATTTTCTCGGCGTGATCGGAGTTGTAGCTAGGGTGGCCATCGTCCGACAGCGCTAGCAGAACGATCACGTTGACGCCGCTCTGCTTCAAGGATGCAACTCGGGCCAGCATGGATTGAGCATCTCCACCTTCGAAGAGGTCAGTAATCAAAACGAGATGAGTTTTCGAAGGCTGCTCAATCTTCTGCTCGCAGTAGGCCAGCGCGGCGTTGATATCCGTGCCTCCGCCGAGTTGCACTCCGAACAAAACTTCAACAGGATCGCTGAGTTGGTCCGTGAGATCGAGGATCGCTGTATCAAAGCAGATCAGCTTTGTTCCTATCCCCGGGACCGATGCCATAACCGCAGCAAAGATGGAAGCGTAAACCACCGAGGATGCCATCGAGCCAGACTGATCAATGCAGAGAACGACGTGATCGAGATTGGCCTGCGTCTTCGATTTACGTGAATGGCCGATGAGGGTTTCCGGAACAATGCTCTTGTGCTCGGCCTGATAGTGTCGGAGATTCGCACCGATGGTGCGGCCCCAGTCGATGTCTGCGGACCTCGGTCGACGTGTGCGCTGCGAACGGTTCAATGCGCCACGCAAGAGCTCGATCGTTCTCGATTCCAGCCGCGCCATCAGAGCCTGAACAACTTTGCGGACGACCTGGCGCGCGGTCTCTTTTGTCTTCTCCGGAATGGCGGAGCGCAGAGACATGAGGTCGGCCACCAGGTGCACGTCAGCTTCCAGCGTCGACAGAAACTCTGGCTCCAGCATGAGCGACTTCATGTTCAATCGCTCGAACGCATCGCGCTGAATGATCCGCACCACCGGTGTTGGGAAGAACTCGCGAATGTCTCCAAGCCAACGCGCCACGCGCGGCGACGAAGCGCCCAGGCTGCCCCGTCCCTTGCCCTGCGACGGAGCGTTATATAGAGCCGAGAGTGCGAGACTCAGCCGTTGATCGCGTTCGCTCAGGGAAGACTGATCGTCTCCGCCGAGGGCCAATTGCCAGCGGCGCATGCGCTCATTGCGGTTCACAATTGACCTCCGATCCCGAGGATCCGATACAGAAGTGGAAGTGCCTCAGCAAAGGCGCCGTCGTTCTCCATGTCTGGCATCGACTTGACGCCGGAGTCCACCATCGGACCCTTGTCAATGGTTTCGATCAGTCTGCGCCGCGCTACTCCATCGAACCCTGCAAAGCTACGCCGCAACAGCGGCAGAGCCTCCACGAAGTCCTGCTCATCGAGCTCGCAGAGCCACGCGTCAATCAGTTGCAGAAGGGGCTGATCCTGGAGAATCACTTCTGAGCCTCCGCTGAGAAAGTTCTCCAGAAATGCTCCGGCCTTTTGCAACTCCTGCCCGCTGGTGTGGCGCGAAAACGCCGCGGCAACCGCAGGCAAATCCCAGACAAGCAGATCATGCAGTCGCCTCAAGCTGAGGCCGGATACAGGAGCTGCGACCTGATCGTCTTCAACCATGAGGCCAAGTTGCCGCCGCCAGTTCTCTGAAAGCGATGCGTCGGCAAATATTCCGAGAGCTTCATCGTAGGCGCGCATGGCTTGCACGCGTGCGGTAGCAGAATCCTGGTCCAGGCTGTGCGAGCCAACGCGCACGCCGGCATTCACCTCCGCGCTCATGGCGATGACCAGCGCGCGCAATGCATCTTCAGGCATTTTGCGTGCATTGCCGTAGCGAAGCACCCTGACCAGGGGAGCGATGGCAGACATCAGGTCAGTGATGTCGCTGGCGTGGATGGCTGCTTCCTGCAAACGTTCGATGCAACTTGTGGCAGCCTCGGGGAGATCGGCAACCAGTGCGGCGCGGATCAGTTCAGCCAGTTCGGTGACGGAGTTCGAAGCCTTGGCACGCTCCAGTGTGCGGTTTCCTGCGGCCTGTTCGATGGTGACGCCATGAATAAGCGCCTCGGCCAGCGAAACAGAAAGCTCCGGAACCCAGCGAAGCACCCACACCTCGCGAAACGTTCCGCGCCCGGCTTCGGCTTCGAGCAGCTTTCCCCACGGCACTTGAATCAAGTTCAATCGATGCAGGAGGGTTGATTTCAGAAGGCCGGCATCCGTGCGCAAATCAACGCGGACCTCCTGTTCCAAATCTTCCGGCTTGAGTCGCGTTTTCTTCTGCCACTGGGCAAGATCGCGGGCCAGCGGCATTTGCGGAACGCGCTCGTCGATCTCGCCCACACGCTCGCCGATGAAGAGCTTGCGCTCGATCAGCCCCAGTGCGACTTCGTCTCCGTAACAAAGGGTGGCTAGCGACGCCTCTCGCATCTCGGCGAGTCCAGGAACCTGCACACCGCGAAGTGCAGAGAGTCCGAGCGCCAGTCGCGCAGCTTCAATTGCAGAAGC
>JBELAI010000205.1:0-10763 GCA_049508975.1 Occallatibacter sp. | reverse complement strand
TACGGTGGGTGATGCCGGTATAAAACAGGATGCGCTCTGTCGCTGTCGTCTTTCCGGCGTCGATGTGCGCCATGATTCCGATGTTCCGGCAACGATTCAGAGGTATGGTGCGAGCCACGGCAGTTTCTTCCTTGCGGGCGCTTGTCCCGCGGTTAATTCTTTCTTTCGGTTCAACCAGGCTCCAGTTTCTATTCCCTGGTCCCTATTCCCTAATCCCCGCATTTACGTACTACCAGCGATAATGAGCAAAAGCCTTGTTGGCCTCGGCCATGCGGTGCACGTCTTCCTTCTTCTTCATGGCTGCGCCGCGTCCATTGGCCGCATCGAGCAGCTCATTGCCAAGCTTGTCGGTCATGCCCTTTTCGCCGCGATTGCGGCCATAGGTAATGAGCCAGCGAATGGCGAGCGAGGTACGGCGATCGGGATTGACTTCGATCGGGACCTGGTAGTTGGCGCCGCCCACACGGCGGGTCTTGACTTCGAGAAGCGGCTTGCAATTTTCAACCGCCTTCTTGAAGAGCTTCAGCGCGTCGTCGCCGCCCCCTTTTTCTTCGAGGTTCTTCATTGCCTCGTAGAAGATGCCCTGAGCGGTCGACTTCTTTCCGCCCCACATCATGGAGTTGACAAACTTGGTGACCAGTGTGGACCCGTAAACCGGATCTGGCGCCACTTCCCGCTTCGCAATGTGCCCTTTTCTTGGCATAATCCTCAAAACCTTCCGCGCTTCAAGCGCCTTCTGCTGCCCTAGTCCGGGTTCAGGACATCGCCCCGGAACCGAATTCCTGTTGCCAGTGGCCAGTTCTCGGGCTTTTCCTAGTCCCTAGTCCCTAACCCCTAGTCCCTGCCTTACTACTTCTTCTTCGCCGGTGCTGCCGCTCCACCCTTGGCCCGCTTGGCGCCGTACTTCGAGCGGCTCTGCTTGCGGTTGGCCACGCCCACCGAATCCAGCGTGCCGCGCACAACGTGATAGCGAACGCCAGGGAGATCCTTCACACGGCCGCCGCGGATCAGCACGATCGAGTGCTCCTGCAGGTTGTGGCCGATGCCTGGAATATAGGTCGTAACCTCAATCCCGTTGGTCAGCCGAACGCGAGCAACCTTGCGCAGGGCCGAGTTCGGCTTCTTGGGGGTCTGTGTGTACACGCGCGTGCAAACGCCGCGCCGCTGCGGCGATGCCTGCAGGGCGGGTGACGCCGTCTTGTACCGGGGGGCCGTGCGCCCCTTGCGAACCAACTGATTAAATGTAGGCAAACCAAAACTCCTTACGCCAAATCCCTGCTGCTTCTCAAATCTTCATCCGCGCGCAGAGCCCTTCGGGCTGTCCTCGTTTTGCATGGCGCATAAGCCACACAAGCGCAAGAACGCCCTCAAGTTACTGCTTCGCGTCTGCCTTCGTTCCAATCTCAGACGAAAACCGGGACGGTGGCCGGGCGTTTAGCTGCGTTTCGCAGCAAAAGCCAACTCCGTTTCGCGGTTCCGGCCCGCATAGCCCTCCAAGGTGGAGAACGCGCGGACTCCGTAGCGATTCGCCCCTGCCCTCTGCAAGATGAGAGCCACTCCGGGACTTGTCTGGGTGGCTGACTGCGCCTGACCCTGGATCATTCCGCGCCGTTTTGCTGCTGGCCGGGATGTCCCTACGCGACCGCCGTTAAGACACACGGCCTGACGCGTTCTTGCCGAACCTTCTTACAATAGCAAGAATCCGAGGCGGGGTCAACGCAATGTCGCCCCGCATCGGCGGATTTTCACAATTCTAGTTAATCGACTGCAGTTTCCAGGCGCCTCCGTCCAAAGCGAAAGTGGCAGTCCTCTTGGTGCTCAGCCTATTGCCGGGATTGTGGGCCATGTCCTGCAGGGCTGGAGGAACGCCTGTGAGGTCCACGGCCTCAGTGAAAGCGACGCTCTTGGTGGCGCCCACTTCATCCTGCGGGTCTTTCACGTCATGGGCTTTCAAGTGGTTTTTAGCCACCGTGGTGACGATGACCGTGAAGTTCTTGTCGTCCGGGCTATCTGGACGCCACTGGATCGTGTCGCCGGTCACCGGCAGAATGACTGCCTTTTTGCCATCGGCCGAAAGGGTGAAATCGGCCCAGAACTTGTTTGGATAGGCCTTGGAACGGTCCCAATACTTGGCTGTGACGCCCTGGCGCATGCCCAGATCGTTGACGGTAATGTTCGCGCCTACCGGCGGGTCCTGATCGTACTTGGCCTGGATAAGCGCCTGCGCCTGGGCGGCCGTCAGCTCTGGAGCCGACTTGCAACCGCTCAACAGCAAACCGATTCCCAACATCGCAGCGACTGCAAGACTCCTAAAATGCAAACCCGTCCCCAACATCGCAACGATCGCGGAAGCCTTCAAATTCCTCACGTTTTTCACTTTCCCTCCATACACAGCGCAGAATGATTCAATTTCATTCGACCCGCCATTTTTACCCTACTTTCGCTTGCTGTCAATCGAGTTGCAAGTGACCTTGCGCACAGCTGCGAGAATGACCCTTAAATTGCGTATTTTTTAATGGATTAGCCGACATGGAAGGACTTTGGATCATGCTCGGCAAATCAATGGCCATCTTCTTTGGTCAGGCGGTCGAGCAACAGGTCCAGAAATCCCCTCTCGTCCGACTTGAGGCAGACCTGTGCGTTGGCAGGTCCCTCGACCGGGCGCGTAAGGCCCTTATCGTCGACTTCCAGCCGCAGCGGCGTCATCGGGCACAAATCGGGGCGAATCGCATAGGTCACCGCGACCGGATCGAAAAGCGTTGGAGTGGACGGACGCACATCGCCTCCATTCCATTGGTGATAAAGCAGCGCGAGCTGATCGGTGAGCGGCGAGCCGTGCGCAAAAATTTCCTCCCGCTCCTTTGGCTCCAGATGGATCTGCGTCGAATCGAGCGGCATCATGAAAACCGGCACGGCAGAGGCAAGCAGCGCCATGGCGCCCGCCGGGTCGCACAGGATGTTCCACTCCGGCTGGGCCGGGGTCGGTGCTGCCGTTGTTCCGCCATAGCCCCGATAGACGCTACCGCCCATCATGACCACCCGCTTGAGCTTCTTAAACGTCGCCGGATCGCGCTTGATGGCCTCCTCTATGTTAGTGAGCGGGCCGATCGCGATGAGGGTGATCTGGCCGGGATGGGCGCGAATCTGGTCTAACAGAAAGTCGACTCCATCCCCATGTTTCCGCAAAGGCATATGAAGCGCATAGGCCTTCTGGGTGAATACGTTGCGGGCCTCGGTCTCGACCCCTTGCATGACCGGAATGTCGCCGCGGCCGACCGCGGCCAGGTACCGATCTACAAGCCGCGCACGCAACTCCGTGTTGCCAAACGCTGTGGTGACCCCGAGAATCTTCAGTTCCGGACTCCGCAATGCCAGCGCCAGGGCGAACGCATCGTCAATGTCGTCGCCGATGTCGGTATCCAGAATCGCCAGTTGAGGCTGAGCCGTTTCGGGGTCCTGGGACGCCGCGCTACCACCGGCAGCGGCCTGACAATTTATACCCTGCGCCACGACAATCGCCAGCGCCACGACAGCTACAGCACAGACCAATCGCGAATTCTTCATGCACAACACTCTAACGGAACGGGCCGGTCTAGCCTGACGATCGGCGCTCTTGTCTATTTGACGACAATGCGTCCCTCGATCTTCCGATCTCGCGACGATCCACCCACCCATAGCGTTCGCGGGCCGGCGACAGCGATCCATTTTCCCTGGCCTGACGACCAATACTCCAACTGTCGCCGAGGAACGTGTATATCCACATCCTTCGATTCACCGGGCTGGAGCGAGACCCGCTCAAATCCGGCCAGGATGTCATTGGCAAACTGCACACCAGCGGGCGGGTTTGCCGGCTTGTCCAGATAGACCTGCGCTACCTCATCGCCGGCCGCCGTGCCGGAGTTCTTGATTGTCACCCTTATATCCACGCCACCGCCGGCAGCGGTCTCGCTCTTCATTCCTGAGTAAGTGAACGAGGTATAAGACAGGCCAAAACCAAAGGGGAATTGAGGCTCGATCTTTTGCCGGTCGAACCACCGATAACCCACCAGGATCCCCTCGCTGAATGTCGTCTTGCCGGCGACGCCTTTCGAACTCCGTTCTGGAAATGCAGGATCGTTGGCTGGAGTATCTTCTATCCGCTTCGGCCATGTGAACGGCAGGCGTCCTCCGGCATTTGCCCGGCCCAGGAGCACCTTTGCCGTCGCCCAGCCGCCAAGGTCGCCGGTCCATCCCATATCGAGCACGGCTTTGACTTGACTCAGCCACGGCATTGCCACAGCCTGGCTCACGTTGAGCACCACGATGGTGTTCGGATTCACGGCCGCTACGTCGCGAATCAGCTTGTCCTGGTCGCCCGGCAAACCAAACACCGGGCGGGTGCGGGACCACGCAAAGACTACAGCTGTCCTGGCTTGTTTTGCTGCTTCGATGGCCGCGCGGTAGTTATCAACTTGTTGTTGCGGAGTTACCCAGCTTACACGTACCTGAACGGGGCTGTTCGAGGTATCCGGAGCAATCTCCAGACTTATGCGATGAGGCCCAGCCGTCAGTTCCATGGCCGCGCGCAAGTTGTCCAGGCCGTCTGTCGTGGGGAAGATATTCGCCTCGCCCGGCTGAATTATTTCCCCATGGATGAAGTTGAACCAGTTCTTGTCGACCACCTGGTTGTCGATCTTGAGCTTGCCGTAGCAACCCAGCAGTTGCAGGTGGATGCGGTACTTCCCCGCTTCCGGGACCATCAGCGTGCCGCTCCACGCAATGCTCTGGTTGGCTGCTAACGCAGTGCCGGCGCTACGTGTGAAGTTGATCTCGGGGTCTATCGAGACTGCATCTTCATTCCACGCGCGGCGCTCAAGACCCGGCTCGCCGAAGTGCGAAAGATACTGCGCGGGGATGACTGTTCCTTCCATATCGTCGGCGACAGCATAAGTCACGTATGCGCCGTTTCCAGCTAACTTCTTGAGCGCCGCGAGCGGCCCGACTTCCAGTTCGGGCAGGCCTACGGCTTTCTCGCCTGTGAGCCCTACGGCAACAATCTGCGCGGCGCCGGGGCCTATCATCGCCAACCCCTCGAGATCCGCAGCCTTCAACGGTAATGCGCCGCCTTCGTTCTTCAAGAGCACGGCAGCGTCAATGGCTGTCTTTTCGACGATCTTCACATCTTCGGCGTTATCGGACGGAGTAACTTCAAGCTTGTCTTTTCCATCCAGATAACCGAACTTATCCATCTGCAACAAGACTCTTCCCGCTGCGCGCGTGATTGTTTCCTCGGAAACAACATCGCTCGCGACGAGTTTCTTCAGGTCGGTGGTTGGCCAGGGTTCTTCGGAGCCGTCCCAACCCTTTTGTGGCGGCTCTTCCGGCAGGCCTGCATCGCTCAGTGCAGGGCCATCGGGCTTGCCGCTATCGACGGGCTCCCGCTTCGGGCCATTCACAAAATAAGAGGACCCGCCGAACGAAACCGGCAGTGGACCTGACATTTCCATATCGAGCCCGGCGTTGATGAAGTCAGTTGCGTGGGTCGCGCCCCAATCGGAAGTGACAAATCCCTCGAAGCCTATCTCCCCTTTCAATAACTTCTTGAGGTTGACGGAATTGCCGCAGGAATAAGGCCCATTGATCTTGTTATACGAACACATGATGGAAGAAACGCCCACCTTGCTCACCGCGGCAAATGGAGCCAGATACACTTCGTGCAATGCCTGGTCGTCGATGAACACATTCGCGGCGTCGGTGTCGTATCCAACAAAGTGCTTGGCCTGCGACATGACTCCTTCGCCTTGAATGCCCCGCACCTCAGCCGCGCCTAATTCGCCGGTAAGGAACGGATCCTCGCCAAAGGTGTTATAGCCGCGGCCGTAATATAAGTCGCGATCGATGTTGATGAACGGCTGCAAAGCTACGCTAATGCCGTGCGAACGAGCCTCGCGGCCAATCACCGCTCCATTGAGGCGCGCGTCTTCACGACTGAATGTGGCCGCGACTCCCATAGTCGAAGTGGGCGCAATGGAGGGCACGCGCGTCAGCACTCCCGGCGGGCCGTCTGCGAATCGCATGGGCGGAATCCCGAGCCGTTTAACACCCGGCAGATAACCGGCCTGCCCCTGATAAGTCTTGGCGTCTTCGCCGGTCCCGTGAACCATTGCGATCTTTTCATCCAAAGTCATCTGGGTCAGTAGGTGGTCAACGCGCGCGTTGCCGGTAATTTTGGCGTCCTGCGCATAAACATTCGCGCTGCAAACAGAAACAATGATCAATGTTGCAGCGATAACTGCCGCGTTATTCCGAAAAATCTTCATCGTGCACCTGGTCTTTCGCTTTTCAATCGTCTTGTAAAAGCGCCGCTCTACTGTGAAGGCGCTACGGCGAGAGTCAACGCGTATGCGTGCGGCCTTGGCGCGGCGGTCCTATAAATCGAATCTTCTAGAGAATTCTCAAAGGCGTCCATAACATCCGGCTGACCCTGCTGTGCGCCTGCATCGAACTTTCGTATCGCCATGCGCAGATGAATGTAGTGCGCTTGGTCGCGGTCGCGCACCAGCCAGCTAACTTCCTGGGATTGGTGGCGCATTGGAGTTTGATAATCGGCGAGGTTTATTCCACTGTCGAGCTGATGCTCAGAAAATGCTCCGACTGATGTTCCATCGATCGAAAGGTTGTAAGTTCCCGCGTCCAGTCCCGTCACCCGCAACGGTTCCTGATTGAGCTGCTGTTGGATATCGCTCACGTCCAACAGCAGCGCCTGCGTTTCGTTATCGCGAATGAACGCAAGAGGCAATGCATTCTCAGTTTCCGTCCAGCGCAAGGCTCCGTTGTCGCGATTGACCTGATCGGCAGTCGCGTTTTGTTCATCGACAACTTTGCCCGCATGACCGTCGATCGTTACCGAAGAAACCAGAGCCGGCGCATTCCACCCCTTGAGGAGCGCCTCGGCCATTACCCAGTGGGCTACCTCGCCGGGATGAACGCGGTCGGGAAGAAGCAGCCCGGCCACCTTCGGATCGAGAGCTTGCGCCTTCTGAAGCGCCGCCACTACAGGTGCGTTCAGATCGATGAAGGTCTGGCCGAACTTGCGCGCCAGATCGCGATCGAGATCTCCGAAATGATTCATTACTCCGTTGTAGCCGCCTGCAAATCGTGCAGGCCTGGTCACATCGTCGAATGGCGATGGGCCGAGCAGCGTAACTCGCGTTGCGGGAGCACGATCGCGAATTGAGCCAAGAATATGTTCGTAACCTTTCGTATAAGTAGTCTGTATTTCATCCGTCGTTGCCTGATAACTCCCATCATTCATTCCCAGCATGACTGTAACTACCGTGGGCTTGAGCGGAAACACATCGCGGGCAAGGCGCTCATCGATGGGACCGCCGCCTCCGCCGGTGACCCGGTCGCCGCCAACGCCGGCTCCGTAGAAATGCACACGCATCAAGGGGAAGCGCGTCACCGTGTATAACTCGACATATTGGTTATATTGGTTCTGCTCAGTGATGCTGTCGCCGTAAAAAACAACCGTGTCGTTGTTCTTGAGATAGAAGCCCTGTACGCCGGAAAACGGAGCCTTTGGTGCGGTGACAACGCTTACAAGCGAGTCGGCGCAACCGTAGTAAAGAAACCATTGATCGTGGAAGTAGACAAGGCCTTCGGCAAAGGTGGTTCCGGCGACATACTGCCCGGTTTTTTCGTAGGGCGTCTCGGGTTTCAAGTCTGGGTGTGCTGCTTGCGCAAGAAGGTGCGCCGGATCGTGCGCGTCGAAGAGAGCTTCGCCCGCTGTATAGGCGTTTGGCCCTAGGTCGGGATCGCCCGCATCCGGAGCGTTCTTTCCGTTGTAGAGCATAACGATGCCGGCGTCGGTCAGCACTGGAGGCGGCCCAGTCTCAGGAAATGAGCTGTCGAAGTGGCCGGGGCGCGGGCGCAATAATTCGATCGGAGTGCCTTGCGCGTCTTCGACAGGAGTCCAGTGAATCAGGTCAAATGACGTTGCCAGATGGATAGCGCCTTCGCCCCAGTACATCCTATACTTGGCATCGATCTTCGCGGCAATCAAGCGGCCCTTATCCGGATCGAGATGTGTAACGATGCCCGCCGATTTGTACTTTAGCTCAGCGTACTTTCCTCCGGCCGCAGTTAGAAACGCAGGGCCATGTTTGGTCCAGTGGGTCAGGTCGCGGGAACTGGCGATGCCGACCGAATACGTTTTGCGGTTCCATTGCGTATAGGTCAGAACATAAGTGCCGTCTTCACGCTCGACCAGGCGCGGATCTTCGACGCCACCAGGCCATTCGCGCGACTGCTGCTTGTCTTTTGCAGGGAAAAACACCGGCGCTTCTGCGCGCGTGAAGTGAATTCCGTCGGAGCTCTCGGCGAGGCCTAGGCGGGACGTGTGGCCGCCAATCGCCATTGCGCCGGAGTCGTCTTCAGCGCGGTAGAGCACAGAGATTTTTCCGTAGCGCACAATCGCGGCCGGGTTGAAAGTGTGGAGAGCCTCCCAACGCGCGGGCGCTTTCAATATCGGGTCGGTGAACGTGGACTCGGAACGGGGCGCAATTACGGGATTGCCGTTCTCCGGCCGCGTGAATGGGCCAATTTGCCATGGCGGCGTAGTTTGCGCCTGCATTCCGGCCGCACAAAGCAACGCAGTGGCCAGTACTAATCTTCCCCGCATTGTCATTTCCATTTTTCCTTACTGAGATTCCGCACAAAAGCACCACGCCGCAACTCTACACCTGAACACCAGCAGAGCGCCTGCAGGCTTTATTCCGGCGCACCGGCTGCCGCAGCCGAGTAAAAGCTCAAGGCAGCATCGCCCTGCTCCAGTAGCCTGGTCCGTTCCAAATCTCCGTATCGAGCTTCCAACCGCTCCTTCCTTCGATGCTCCGCGATCACCAGCGCTCCGCTCGTCAGCAATCCCGCCCCTCCCCCGCCCAGCAACCCCAACGTCGCCGAATATTCCGTCGCAGCATCGTAGGGGGGATCGAGAAAGACCAGATCGAATTCCTCAAGCGGGTTTATCCGCTGCAGAGTAGTTTTCACGCTTGCCGCATGGATGCGAAAGCCCGCCGTCAAGCCGAGCCTGAAGAGATTCGTGCGTAGGATTTTCAGTGCGGCGGGAGCGCGATCGACAAACTCCACACTGGCCGCCCCACGACTCAGTGCTTCGATCCCAACCGCGCCCGAGCCGGCATACAGATCAAGGAATGCCGCGCCCTCAATCCGCGGCGCCAGTACATTGAATAAGGTCTCGCGAAGCCGGTCGCTGGTGGGGCGGGTGGCGAGCCCCGGCGGAGCTTCCAACGAGCGGGAACGGTACGATCCGGCGATGATGCGCATCGCTCAACAGCATATCCGACCCTGACCCACTACAATCGAAATATGCGAGGCTGGTCAATCCCGCTGGGCCGTTGGATGGGCGTCGAGATGCGCGTCCATGTCTTTTTCCCGTTGCTGGCAGTCCTGTGTCTGGGCCTCAGCACGGCCGACCCTATTTGGCGCGGGGTCGCCCTGTTCCTGGTGGTTGTAGCGGCGGTAACGGTCCGCGAGGCTGCTCGCCTGATCATGGCCGCATGGCTGGGACTGCGCCTGCGCGCCGTGCTGCTGCTGCCGATCGGCGGGCTATTTGCCTACGCCGATCCGGAAAGCCAGGAGAACGCCGGACGCGGAAGCGCGCAGTTTTTTCTTGCCTTCACCGGCCCGCTGGCGAACACTGCAACGGCATTGGTGCTGGCGGCAATGTTCTTGGGCGCGGGTGGCAACATGCACCTGCTCGATCCACCGCTGATTACCTCTGTCTACTTACTCCGCAGCCTGGTCTGGATGCAGGTCGGCCTGGCGCTGATCCACCTGGTGCCGGCTTACCCGCTGGATTGCGGCCGGCTTCTGCGGGGCAGCTTTGCCCGCAAGCACGGATTCGCTCCGACGGGGCGCGCAACGTCCGGCATTGGACAGGTCTTGGCACTCGCAGCCATGGTGGGCGGCATGTTGCTTCACAATTACTGGCTCATTATCGCCGGTTTTTTCATCATGATCGGCGCGCAGATTGAGGACCAGGGGGTTTTCTTTCAGTCGGTGGTCGATACCGTCCGGATGCGCGAGGTGATGCTCACAGATTTCGCTACGCTCTCGCCGTCTGACACACTGGCCGATGCGCTGGTTCGCTGCGTCCACTCTCTGCAGGAGGATTTCCCTGTCGTTCGCGGCCCGCAACTGGTCGGCATCGTCTCGCGCCAGCGGATTGTTGACGCATTGCGCAACGACGGCAACGGCTACGTGCAGTCTGTGATGTCCCGTGCCTTCCAGGTGGCGCGCCCGGAGGATACGCTGGGCACTACCATCCGCCGCCTCACGGCAGGCCACGGGCTGGCGCTTATTCCTGTTGCTGAAAGCGGGCGCGTGGTGGGAATTGTGAGCGTGCAGAACCTGATGAGTTCCATGTCGCTGCTCGCGGAACAGCGCCGCATCGAGCACGAGGAAAAGGGAGAATAACCCTACTCATGGATGCCGGCCCCATGGCGGATCGTGAGCAATCGCCGATAGCGCCCGGGCTCTACCTTGTTGCCACGCCGATCGGCAACCTTGGCGACATCACGCTGCGGGCTCTGGACATTCTGAAGCGCGTTGACCGCATTGCTTGCGAAGACACGCGCCAGACGCAGAAGCTGCTCAACCACTTCCAGATTGAGACTCCCACCGTTAGCTGCCACCAGCACAACGAACGACATCGCGCCGCGGAACTGGTGGAAGCTCTCAAGGCCGGTGGACGTATTGCG
>JBELAI010000204.1:0-10842 GCA_049508975.1 Occallatibacter sp. | reverse complement strand
GGGTCATGCCGAAATGGGAGGAGGATTCTTGAAACGGAGGATTCTACTTGAGCCTACTATGGCATCTGTCGCACATCGTGCGAAGGTCGAAGAGCCGGTTAACAGCCCGTAGCGCTCATTGACCGATTCAGATCGACCGTTCGGCAAGTGGACGTAAAACCGGCTCAGCCAAGGTCATCCGTCTGCCGAACGCGGATCACTACATCTTCCGCTCCAACGAAGCCGAAGTGCTGCGCGCGATGAACGACTTCCTCGGCAAGCTGCCTCAACAGTGACAACCGATCCGGTCAAAGGCCAGACGAGCGCAAAATCGCGAAGGCACTCACCGAGGCTGATTACTCCTCAAGTATCGGGCCAGTGTTCGGCGATCTGCCCGGAAGTGATACTGGATTGACGAGGACAGCGCGCGTTCCCAGCCTTCGGCTTTCCTGATCCCGGGTAACGAACCTTGGCATAGCCGATCTGGGTTGCTCAAATGTATCGCCAATCGCGGTCCGTTGAAGAACCGTTCTCTGCTCAAATCCTGGGCAGATTCGGTCGCTTTACGGGGCGAAGATTCGGCATTGGGAAGGAGAGGCGGCGATCCGGACACAATGCGGCATCCATTTCCCTACCGCATCGTGCTATAAGTTCAGCATGGAGTTTCGCGAGCCGGCTTCCCTCGCGAGGCGAGTGTCTCGGTTCGCTGCAACGGTCGTCGCGACCGCTTTCGTCGCAGTTGCGGGCTGCGAAGCTTTCTGGGCATTCGGCGGCACCCGAGGACTATCGGGCGCCTGGGGTGGCAGTCACGATCATCTTCCAGGGAGACTCCGGATCGCGAGTGCCTTCGCTGCCATCCTGCTCGTTGCAGGCGCTCTCATCGTCCTTGGTCGCGCTCGATATTGGACGTCTAGTGACCCATTCGGAATCTTGCGATGGGGTAGTTGGGCACTTGTTGTTTTAATGTTGCTCAGCGCAATAGCTAACTTCGCCTCGTCGAGCAGATTGGAGAGATTCCAGAACGGGCCCGCTGGCCTATTCTTGGCGCTGCTCTGTTTCATCGTCGCAAGAAGTCAATGAAGCTACGTCTAACCTTGGCAACCTCTATTGGGCCCCTATTGGACCAACGATCTCTGCCCAGCAACCCGGATTTTGGCATGATGAGCGCATTGGCACTGTTCCCGCGATTCGAGAGCGAGTAAATCTTCCCCGCTGATCTGAGATGCAGTTCCCTATACTGAAAGCATAAGTTAGCCTCTGACATGTGTACGAGTCCCGCTCCATTGTTTCCGATTCCGATGGAGGGAATATATTTATCCTTTAGAGGCGGAAAAGACTTGTGAGCCGAGCTTTCGGTCGAGAGTGAGATTCCAACGATGATCAAGAGTCCTCCAGAAACTCCGGCGCTCTTGATGTGCATGCCTAAGTTATACGAGGTTTCCTACGTCATCAATCCCTGGATGCGAGGGAACCTGGGAAATTCCTCGCAGCGTCGCGCAATGGAGCAATGGGAGACATTGTACGACGCTCTTTTGCCACTCGCGAATATTCATCTCATCGAGCAGGTGGCAGGCTCGCCCGACATGGTCTTCACCGCGAACGCCGGCTTGGCGCGCGGGGGCATCGTTGCCATCAGCAGCTTCTATCATCCGGAGCGCCAAGAGGAGGAGCAGCATTTCCGGCGCTGGTTTGTGGAGGCCGGTTATTCGATCGTGGACCTGCCGCGCGAGACACCCTTTGAGGGTGAAGGCGATGCGCTGTTCTCATCGGACATGTCTCGGCTATGGGTGGGCTACGGTACGCGAACTCTTCAGACGAGCCATCTAATTCTGCGATCGCTTTGGGACGCTGAAGTTGTCGGGCTGCATCTGATTGACCCACGGTTTTATCACTTGGATACCTGCTTTGCTCCGCTCGACGATGGTTTGGTTCTTTATTTTCCTCCGGCGTTCGATGCGGTCTCGCTAGCAAGGATCGAAGGATTTTATTCGCAGGAGCACCGCATAGCAGTCGGCGAGGCGGATGCGGTTCGATTCGCATGCAACGCTGTCAACATTGGGCGCACAATCGTGCTCAACCGGATCGGCGCGAAACTTGAACGCACCCTTCGCGATCGCGGATTCGACGTGGTGCAGTTAGATCTGGATGAATTTCTCAAGGCTGGCGGCGCAGCAAAGTGTCTGGTAATGAAGCTAACGCCGGAGCTACATCCTCTTCCGGCAGCAAGCATCGAGAAACAGGAATAGCTGTATATCTCCCGGTTGTTGTCAAATCGCCATAAGCACACACAGACACCGAATACTCCCCAAGTCGGCCAGTTTTCGCCAATCTGCATGGATCGATCGTGGATTCGCGAAAGGCGCCCTCGCGCGTTTTCCCGCCTTAGTCTGTCAGGATCGCGGGAAGAGATCAGCCCGGGATCTATGGATATTGAATGAGGTCTGGGGGACGGTGTAAGTGTTCTTTGGTGCATGAATCGGTCGCGATGTTGATCGAAGCCGGTGAGTCCGAAGATAAGTTGCTGGTTGTCGATGGCGAGGTTTGGGTAGAGCAAGGTGATGACATGAGCGGACAGAATGCGCTCGAGACACGAATGCGCCGGCGTGCGGGGAGCAAGTCGAGGGTCCGGGTTGGTGTTGATCGTCATGACGAACCAAACGGCATTTTGGGGGGAGTTATCAGCAGCGTGGGTCGGAGAGACTATTCACTGAAGTTAACTACAATTAACAAATCCGAATGATGCGCTCCAGTAGGAGTATTCCCGGGCCATCGCAGGAACCGTGCTTGTCGCGCTGCAGTTAAATCCCGGATTTTCAGTAGGGCGGGCCACTTTACTGCAGTTGAATCCCGGACGACGATGGCATCACTGCGCTTAAATCCCGGACAAACCGTCGTGCATCGAAACCGATCATATGGCCACCGCTTTCTGGTTCGACGGTGAAGGGCGGAGGCAAAGCGCCGCTGGAGTGCCATGGGCCAATGCCGGCTGGCATGCTCCAAGGCACTTCCCTCAGACTCTGAGATCTGGCTAAACAGATTGGCCCAAATCTTTAGGCTCTGGCGATATTGAAAGCCCTGTACCCTTGCGTCTTGGCGCAGCATTTGAAATGAGACACTTCCTGGTGCGCCGTCGCTACGCGTCCACGAAGTATGGGTCATGCCGCTAAAAGGGCCGGTAAGGGGGCCGCTCGTTGCGATTGCCACAGCCGCAATCCTCCTGGCGGTCGGATGGGTCATTGGACGATCGCTCCACAGTCGTGCGGATCAGGCTCCCGAATCAATGCCGATGGCTCGTTCCTCCCGCATCCGAGTCGTTCCGCTCACCAACATGTCCGGTGCAGGGTGGGCGCCGACATTCTCGCCGGACGCAAAGCAAATCGCATTCATTTGGGACGGCGAGAACCCAGGGAAAGGCGACCTCTATGTGCAACTAATCGGCGGCGACAGGCCGCTCCGGTTGACCCATACGCGTGCCGGTTTCGCGGGATCTCCCGCATGGTCACCGGACGGGCAGAAGATTGCCTTTTGGCGCTGCGACGATACTGGCGGAGCCGTCTATGTCGTACCCGCGCTGAGCGGCCCGGCGCGCAAGCTCACGGAGGTCGCATGCCCTTATGGAGAGACAGGCTCTCCGAGCTGGACCTCGGATGGACGATCACTGGTGCTGACAGACCGCTGCACCCCCGATGGGTCGATGGGTATTGTCGTGTTTTCAATGGAGGCAGGACTGAAGCGCTGCCTTACGGCTCCACCCTTGGGAGAAGGGCAGGGAGACTTGCATCCGGCTCTATCTCCAGATCAGCAAACTTTGGCCTTTGTCCGATTTTCATCATGCATCCGGAACGCCCGTTGTCGCCGAAGCGAATGAATAGTAGCTACTACTCCGCGCGAAGAGCGTCCATCGGATTGACCGACGCTGCGCGCCGTGCAGGCAGGTAACTGGCCAGCAACGCCGCAGCAGCCAATATACCCACAACGCCGCACAGCACCGAAATATCACAGGACCGCACACCGAACAATAGCCCACGCATTAACGATCCTGCGCCCACTGAGAAGACCAGGCCGATGGCGATCCCCGCGATCGCCAGCTTTCCCGCTTCGCGAAGAACCATTCGATAAATCGAGTCGCGATGCGCGCCCAGCGCCATGCGTACGCCAATCTCTCTCGTACGCTGGCTGACGGAATAGGCAATCACGCCATACAGCCCCACCACTCCCAGCAGCAGCGCCATCACCGCAAAGCTCCCCACCAGCCACGCCGACGACCGATGGAAATAAGCCGATTGCGAGTCATGAATGTGATCGTTCATGGTCATCGCGTTGTAGGTTGCGATACCGGGATCAACTTGATGAATCGCCGCATCCATCTGCGGCAGAAACGACTTCGGAGCCTGCGAGCTCCGGACGATCACATAAAATGTGTTGTCCGGCGACTGGTTCGATGGCAAGTACATGGCCGGAAGCGTTGAGGTCTCCAGCGGGCCTTCCTTGATGTCGTCCACGACGCCGATGATTTCAATCGGAGATTTCGCAACGTCGGAACCGATGTGCTGCCCCAGAGGATTCTCGTTCGGGAAGTAGCGCTTGGCCAGGGTCTGATTGATGATGGTGACCCGCGGCCTGGAGCTGTCGTCGCTCTCGGCAAAACTCCTCCCGCGAAGCATCTGCGCCTGCAGTGTTGCAAAGTAAGCAGTGCTCACCTCGCGATCGTTCACTTCATTGTGATCTCCGAGGATCGACTTCTCAGCGAACGCGATCGTACTCAATCCGTCGCCGTCTCCCACCGGAAGGTCGCTTGACAGCGCCACCGACGTGACCCCGGGAAGACGTTGCAGCTTCTCTATAACCCGATGTTCGAAGTTCACCTTCGCGGTGTCGGTACTGTACCGCGTCGCGGATCCGCTGATCTTCACCATGGCCAGGTTCTGCGGCTGCAGCCCTATATCCACTTGCATTAACCGATAAAAGCTCTTGCCCAGCAGTCCCGCTCCCACCAGCAGCACCATGGCTGTGGCTAACTCAATCACCACCAGATTTGCGCCAAAGCGCCGCCACATGGTGCCCGCCGCGTTGCGCCCGCCCTCAGAAAGTCCGTGCCGCAGGTTGGTGAACGAGATGCGCAGCAAAGGTGTCAACGAAAACATCACCGCTGCAATCGCGGAAATGGCGAGTGCGAACCCGAGCACCCGCACGTTCAGTCCCATTCCATTCAGATAGGGCATGGTCGCGATTCTGTCCGCGGGGATCAATCTGGGAAGCGCTTGCATGGCAGCATTCGCTCCGCCAAAGCCCAGCAAACTCCCCATCGCGGTAAGCACCAGGCCTTCGGTCACAAATTGCCTCATCAATCGCGCCGGCGTCGCTCCGAGTGCGCCGCGCACGGCAATCTCACGCTTCCGGTTTTCTGTGCGCACCAGCAGCAGGCTGGCCACGTTAACGCTCGCAATCAGCAGCAGCAAACCCGCGCCACTCAGCAGCACCAGCAGGATGGGGCGAATGTCGCCGACAATCATGTTGGTCAGCGAAATCACGTTCGCGCCACGGTTTCGATTCGTGTCCGGATATTGCTTTTCAAGCCGCCCGGCAACGGTCTTCATCTCGGCATCCGCTGCTGCGACCGTGAGGCCCTCTTTGAGCCGTGCCACTCCAAGAAAGTTATGGCAGCCCCTCTGCTTGCCACAGTTATCCCCAGGTACAATGGTCAGCCAGAATCCACCTGGCGCCGCAGGCGCAAAGTGGAAGTCCGACGGAAGCAC
The DNA here is from genome assembly GCA_049508975.1 of Occallatibacter sp. Taxonomy (GTDB): domain Bacteria; phylum Acidobacteriota; class Terriglobia; order Terriglobales; family Acidobacteriaceae; genus Telmatobacter. Next base: position 5,107 of record JBELAI010000204.1, on the reverse strand, counting down.
ACCTATAACTGTGGCCGCAGTTCCGTTCAGATTCACGGACTGGCCCACAATGTCGGGCCTTCCGCCATAGCGATTCTGCCATTCCGCGTACGTGAGCAGCACCGTGCTCGAAGCCGAGGTAAGATCTTCGCCCTCGTGAAAATCGCGGCCAAGCAGCGGCCGCACGCCCAGCGTGCGCAGGAACCCGTCACTCACCCGCACACCATCTACCTGCCGCGTTCCCTCCGGAGTGCTCAGCATAAAGTCGTCCTGCACATAAACGGACAAGGAGCTGAAAACCGTGTTCATCCTCTTCCAATCGAGATAGTCCAGGTAGGAGAGATGAAACCTTGGTCCCGTCAGATTGCTCTCGAACAGATTCACGAGCCGCGATGGGCTCTCATACGGAAGCGGCTTGATAAGTGCCGCATCCACAAACGCAAAGATCGCCACGCTGGCGCCAATGCCCAGCGCCGTGACAAGGACCGCTGTAGCCGTAAAGCCCGGATTGTTGAGCAGTTGCCGGACTGCAAACCGCACGTCGCGCACCAGGTTATCGAGCCACACCGTCCGGCCACGGAGATAGAACCGTTCGCGCGCCACGCTCACGCTACCGAATTCGCTCTTTGCCCTTTGGCGCGCCGCTGCCTCGCTTAAGCCCTCGTGCTTCAGTGCATCCGTTTCGAGTTCAAGATGCGCTCGAATCTCTTCGGCGAAATCGTCCGCGCTGCGCTTGCGTTTAGCCATTCTCGGGCCTCCTCGGGATTCTGTACCGTGCCATTGCCCAGGATCAATTCCTTTGTCCGCGCCATCCGCTGCCACTCACTGGTCTTCCCAATCAGTTGATGGCGTCCCATCGACATAAGAGAGCAGACCTACGCTCTGCGATTGTTCTCGCTCAACCTCCACTCGGTCGTAATCCACCCTTTATCTTCCAGCCGTTGAAGGGCCAAATAGAGCGAGCCGCGATCGACGAAAAACACCTATTCTGACCGCCGCTGAATCGCGCGCGCCACCCCCTATCCGTGGCGTGACCACAGCACCAGCGTCTTCAAGATCAACTCATCCAAGGTTCCCTGCAACAGGGCGATGCGGTCGTCCGAGCTCTTTCGGGTCGTCATCCGACCTAAGTATCCCAAGCTTCAGGTCGGATGTCAACCCAAGAGGCTCGGTCGGCGTGCGGTGCCGCCGACTTGAACGGCGGCATCAGTCGACGCGCTAGAGACTATTCTTCGACCAGCCTCTTAAAGTGCCATTACCAACTAATGCTCAGCGTGGCTGCCAGAATTGGGAAAGATATACGCCCAGGGAACGACCGAAGGCTGGAAACGCGCGTTGGCTGCAGCCGTCATGGCTGCAACCGTCATTCGATGATCATGGTTAGATAGATGAGCGGAGACCAGCCGAACTTCTGGGCAGTAATCGGCCCCAGGGGCCGCCTCCGCAGTAATGTCCAGGTCGACAACGAGCTACTTAAGGCTGGTAACCGTCAGCCATCCATCGAGCAAACAGCTCAATGCGATCCTGGGGCCAGGGGCCCTCTCCCCGTGGCGGTGGGGGCGGCATCACATCGCCTCCGATGCCGCGAATTCGGTCGTAGATGACCGCTGCATGCGCCTTGACGTCCTCGTAGCTCGCCAAGTTGAATGCCTTACTCATCGCCCGAATGTCTCGCTCAGTGAACAGTGGGCGAATGTCGGATTGATAGCTCGTTAGAGTCGCCATAGTCCTCACCTGTTGGATTGATCCTACAATGTCCTGGCCGCGCCTATCCCGGAGCTAAGGGCAGAAACCGCGGAGCGGACCGCTTTAACCAATCTCCCGGGATCGCTTTCCCTTTACTTGGCTATCGCGGAACCGGGGAACCACTCCGTATGCTGATCGCCTTGGCGGCCAAAATATGTCACCCGCTTGCCGCGCAGGAAGGCGAAGTACCCTTGCACACCCGCCTCCATCGCCCGACGGGTGAAGTCGCGATAGGGCTGATTGTTCCGTTGACTGTCCAAAATGTCGGCCCGAAGCGCGGCAGTGTCGAACTCCGCTGCAACCGGCGGTAATTCTTCATAGTCGATGCGAGTCACCACCATGTCACCATCAGCGCTGTAGTAGGCCTTTTTCAGGGCGACATAATCCACGTAATAGTACTCCACGCCAGCCGTGAGCAGTTGACCAACGACTTCCGGGAACGAGAGCTTGCCGGCAAGCGTTCTGCTGGCTGCTTCAACGATAATCGTCGTATTCATATCTCTCCTTTGCTTGCATTGCAATTCGAGTCACTTTTTTCGTATCCGCCAGTCGGTATCGATTCCACGTGCAGCTCGCGACCAGACCTGTCGAAATAGTTGCATGTCATGGCAAGCAAGTCGCACGTCCATTTATCCACTCCGGCCTGCCCGGCAAGCCCGCAAAGCGCGGGGTAGTTGGTCAATCCGCGAGCCCGGATGCCCTGTTCGGTGAATTTAGAAGGCTCTGCTTCTGAAGGTGTCGGAGCGTTAACAAGTGCTTCTCCGAAAGTCTGATTGTTAAATCTGGTGTTCATTGTTTTCCTCTTTTGTTGTGAAATTATTCCACCCTGTCGCTGCCGCGCTGGGATGCGTCCCAGTCATTCGCCGAAAGCAATTGTTTAATCGTCGCCAGAAATTCCGCGCGTTGTTTGGGAGCCAGCGTGTTAAAAAATGTCGCGTCGTTCTCATCCGCCAATTGTGCCAACTGCGGCACCAGCTTCTTCCCGGCTGGCGTAAGAGTTAGCCCGACCGAGCGCCGGTCGTCGCCCTGAGTGCGGTTGACCAGCCTTTTCTGAACCAGCCGTTCTACCATCCGGGAGAGGGAGCTTTTATCTACGCCCACTTGCGCTGCGGCCTCATTTAGCGTAATGCCGCTGCTGTCATAGAGCGTCCGCAGAACCACCCACTGGGCGACGGAGATATCCTGTCCAGCCAGCCTTTCGCGAAAGCTGTGCGAAACGAAGTTGGAAAGGCAACGCAGCCAGTAACCCAGGTGCTGTTCCAAATTGCTCGGAACCAGTTTACTCATGCCCGTACTATAGTTGTATATGCAACAGTTGTCAAGACGAAGAAAGAAGACTTTGCACCCCTGTTGGACGGCCTAATTACGGGATCTCTTCAAGGTCAGTGAAAATGTCAGGGGAAATAGTGAAGGAGTGGTGAAGAATAGTGGCGAGTTAAGCCGTGGGGTCAAGAATCGACGATCGACCTCGATCGTCACCGAGTTGGAACTTAAAGACTATCGGGCCGAGTTGAGTGGGTGCGTTAAGACACCCTCCAGTGTCAACAGAAAGGTATGATTTACCACGCGTTTTTAGCAAGCCGCAAAAATGGCCGGAATATTGGGCGAACGAACGGTTTTGCAACAGACGGCGATGGGCGATACATTTGAGCAATCCCCATCGCGAAGGCGCAGATTGTCGATATACATCAGTCGAGGACTTGCCACCGAAGCAGGTTGCGGGCTTACCGAATGACAGTAATCCTTCGATCTGAAGGCGCCGGTTGCGTCTCTCCTTGACAGACTGGGAGAAGCCTTGATACTCTCCCAGCCAGGCTGGGGGAGAGACGCCATTGACTCGCAATAAAGATGTTGATTTGTTGCAGGGCACTCTGGACCTGCTCGTGCTGAAGGCGGTTTCGCTCGGACCGCTGCATGGCTACGGTGTGCTTTTGCGCATCCAGCAAATTTCTGGCGACCGGCTGGAAATCCGGCAGGCATCGTTGTATCCGGCGCTCTACCGGTTGGAACACGAAGGCTGGATCGCGGGTGAGTGGGGCGAGAGCGAGAACAAACGCCGTGCGCGCTTCTACAAGCTGACTGCGGCCGGCCGACGGCGATTGGACTCCGAAGAAAAGAAATGGAATGAGTTTGTTCACCTGGTGGGGTCGATTCTCAAGGTGAGACGGGAGGAGCTATGAGACTGCGGAGCCGGATTTCGACATGGTGGAGAGCAGTGAGCCGAGGCGGAGAGCTGAATCGGCAGATCAGCGAGGAACTTGAGTTCCACATCGAGAGCTATGCCGAAGACCTGGTCCGCAGTGGACTGCCGCGCGACGAAGCGATGCGCCAGGCACGCGCCGAATTGGGGAGCGTCGCGGCGCGCAAGGAAGATTGCCGGTCGGCCTGGGGCGCTGGTTTTTTCGACGAGTTGCGGGGCGACCTGCGATTTGCTATCCGCATGCTGGCCAAGAGCCCGGGGCTGGCGGCGATTGCGATAAGCTCTCTCGCGCTCGGAATCGGCGCCAATACGGTGATCTTCACTGTGGCCAAGCATATGTTGCTCGATCGCCTCTCTGTGCCGCATCCCGAACAGCTTCGCATGCTATGGTGCACGGAATCCGATGACGTTGCGGTGAAAGGCTTCTGGGGATATTTCGAAAGCACTCCCGGGGGCCCTGATGTTACGACTTCGTTTTCCTATCCCATCTATCAGCAGTTGCGCAGCCAAAACCATTCGCTGAGCGACATTTTTGCGGTGAAGCCCTTCGACCGCATGACGGCCACGATCGATGGCCGCGCGGAAGCCGTGAGCACCGAGATGATCTCCGGCAATTACTACGCCGTGCTCGGTGTGCGGCCCACCCTGGGGCGCGCCATAGGAGAGGCCGACGACGGCGAGCCTGGAAGCGGACCGGTCATTGTGATCAGCGACCGCTACTGGACCAATCGCTTCGCGCGCTCGCCAGGAGTGATCGGCAAAGTGGTCAGCATCAATTTGACGCCCATGACTATTGTCGGAGTGAACCCTCCAGGATTCACGGGCGCATATGATGCGATGATGTCGCCAGACATTTTTCTGCCCTTCAGCATGCAGCCAATCGTTGCGCCCAACGGACCGCAATCGCTCTTAACGAATCCGGATGAGTGGTGGGTAATGATGATGGGCCGCACCAGGCCCGGTGTTTCAGACCCTACTGCGGAGGCAGCCCTGAATGTGGTATTCGACGCGGCGGTGCGCGCCACCGTAAAAGTGAAGAAGGACGGAAAGATGCCGCGCCTGATGGTGCGCGACGGCAGGCGCGGGCAAAACCAGGAAGCGGAAATGTCGAAGCCGGTGTATGTTCTTCAAGGACTGGCGGGATTCGTGCTTTTGCTGGCCTGCGCCAATCTCGCCAACCTG